>NZ_JAKEIP010000046.1 GCF_021474425.1 Streptomyces muensis | reverse complement strand
CATCTGGCGCAGCCGGTCCCAGGTACGGCCCGATGAGTTCGAGGCGGGGGGGGCCGCACACGCCCCGGGCGTGGCGGGGTGGGCGCTGGGGCGGTGTGCGGGTGGCGCACGCAGCCCGACACATCGCCGGGGCCGGGCCGGTGCTTCACGCGGCTCGGCATGCTGCCCGGGCCGGGCCGGTGGCTCACGCCGCCTGGCACGCCGCCCGGGTCACGCCGGCTCCGCCGCCACGGCTTCCGCAGGCACCGGCTCCGCCACCACCGCGTCCGCAGGAACCGGCTCCGGCTCCTGGTCCGTCTTGTCCAGCCGGCCCAGCGTCTCCGCCTCCACCGGCGTCGTCCGCTCCGGCAGCAGTTCCAGTACCGCCTGCCGGTGTGCGTCGCTGGTCGCGTCGTCGTACGGGTCCGGGGTCGCCGGGACCTGGAGCCGGTGGACCGGGCCGGTGCCCAGACGGGCGTAGCCGCGGCCGGGCGGGACGTCGGCGACCGGCGTGGTGTGCGGGGGAGCGCCCAGCGCCGTGCGTAGTTGCTCGGCCGTGGCGGGGCCGAGCACGACACGCGCGCGCGTGTGCTGGCGTACCGCGTCGCTCAGCGCGTCCAGGGCGTCCCACTGCTCGGCCACGACCACCGTGACGTTGGCCGAGCGGCCGTGCCGGAGCGGGACCTGGAGCAGGGCCTGCGGGTCCTTGCGGTCGTCCGCGGCGGCGAGGTGGGTGAACGCGGTCGGCCGGTCCAGGAGGATCCACAGCGGGCGCTTGGTGTCCTCCGGCGGCGGGTTGCCCGCCTGGCGGGCCCGGTTCACGGCGATCAGGCGCCGCTCCGTCTCCGTCGCCGCCCACTCCACGCTGGCCAGTGCCCCGGCCAGCCCGCACTCGACCGCCAGGACCCCGTCCCGGCCGGTCAGACACGCGTACTCGCCGGTGCCGCCGCCCTCCACGATGACGACGTCGCCGTACTGCAGGGCCTGCAGGGCGATGGAGCGCAGCAGGGTCGAGGTGCCGCTGCCGGGCTGGCCCAGGGCCAGCAGATGGGGCTCGGTGGAGCGGATGCCGGTGCGCCAGACGACCGGCGGTACGTCGCGCTGCCGGTCGCCGTGGGTGAGGGGCAGCGTGCGCTGGACCAGGGTGGGGTCGGTGAAGCCGAGAACCGTTTCGCCGGGGGCCGTGACGAAGCGCTGGGCGGCGATGTCGGTGGGCAGCGGCGCGAGGACGCTGACCGCGAGCTCGTTGCCCTCCTCGTCCCAGGCGAAGTGGTACTCCCGGCCACGGCCCGACTTCGCGGTCAGCAGGTGCTCGATCCGCGCGCGGGCCTGCGCCTCGCCGTCGGTGAAGTAGGCCGGGTAGCGGACCAGAAGGCTGCTGATCCGGCTGGTGCCGTCGAACTCGTACTCCGGGAAGGCCTTCTCCCACTCGCCGCCGTGGGTGTAGAGCGGCGCGGGATCGTCGGCGGCGGAGAAGTACGGGACCAGCGCCTCGTACAGCGATCTCAGCCGCTCCGTCTGGGACTCGTCGGGTCCCTCGGGCGTGGCCGGTGCACGGTCCCTGCCCTGCCAGGCTGCCGCCGCCATCAGGGTGATGACGGCGAGCAGCGGCCCGTACGGCACCAGCGCCACGACCAGGATCAACGAGGCCACCAGGAACAGCAGCGGTCCGCGCTTGTCCTTGGGGGTGTCGGCCCATCTGCGCCGCCCGGCCGAGGCCAGCCGGCGCAGACCGCGGGTGATCGTGATCAGCGGATGGAGGACGTCAGAGGCGCTGTCGCTCGCCGTCCGGGCCAGTTCCCGGCTTCGGGTGAGCTGCGCCCGGGCCAGCTCCCGGCTTCGGGCGATCTGCGCGCTGCCTGTGCTCAGGATGCGGGGGAGGGGGCGGCGGGCCACTGCTGTCTCCTGGAGGTGCGTACGGGCTGGACGGGCGGCGTCAGAACTGGATGCCGCCCAGGAGGCTCGCCAGGCTCTCGCCGCCGGCCTTGATGCTCGGGGCGATGGCCGTGCTGGCCAGATAGAAGCCGAACAGGGCCGAGATCAGGGCGTGGGACGCCTTGAGCCCGTCCTTGCGGAAGAAGATGAAGACGACGATGCCGAGCAGTACGACGCCTGAGATGGAGAGGATCATGTGAGTGCTCCTGGTTTTGGTGGGGACAGTCACCATGAGTACTTCCAGGCTCACAGGATGTATCCATACGATAAAAGGTGCAACTGGGTGAAATTCCTCAGATTTCCTACTGTTGGCGGAGTGTCCTTGACCGGATGAGCTTGGGTGTTGCGTCCTGCCGTGTCTGCGATGATCTTTGCCGCGGACGCATCGGGTCATGTGCCGCGCGAGCCAGTACCCTGGCGAATCACTCGTACGGCCGACACCGCTCGCCGGTCGTACCCGTGCTCCCCAGCAGTACCGGCAGTACCAGCAGTACCAGTAGTTCCAGCTTTCCCCGCAGTCCCCGTGTTCGTAGTGAGAGGCGGTCCGGCCGATGACTGATGCCCCCGACCCCGAGGTCGTGGAGCTGGCGACCAAGATCTTCGATCTGGCCCGGCAGGGGCAGACCGAGGCGCTCGTCGCGTACGTCGACGCGGGCGTACCGGCCAACCTCACCAACGACCGCGGCGACTCCCTCGTGATGCTCGCCGCCTATCACGGCCACGCCGAGGCGGTCCGCGCCCTGCTCGCTCGTGGGGCCGAGGGGGACCGTGTCAACGACCGGGGCCAGACGCCACTCGCCGGTGCCGTCTTCAAGGGTGAGACGGAAGTGATCAAGGTCCTTCTGGAGGCGGGTGCCGACCCGGCCGCGGGGACCCCGTCGGCCGTCGACACGGCCCGCATGTTCGGCAAGACCGAACTGCTCGAGCTGTTCGGCGCACACTGATCCGAATGATCTGACCAGCGAAAACACGGAAAACGGGGGAGGCGGTACAGGGCCGCCGAAATTTCGGTCGCGGCAGACGGAAGTGCCGAGTCATCATGACGTCGTGATTCACGGACGCGATGGCTGGGCAGGTGTTGCCGCACCGCGCGGGCCGTGATGCGGTCCGCATGGGCCACCGACGAGAGGCAGAGGAAGATGGTCTACAGCAAGCAGGAAACGGCGGGCGCCCCGACGTGTTGTCACGCGGCCAGGTGAAGCAAGAACCCCGGTTGCGTCGACGCTTGATGTGAGGCTGTTTCCCATGTTCGAACCGGTCATAGCGCCCAGCGGTACGCTGCTCGGCCTGCTCCAGCGGGGCCGCGGCGACGGCACACTGCACGCGCTCACCGCCCCGCGCGCCGAGGCGCTCGCGGCCCTGAACCACTGTGTGCTGCGGGACCCCCGCCACGACTGGCAGGTGGAGAACCGCTCCCTTTACTACGCCCGTCTCTACCTCGACCTCAGCGGTGAGCTGGACGAGATCGAGGCGCACCTCTTCGACGTCGAGGACGCTCTCGACACCGAGGAGTCACGCACGGGCCTGGCCCTGGCCGTCCTCGGCCACCTCGCCTCCTACGGCAGGCGGGACGCGCTCCAACTGCTGCGCAGGTACGCCGCCACGGGCTCCAACTGGGCCTGGGCCCTGGACGAGCTGGCGCTCCGGGACGACGACGCGGGGCTGCGTGCCCTCGCCGCGCCCGTCCTCGCGCGTTTCCCGGCCGATCCCGAGGGCGAGGCCGAGCTGGCCACCGCCGTACGCGATGCTTTTGAGCCACGGCCGTGGCGGCTGTGGGCGGAGGATCCGCGCGAGTCGATCGCCACGCGTGTGCGTGCCGCGCACGAGGCCGGCTGCTTCGACCGCTGGCAGCGGCAGATGCGACCTACCGGGCCCCGTCCGGGGTGGAGCGTGCAGGCGGTCTTCGAGTGGGCCCAGCAGGGCATCGAGCGCGGAGCGGCCCTCCATGTGCCCGCCGCGCGGTGCCTCATGGCCGTCGCGGGCCCCGAGGACCGGCCCGAGATCGTCGCCGCCGCCAAGGACGGCACCGACGGAGCCCGCTGTACCGCCTTGCGCTACCTCGCCGACAGCAATGATCCCGACGCCCTCGACCTGATCGAGGCGGCCGTGGTCACCGGCTCGTCGGCGGTCGTGGAGGCCGCCGTCGACGCCTTCGAACGGATGCGCAGCGTCGCCGCCGTCGACCGCGCGCGCGGCTGGGCCCGACGGCCCGATCCGCTGGGCGCCGCCGCCGGACGCATGCTCGCCTGCCGGGGCGGAGCCGAGGACAAGGACCTCGTCCTGGCCGCACTACGGGAGGCCGTACGGGGCGAAGGCCCCGACGCGCCGACGCTGTGGACCCTCGTCGACGGCACCGGACGGCTCGGCATCGCCTGCGCCGCCCCCGTCCTGCGCCATATCTACCGCGAGACCGCCTCCTCCCACCTACGCGGCCGCACCGCCCGCGCCCTGGCCGCCACCGACCCCTCCTTCCCCTCCGGCTTCGCCGTCGAGTGCCTCTGGGACTGTGAGGAGACCACCCGCGAGATCGCCGCCCGGCACGCCGAGACCGGTGACACGCGCGTCGTGGAGCGACTGCGCCGACTGGCCGCCGACCCGGCCGAGGAGGCCGAGGTGCAGACGGCTGTACGCAGTCGCATCGGGCCGGACACGGCCGCCGGCTGACCCAACGGGCGGGCCTGTGTCCGCGCTGTGAAAGTCGCGGAGATCCGCCCGCCGGGTGAACTCCGGGTGACCTGCGGGTCAGGCGTGCATGGACATGACCTGACCCGCCCGGGGGCGCAGCGGAACGCTCATGGGACGTTTGTCGTTCGGAAAGATCCACTTTGACGCGGCCACGTCCAGCACGGCGACAACACCGGTATGCGTGTAGTCATCGTGACCGAATCCTTTCCCCCCGATGTGAACGGCGTGGCCCACTGCGCGCTCCAGACCGCCCGACACCTCGTCGATCGCGGTCACGCCCCCATCGTCGTCGCCCCGGCCCCCGCTCCCGGGCACAAGGCGGCCGCCGCTCTGGCGCCCTGCCCCGTCGTCCATGTCCCCTCCCTCCCGCTCCCCGGCTATCCCCAGGTCAGGGTCGCGCTCCCCAGTCGGCGCCTGGCCGCAGCGCTGATCCAGCACCAGCCCGACATCGTGCACCTGGCCAGCCCCTTCGTCCTCGGCGTCCGTGGCATGGCCGCCGCCGCCCGGCTCGGCATCCCCGCCGTCGCCGTCTACCAGACCGACCTGGCCGGATATGCCCGCACCTACATGGGCGCCGGCGAGGCCGCGGCCTGGCGGCGCATACGGTCCGTCCACTCCGCCGCCGACCTCACACTCGTCCCCTCCAGCGCTTCCATGAACGACCTTGAGGCCCACGGAGTTCCCCGGCTCGAGCTGTGGGCACGCGGCGTGGACACAGCCCGCTTCCGCCCCGGACTCCGGGACGAGGCACTGCGCCGCGAACTCGCCCCGAACGGCGAGACCATCGTCGGCTACGTCGGCCGTCTCGCCCCCGAGAAGCACATCGACCTGCTCGCCGGCGTCTGCGGACTGCCGGGCGTGAAGGTCGTGATCGTCGGCGACGGGCCGAGCCGGCCCGCACTCGCCGAGGCGCTGCCCGGCGCGGTGTTCCTGGGCCGTCGCGGCGGCGACGACCTCGCCCGGATCTTCGCCTCCTTCGACGTCTTCGCCCACACGGGTCCGTTCGAGACCTTCTGTCAGACCGTGCAGGAGGCCATGGCCAGCGGCGTGCCGGTCGTCGCGCCCGCCGCCGGCGGCCCGCTGGACCTCGTCGACCACGGCCGCACCGGGCTCCTGGTGCCGCCGCGCGACGCCGACGCCGTACGGGACGCCGTACGGTCCCTGGTCGCCGACCCCGCGCTGCGGGCCGCCTATGGGGCCGCCGGACGTGCCACGGTCGAGGGACGCACCTGGGCTGTCATCGGCGATCAGCTGATCGCCCACTACGAGGCCGTGCTGAAGGCACGGAGGCCGGCGGTGGCGGTATGAACAGCTCGATGAACACGTCCACGAACGCGCCGGCCAACGCCTCCTTGCGCATCGTCCGGCTGGC
This sequence comes from Streptomyces muensis, assembly GCF_021474425.1. Taxonomy (GTDB): domain Bacteria; phylum Actinomycetota; class Actinomycetes; order Streptomycetales; family Streptomycetaceae; genus Streptomyces; species Streptomyces muensis. The sequence continues at coordinate 39,378 of NZ_JAKEIP010000046.1, read as the reverse complement.
GAACTTCGTCGCCCCCGCCTCCGGAGGGCTGCGGACCGCGCTGCGCGAGCTCGGCAAGGGCTTCAAGCTGGCGGGCCACCATCCGGTCCTCGTCGTGCCGGGCGAGAAGCACAGCGACTGCGAGACCGAGCAGGGCCGCGTGATCACCCTGCCCGGCCCGATGCTGCCCGGCACCGGCGGCTACCGCGTGCTCCTCGACAAACGGCGGGTCGCGGCCCTCCTGGAGGAACTCGCCCCCGACCGCCTGGAGGTCTCCGATCGCACCACGCTGCGCTGGACGGGCAGGTGGGCCCGCCGGGCCCGGGTCCCCGCCGTGATGGTCTCCCACGAGACCGCCGACGGAGTGCTGCGCACCTGGGGCCTGTCGGAGAACCTGTCCCGGCGCGCCGCCGACGCCCTCAACGTCCGTACGGCCCACACGTACTCGAAGGTCGTCTGCACCACCGAGTTCGCCGAGCGGGAGTTCGTGCGGATCGGCGCCCGCAACGTCGTACGAGCCCCGCTGGGCGTCGATCTGATGAACCGGCGTCCCACCCTGCGGGACGCGGCGCTGCGCGAGACACACGCGCGTGCCGACGAGAAGCTGCTGGTGATGTGCTCCCGGCTCTCCGTGGAGAAACGGCCCGGCACCGCGCTGGACGCCCTGGAGTCGCTGCGCGGACGCGGGGTGCGCGCGGTGCTCGTAGTGGCCGGAAACGGCCCCCTGCGGGCGCGTCTTGAACAGCGGGCGCAGGAGCGCGACCTGCCGGTGACCTTCCTCGGGCATGTCGCCGACCGCAGCCTGCTCGGCGCGCTCCAGGCCTCCGCCGACATCTGCCTGGCCCCCGGACCCGCCGAGACGTTCGGGCTCGCCGCGCTGGAGGCCATGGCCTGCGGAACGCCCGTGGTGGCGAGTTCGTCGTCCGCGCTGCCGGAGGTGATCGGCTCCGCCGGGGCCACCGCGGCCAACGACGGGGACGCCTTCGCGGACGCCGTGGAGATGCTGCTCGACCGTCCCGAGCGCGAGCGCCGGGAGGCGGCACGCGCGCGTGCGGAGTGCTTCGGGTGGGGCACGGCGGTGGACGCCTTCCTCACCGCGCACGACGCGGCGGTGCCGGTCCGTCCCTTCGCGCGCGCGGAGGGCGCGGCATGAGACCGCTCCGGTACGTCGCCCTCGGGGACTCGCTCACCGAGGGGGTGGGCGATCCCGTGGGGGACGGGTGGCGCGGCTGGGCCGCGCTGCTCGCCGCCGGGCTGTCCGAACCCGCCGCCGAGTTCACCAACCTGGCGGTCAGCGGGGCACAGACGCGAGACGTGCTGGAGACCCAGCTGCCCGCCGCGCTGGCCCTGCGCCCGCAGATCGCGTCCGTCGTCGTGGGCGTCAACGACACGCTGCGCGGCACCTACGACATCGAGAAGATCGCCGACCGCCTCGACAGGGTCTACGCGTCCTTCGCCCGACAGGGCACCGCCGTGCTCACGGCCTGTCTGCCCGACCCGGGCACGATGCTGGGGCTGCCGGGGGTGCTGGGCCATCCGTTGGCCCGGCGGCAGCGGGCGGTCAACACGGTGGTCCACACGCTGTCCGAGCGCTACGGGGCCGTGCATCTGCACGCGGTCGACGACGACTGGATCGGCGACCGCGCGATGTGGAGCTCGGACCGGCTGCATCCCGGGGAGCGTGGGCACCGGCAACTGGCGCTGCGCTTCCACGCGATGCTGGCGAAGCGGGGCATCGCGACCGGGGCCGCGCCTTCGGCCGAGCCCGAGTTCCCGCCGCCCACCAGGTCGGCGAGTCTGCTGTGGCTGGCCACGGCCGGTACCGCCTGGGTGGTCCGGCGCTGCAACGACCTGCTGCCCCAGCTGCTGCGCCTCGCCGTCACCGAGATGCGGCACCGTGCGAAGGGCACCTGCGGCCGGCTCGACCTGCGCGCGGCGCAGTCGGTGTCGGTGGCGCTGGCTTCGCTGGCGGTGCCGGGGTCGGTGCCGGTGCCGGTGCAGGCGTCGGTGTCGGGGCAGCGGATGTCCTTGTCGGAGCAGCGGGTAGTGCCGGAGCAGCGGCCCGTGCCGGAGCCTCGGTCGGTGATCGAGCGGCCTGTGCTGGAGCGGCCCGTGCCGGAGCCCCGGCCGATGTCGGGGCAGTGGCCGCTGCCGGAGGGGTTGTCGGTGCCCGGACCTCGCTCGGTCCCGGGGCAGCGGCCCGCGCCGGAGGCGGCCTAGCGCGCGTGCGTGGCGGAGAGCCGGGTCAGCGACGGCGTACGGCCACGAAACGCACGGGGGTGCCCGGTACCGCCTGTGCGGCGGCCGGGAGGTCGGCCGCGCGGACGACGGCGATGACCGGGTAGCCGCCCGTCGTCGGATGGTCGGCCAGGAACACGACCGGACGGCCGTCGGGCGGGACCTGGACCGAGCCCAGGACGACGCCCTCGCTGGGGAGTTCGCGGGTGATCGCCCGTTCCAGGGCGGGGCCCTCGGTGCGCAGCCCGATGCGGTTGCTGGCGGCGGACACGCGGTACGCACGGGAGGTGAAGGCACGTACGGCGGCCGGTGTGAACCAGTCGTCGCGCGGGCCCGGTGTCACGCGCAGGACGAGTTCGGCGGGCGGCGCGGGCTGCGGGGCGGCGTCCACGCGCGCGTGGAGCCATGTCGACCGGCCCAGGGGGAGCACGGTGCCGTCCGTGAGGGGCGGTGGGCCGAGGCCGGACAGGAGGTCCGTGGAGCGGCTGCCGAGGACGGGCTCGACGGCGATGCCGCCGGAGACGGCCACATAGGCGCGTACACCTGACACGGCCGTGCCGACGTCCAGGAGCGCACCTGCGGGCACGCGCACCGGAGCGCCCCAGGCGACCGGACGCCCGTCGACCGTGACGTGGCAGGGCGCGCCGCCGACCGCGACGATCACCGTCGAACGGGGCCGCAGCGCACAGCCGTTGAGCGTGGTCTCCAGCACGGCGGCCTCGGGGGCATTGCCGACCAGCCGGTTGACCAGCGCCGCCGCCGGGCCGTCCAGCGCGCCCGAGCGGGGCACGCCCAGGTGGGCGTGTCCGGGGCGGCCGAGGTCCTGCACGGTGGTGAGCGCCCCGGCGCGGACGACGGAGAGCGCGCGGTCGGTCATGAGTTCCCCACCGTTGCCGAGCCCATCGGAGCCGAGCCCACCGGAACGAAGCGCACGCGCGTGCCCGGCGACAGCAGCGCCGCCGGCACGCGCGTGTGGTCCCACAGCACGCTGTCCGTGGTGCCGATCAGCTGCCAGCCGCCCGGCGACGAACGCGGGTACACGCCCGTGTACGGGCCCGCCAGCGCCACCGCGCCCGCGGGGACGGCCGTGCGCGGAGTGGCCCGGCGCGGGACGTCGTAGCGCGGCGGCAGGCCGGTCAGATAGCCGAACCCGGGGGCGAAGCCGCAGAAGGCGACGCTGAACTCGGTGTCGGCGTGGATACGGGCCACCTCGCGCGGGGCGACGCCCCAGTGCGCGGCCACGTCGGCCAGGTCGGGGCCGTCGTAGCGCACCGGGAGTTCGACGACATCACGCGCGCGCGGGGGAGCGGGCGGGACTTCGGCGGTGGTCAGTTCGGCGGCCAGGCGGGCCGGGTCGGCCAGGCCGTCGAGCAGGACCGTCCGGGCCGCGGGGACGATCTCGCGGACCGACAGCGAGCCCTCGCCTCGGCGCCGCAGCAACTCCGTGTGCAGTGCCTGGGCCTCCTCGCCCGAGGCCACCTCCACGAGCAGGGCGTCGTCGCCGACGGGCAGCGCCCTCATACGAAGGCCTCCACCCGGACACCCGACTCCTCCAGCCGCGCCCGCACCCGGCGGGCCAGCTCGACGGCGCCGGGCGTGTCCCCGTGCAGGCACAGGGAACGCGCGCGTACCTCGACCCGGGCCCCCGACCGGGAGGCGACCACACCCGCGCGGGCCAGCCCCACCGAGCGCTCCACGACGGCCTCCGGGTCGGTGACCACGGCACCGTCCTGGCCGCGCGGCACGAGCGTGCCCTGCTCGGTGTACGCGCGGTCCGCGAACGCCTCCGCCACGGCCGGGAGTCCGGCCTTGGCAGCCAGCTCCAGCAGCCGCGAGCCCGGCAGGCCGAGCACGGGCAGCGTGGCGTCCGCCAGGAGCACGCCGTCGACGACCGCGCCGGCCTGTTCCTCGTCGTGCACGACCCGGTTGTAGAGCGCGCCGTGCGGTTTGACGTACGACACGCGCGTGCCGGCCGCTCGCGCGAAAACCTCCAGGGCGCCGATCTGGTACGCCACTTCGGCCGCCAGCTCGGCGGGCGGCACGTCCATCGCGCGCCGCCCGAACCCCGCCAGGTCCCGGTAGGAGACCTGGGCGCCGATCCGTACGCCGCGCTCGGCCGCCTGCTCGCACACCCGCCGCATGGTGACCGCGTCCCCGGCGTGGAAGCCGCAGGCCACGTTGGCGCTCGTGACGACGGACAGCAGGCGTTCGTCGTCCGTGAGCTGCCAGCGGCCGAAGCCCTCGCCGAGGTCGGCGTTCAGATCGATCGAGGTCATGGGTCCTTCCGTGTCTCTTCTTTGTCTCTTCTTGGTCCGCCGCGTCGCGCGCCGGACGGTTGTCAGGCGACGCGGTACTGCTCGTCGCGGGCGTCGGTGAGGAACATCTGGCCCGGCGCGTGGGTGATGGCGAACGGCGGACGCGAGGCCATCACCGCGGCCTGCGGGGTCACTCCGCACGCCCAGAACATCGGGATGTCGTCCGGCCCGGCGTCCACCGGATCGCCGAAGTCGGGCCGGCCCAGGTCGGCGATGCCCAGGACGGACGGATCGCCGCAGTGCACGGGGCTGCCGTGCACCGCCGGGAGGAGGCTGCTCTCCCGCAGCGCCGCCGCCACGTGGGCCGGTGGCACCGGGCGCATGGACACCACCATCGGGCCGCGCAGCCGCCCCGCGGGACGGCACTGACGGTTGGTCACGTACATCGGGACGTTGCGGCCCTGCTCGACGTGGCGGATCGGGACGCCCGCCGCGATCAGCGCCCACTCGAAGGTGAAACTGCACCCGACCAGGAACGACACCAGATCACCGCGCCAGTGCGCGCGCACGTCCGTCGGCTCCTCCACCAACTCGCCGTCCCGCCACACCCGGTAGCGCGGCAGATCGGTGCGCAGGTCGGCGCCCTCGGCGAGGACGGTCGTCCAGGAACCGGCGTCCGTGACGTCAAGGACGGGGCAGGGCTTGGGGTTGCGCTGGCAGAACAGCAGCATGTCGTACGCCCAGTCGGCCGGCACCGAGATCAGGTTGACCTGGGTGTGGCCCGCCGCGACCCCGGCCGTGGGGCCCGTGAGGCCCTCCCGGAAGCGGGCGCGCGCCGCTTCCGGGCTCCACGCGTGCGCGTGCTCCTCGACGAGGGTGACGGGGCGGTCCTCAGCGACGGTGGCAGGGCGGTCCTTGGCGACCGTGAGCGGGTGCTCGCCGTTGACAACCAGTGGGCGGTCCTCGGTGCGGTTCACGCCAGCTCCTTCCCGCGCGTCTCCGGCAGCCCGAGCAGGGCCAGCGCGGCGATGCCGTAGCCGATCGCGCCGAAGACCAGCGCGCCGCCCACGCCCCAGCTGTCCGCCAGGAAGCCGACCGCGGTGGGGAAGACGGCGCCCACCGCGCGGCCGGTGTTGTACGTGAAGCCCTGTCCCGTACCGCGCACCGCCGTCGGGTACAGCTCGCTCAGGTAGGACCCGAAGCCGCTGAAGATCGCCGACATGCAGAACCCGAGCGGGAAACCGAGCACCAGGAGCAGGGTGTTGGCGCCGTCCGGGATGTTCGCGTACGCCAGGATACAGACGGCCGACAGCAGCGCGAACAGCCAGATGTTGCGCCGGCGGCCCAGCCGGTCGGTGAGGTAACCACCGGTCAGGTAGCCGATGAAGGCGCCCGAGATCAGGAACGTCAGATAGCCGCCGGTGCCGACGACCGACAGGTCGCGCTCGGTCTTCAGATACGTCGGCACCCACGTGGCCAGGGTGTAGTAGCCGCCCTGGACACCGGTGGAGAGCAGCCCCGCGAAGACCGTCGTCCGCAGCAGGCCGGGCTTGAAGATGGCCGTGAACGACCCCTTCTGCGGGCTCTGTTCGCGTACGGCCACCGCCGCCGGAGCGTCGTGCACCCGACGTCGCATCCAGATGACGAGCAGGGCGGGCAGCGCGCCGGTCCAGAACATCACGCGCCAGGCCAGGTCGTCGTCCACGAGCGAGAAGACCAGCGTGTACATGATCGCGGCCAGCGCCCAGCCGACGGCCCAGGAGCTCTGGATCGCGCCCAGGGTGCGGCCCCGGTGCTTGGCGCTCGCGTACTCGGCGACCAGGATCGCGCCGACCGCCCACTCGCCGCCGAAGCCGAGGCCCTGGAGGGCGCGGAAGACCAGCAACGTCTCGTAGTTGGGCGCGAAGCCGCAGGCGACGGTGAAGACCGCGTAGGTGACGACCGTGATCATCAGCGCCCTGACCCGGCCGATCCGGTCGGCCAGCACGCCCGCGAGGGCGCCGCCGATCGCCGAGACCACCAGCGTGACGGTGGTGAACAGGCCGGTCTGGCCGCTGTCCAGGCCGAAGTACGCGGCCAGGGCGACCATGCTGAGCGGCAGCGTGAAGTAGTCGTACGAATCCAGGGCATAGCCACCGAAAGCGCCCGCGAAGGCGCGGCGGCCGCGCGGACCAAGGGCGCGCAGCCAGGCCAACGCGCCGTCGTCACCGGCGTGTTCGCCGGCGGCTCGTTCATCGGCGGTGGAGTGGGCGTCGGTCAGGGCCTTCGGCGGAGGGGTCGTGCTCATGGGCACCTCGCAGAGAGGGACGGAGGGTGCGGGACTGAGCTGAACGGTGAGCAGCAAGGTAGAGGATCGTTGAACGATCCTTCAATACCCCTGTTGTTTCGTTCTCGTGTCTGCGGTTGAATTCCGGGCATGGCAGAGCAGCTGGGCGGACTGGCCGACGACCGTGCCCTCCTGGGCCGCACGAGCACCGCGGAACGGGTCTCGGACATCCTCAGGAGCCGTATCGCCGAAGGGTTCTTCCCACCCGGCACCCGGCTGTCGGAGGACAGCATCGGAGGCGCGCTCGGTGTGTCCCGCAACACACTGCGCGAGGCGTTCCGGCTGCTCACCCATGAACGGCTGCTGGTGCACGAGCTGAACCGGGGCGTGTTCGTACGGGTCCTGACGGTGGAGGACGTCGAGGACATCTACCGCACCCGCCGCCTCGTCGAGTGCGCCGTCGTGCGCGGGCTCGGCGAACCGCCGTACCCCCTGGACGGGCCCGCCCAAGCGGTCGCCGAGGGGCGGCGCGCGGTGCGCGAAGGTGACTGGAAAGGGCTGGGCACGGCCAACATCCACTTCCACCGGGAACTGGTCTCGCTCGCCGGGAGCGCCCGCACCGACGAACTGATGCGCAGCGTCTTCGCGGAGCTTCGGCTGGCCTTCCACGTGGTGGACGACCCGCACCGGCTGCACGAGCCCTACCTCGCGCGCAACCGGGAGATCCTCGGGGCCCTGGAAGCGGGCGACAAGGGTGAGGCGGAGAAGCTCCTCGCGGTCTATCTCGACGATTCGCTGGAACGGGTCGTGGAGGTCTACCGGCGGCGGGTGAGCGCCCCGTAGGGCCAGGACCGGCCACGACCGGCCCGACCTGGGCTTCGGGGGCCAGGCGGTACGCGTTCGTTTGGGCCGATGTCAGACCCAGGACCTAGTCTGTGCACCGTGACTTCGCCTGCATCGACGGACCGTGTTCCGCCCCAGCTCAGCGCGGGGCCGCGCCCGGCTCCGGGTCCGGCCGCCGACGAGGGCCTGGCGCGGCGGCTGCGTGCGCTCGCCTGCACCGCGCCGCTGCACGACCTCGACGCCCGCAAGGCCAACCTCGCCGGGGAGTACTCGGTGTACGGCATGGCCGAGGTGGCCCTCGCCGCCATCGACCTGGTCACACTGAACATGGACTTCGACACGGGCGCCGACCACGACCAGATCGTCGCCCGCCTCATCCCGCGCATCGCCGCCCAGGCCCCGCACCGCCCGGTCGCCGAGCACGAGCGGGTGGCCCGCTGGGTCCTGGAGAACCTGATCAACGTCGGCAGCGTGGACCGCGGCTTTCGTGCCGTTTACGGCACCTTCGCGCCGGACGGCAGCTATGTCCGCCGGGACTACGACTTCAAGCTGATCGAGGAGGTGCCGGGGCCGGGCGGCACCGTGTACCTGCGCACGACCGACGAGGCGGTCAACGTCCTGGTCGGCGCCCTCGACACCGACGTCACCAGCGCCCAGATCGCCGCCGAGGTCAAGCTGGAGGTGCTGATCAACCGCGGCCGCCTCGCCGACGCGCAGCTCGCCGCCGAGCAGGCCCGGTACCGCACCGTGCAGTACTCCGAGACCCTCCGCAGGGCCCTGGACGCGACCCGCCGCAACGTCCGCGCGGTCGACTGGCTGAACGCGGTGCCGGACATGATCGCCGAAGCACTGGACCACGTCGCCGACCGGTACCGCCACGAGAACGCGATCCTCACCAACATCCGCAAGGCCCGCGACGAGACCGAGGACCCGGAGCACAAGCGGCGCGCCGCCGAGCTCGTCGACATCGTGAAGGACTGCATCCGACGGCACACGCAGTTGCAGTCGCGGCTGCTGGAGGCCGGACCGCTCTTCCGGGCCGAACAGGACCGGCAGGCCTTCGCGACGCCGATGACGACGTCGGGGATCGACCTGTACGGCCATCTCGTCGCCCCCGTCCTGCCGTTGCCCCTGGAGCAGTCCGTCCGGGTCACGGACGCCTTCTTCGCGCGCGGGACCGGGTTGCGTACGCCGGTGTCGGTGCGGGTCGGTGACCTGGTCGACATACTGCTGACGCCGCCCGTGGAGCGCGAGCACCTGGGCGCCGAGATGCCCGAGCCCGACCTCATCGCGACGCCGGACGACAGCCGGTTCAGCGAGGAGCAGTTGGCCGCGGCGATGGAGCTGCTGGACCTGCCGGCCGACGCGCCGCGCAGACTGTCCGGGCTGCTCGCCCAGGCGCGTCGACAGGACCCCGATCTGCCGTATCTCGTCGCACTGCTGGCCGTCCACGCGGCCAGCCCGCCGGTCGGCACGGCCTACCGGCAGGGCGAGGAGAAGCTGCTGTTCGCCGTGGACGACGGGACCGAGCTGGACGATCCCGAGTTCGGCGGAGCCGACCTCATCGTCGGTACGGCCCTGCTGGACGCGGCCGGCATGGCGGCGGACAGGACGGAAGCAGCATGAGTGAGCGACAGCGCAGCAAGGAGCACCGACCGTGAGCGAGCACGTCGAATGGAGTGACACCGAGGCCCCCGCCCCGGCGGCGACCGCCGTGGTCACCCCCGCCGACGCGGCCGACGCGGCCCGGCTGGTCGCCTTCGGCCTCCAGCCGAAGCTGCAGCCCGCGCGGGACCAGGAGTACGCGGAACTGCTGCGGCGGTACCGGGAGGACCCGCCGTTCGCACGGCTCGCGGACGCCGTCGCCGCCGGGCTCGGACTCGTCGTGCTGGAGGTGTCCCCGCGCGCGGGGATGGCCGTGACCGCCGCCGAGGACTCCGTGTTCGCCGTCCGCATGGGCGACTACGCGCGTCGTACCTCCGCCGACGGCGGCGACCGCTTCCTGCACGGCCTGGCCCATCTCGCCATCGCCGCGATGGCGTTCCCGCGGCCCGAGGACCTCGCCGACGACGGCTACATCGGGCGCGTCACGGTCAACGGTGTCGACGCCTTCGTACGGCAGGCCTGCCGACGGCTGGAGGAGCGAGCCGACGAACAGGGCGAGAACACCGACCCGGCGACGGACGCGCCCGGCCTGGAGGCCGCCTGGCGGATCTGGGTGAGACGCAGCGCGACCGGCGCCACCAAGGACGCGCGCAGACTCGCCGGTTCCACCACCGGCATCGTCGGCAAGGCGGCCGCCTTCCTCACCGACTCCGGCTTCCTCCAGCGCACCGGCGACGACAACGGCGGCACCTACCGGACCACGGCCCGCTACCAACTCCAGGTGCGTGACATGGCGGGCAGCGCCGCCATGGCCGAGCTGCTGGAGCTGGGCGTGGTCCCGGTCACCGACGGCACACCGACGCTGCTGGCCGCCGAGGACACCGACGACCTGGAGCTGGTGGCCGACGCCGGGCTGCCGTTCCACTCCGCCTGAGTTCCCTGCGTCTGTGTGCCCTCGCCTGAATCCCTCCGCCCGACTCCCTTCCACCTGAATTCCCGAACGTCCCTGATCCGCCCAAGACCTAGCCGAAGACTTACGAGAGTCCGCCATGTACGAGCTGTCCCGGGTCCGCCTCTACTCCATCGGGCCGGCCGGTGCGCGCTACGCCGACACCGTGCTGGACCTGCGCGGTGTCGGCGAGCCCGTGCCCGATCCCGCGCCCACACAGGCGGAGTTCTTCGAGGAGGAGCCCGTCGGCCCGCCGCGCCGGCCCGCTCCCGCAGGTGTGCTCTTCCTGGAGAACGGCGGCGGCAAGTCGGTCCTGCTCAAGCTGATCTTCTCCGTGATGCTGCCGGGCCATCGCAACACCCTCGGCGGCGCCAGCTCCGGAGTGCTGCGCAAGTTCCTGCTCGCCGACGACTGTGGGCATGTCGCGCTGGAGTGGCAGCACACGCTCACCGGCGAGTGCGTCGTGGTCGGCAAGGTCAGCGAGTGGCGCGGGCGCCAGGTCTCCAACGACCCGCGCAAGTTCGCCGAGGCCTGGTACTCCTTCCGCCCCGGACCCGGGCTGAGCCTGGACAACCTGCCCGTCGCCGAGTCCACCGCCGTACGGCCGCCCGTCGAGGGCCAGTCGGGCGCGCAGGGCCGGCGCCGCACCATGAAGGGCTTCCGGGACGCCATCACCGAGGCGGGCAAGGCATATCCGCATCTGGAAGTGCACTGGGAGGAGATCCACGACCGCTGGATCGAGCACCTGGGCGACCTCGGCCTGGACCCCGAACTCTTCCGCTACCAGCGGGAGATGAACGCCGACGAGGGTGAGGCAGCCGGCCTCTTCGCGGTCAAGAAGGACTCGGACTTCACCGACCTGCTGCTGCGGGCCGTCACGGACACCCGCGACACCGACGGCCTCGCCGACCTGGTCAGCGGCTTCGGCAACAAGCTGGGCCGGCGTGCCGAACTGATCGCCGAGCGGGACTTCACCGCGGGGTCGGTCGACCTGCTCGGACGGATCGTCGAGGCCGCCGAGACACGCTCACGCGCGCGTGACATCCACGCCGGCGCCGAGCGACGGACCCGGACCCTGGCCAGGCGGCTGTCCGCGCGCGGCGTCCAGGAGCGCGTCCGGGCGGGCGACCTCGCCCAGCGAGTCACCGCCGCTGCGTACGCCGTCACCCACTCGGAGGCGGCGCGGGAGCGCAGCGCCCTGATCGCCGCCGAACTCGCCTATCGGCACGCCTCGTTGGCCCTCGCGGCGGCCGAGAAGACGGCGGCCGCACAGAAGCGTGAGCTCGCCGAAGCGCGCACGCTGCACTCCGCCTGGCAGGCCGCGGAGACCGCCCTGCGGCACCGCGCCGCCGCCGACCGCGTCGCGCGCGTGGCCGCCGCGATCCAGGAGGCCGAGCGGGACGCGGCCCCCGCGCTGGCCGCCCGCGCCAAGGCCGCCGTCGATCTCGTACGGGCCCTGCAGGCGGCCGCGCAGAGCGCCGAGACCCTCGCCAACGAGGAGGAGGAGCGGTCCGCCGCCCTCCAGGAGGTCAGCGACTGCGCGTACCGGGACTCCACCGCCGCCGCCACCGAGGCGCAGCGGGCCCGCAGCGAGGTCGGGCATCTGCGGCAGCGGCTGTCCGAGGTCGAGCAGGAGACCGCCGAGGCCGTCCGCGCGGGCTGGCTCGACGACAGCGCGCCCGACGCCGACCCGGCCCGCGCCGCCCTCGCGGCGAGCGACGCCGAGAAGACGGCCGTCGCCGCCTGGGACACCGCCCGCGAGGCATCGAGGCGAGCCTCGGAGCACGCGCGTGAGGCGGCCTCCACCGAGTCCCGCGCGGAGCTGACGGCAGCCCGCGCGGCAGACGCGGCCACCGCCGCGGAGCGCTCCTACGACGCCGAGCGCCGTCTCGCCGAGGGACTGGCGACGGAGGAGCGGCTGGCCGAACTGATCGGTCTGACAGGCGAGTTCGGGGGTGTAGGCGAATCCGGTGCGCGGCGCGGGACCGTGCCCGCTCCGCGCAGCGGTGACGACGGCAACGGGACCACGACCGCGCGCGACGGCGCGCAGGACGCCGCCTCGAGTGCCGCCGCCGAAGGCGGCCTGACGCCGGAGGATCTGGACCGCTTCGCCGACGAGCTGCGCGAACTGCTCGACGACGCCGTCTCCGCCGCCGAGCGGCAGCTCTTCGAGCTGCGTACGGCAGCCGCCGACGACTCCCGGATCCTCGGCGCGCTCGGCGACGGCGGGCTGCTGCCGCCCGGGCCGGACGTGCTGGCCACCGTGGAGTTCCTCGGTGAGCAGGGCATCCCGGCCCTGCCGGGCTGGCGCTACCTCGCGCAGGCCGTCGACCCCGCCGACCACGCTCGTGTGCTGGCCGCCCGGCCCGAACTGGTCGACGGCGTGATCATCACCGACCCCGACACCCACGCGCGTGCTCGCGAGGCGCTTGGCGACGCGGCCCTGCTGCCCCGGTCGGCCGTCGCGGTCGGCACCGCGGCGGCCCTGCTCGCCCCGACCCCGGCGCCCGACTCCCGCAGCGGTGACGTCTTCCTCGTACCGCCGAACCCCGCCATGCACGACGAGCACGCCGCCGACGAGGAACGACAGGCGCTGCGCGCGCGGGCGACCGAGCGGGACGAGGAGATCCGTACGCTCGCCGCCCGGCTCGGCAAGGACCGGGAACTGGCGGCGCGGCTCGCCTCCTGGCGGACCGGCTGCCCGTCCGGCCACCTGGTCGAGCTGGCGCAGACCGCCCGGGACACGCGCGCGTTCGCCGAGGAGTCCGAGGCCGAGCTGGCCGAGGCGCGGACCGTGCGGGCCGAGGCCGACGAAGCCGCCGCCGAGGCCGCCCAGGTTCGCGACGAGCGCCAGGAGGCCGCGCAGAAGGCGCGGCGCGCCGCCGATGCCCTGGCCGGTCTGGCCTTCCGGCTGCGCGAGCGGGCGGGCTGGCAGGTCAAGCTGCGCGAACTCGCCGACGAGGCCACCGAGTCCGAGGCCCGCGCCCAGGTGTGCCTGGAGCGCGCCCGCGCCGCCGACGAGGACCGCCGTGCCGCCCAGCGCGCCGCCGACGACGCGCGCCGCACCGCGCGTGCCCTGCGCGCCGAGCGCTCGGAGATCGCCGGCGCCCCCGACGACGTACCGGAAACGGACGCGGACGCCGATGCCCCGAGGTCGTCCCTGCCCGCGCTGCGCGAGGCGTACCGGGCCGCCTCCCAGGTGTACGAGAAGGTCGGCGTCGGCGCCGATCTGCGGGCCGAGCAGGCCCGCGCGGAGAGCGACGAGAGCGCGGCCCGCGCCGAGCTGGACCGGCTGAGCAACAAGGTCCGCACCCGGGCCGAACAGCTCCTTCAGTCGCCCGACGGCTCCGACGGCCCCTCGCGGCAGGCGGCCGCCACGCGCGCCGAGGAGCTCGTTCAGCTTCTGGAGACGCGGATGTCCAGTGCGAGCGAGCAGCTCGGGCGACTGCGCGGCGAGGCCGAGCGGCACGCGCCCGAGGACGGCGAGGCACACACCGAGCTGTCCGAGGAACTCCAGCCGCGCGACGCCGAGCACGCGCAGGCCCTGCTGCGCACGGCGACCGCCGAACTCGCCTCCCGCACCGAGGCGTTGACACAGGCCCGCGAGGCCCACACCGAGCTCCTCGAAGCGCACCGTGCCGCCGAGGACGCGGCCGGCGGCTTCGACGAGATCGCCGCCATGCTGCGTGACCTGCTGCGCGAGCACACCTCGGACGAGGACCAGGAGACGCCGGAGGCCTACCCGGGCAGCCCGGAGGAGGCCCGGCACTCCGCCGCCGAGGCCCGCCGGTCACTGCGCGGCTGCGCCGCCGACCTCTCGGCCGCCGAGGCCGCCGTGCGCGAGGCTAGCGACGTGCTCGTACGGCACGCCAACTCCACCCGCTACGAGCAGGTCCGCACCCCCGCCCGCCAGCAGATCCGCGACCTGCCCGCGTCCGCGCTGCCCGAGCACGCGCAGAAGTGGGCGGACGCCTTCGCGCCCCGACTCCGCGTGCTCACCGACGAGTTGGCGCAACTCGAGCGCAACCGCGACTCGATCGTGGACCGGCTCAGGGGCCTGGTCGAATCGGCGCTGACGACCCTGCGGTCCGCCCAGCGGCTGTCCCGGCTGCCCGAGGGGCTCGGTGAGTGGTCCGGGCAGGAGTTCCTGCGCATCCGCTTCGAGGAGCCCGACCAGGCCACGCTCACCGAACGGCTGGGCGAGGTCATCGACGAGGCGACCCGGGCCGCGGTGAAGAAGAACTCGGACCTGCGGCGCGACGGCATGTCCCTGCTGCTGCGCGGCGTGGCCGCGGCACTCCAGCCCAAGGGCGTCGCCGTCGAGATCCTCAAACCGGACGCGGTGCTGCGTGCCGAGCGTGTGCCCGTCGGGCAGATGGGCGACGTGTTCTCGGGCGGTCAGCTGCTCACGGCCGCCATCGCCCTGTACTGCACCATGGCCGCGCTGCGCTCGAACGACCGCGGCCGGGACAAGCACCGGCACGCCGGAACCCTGTTCCTCGACAACCCGATCGGCCGCGCCAACGCCACCTACCTGCTGGAACTCCAGCGCGCGGTGTCGGACGCGCTCGGGGTCCAGCTCCTCTACACCACCGGCCTGTTCGACACCACCGCGCTGGCCGAGTTCCCGCTGGTCATCCGACTGCGCAACGACGCCGACCTCAGGGCGGGCCTGAAGTACATCAGCGTGGAGGAACACCTCCGCCCAGGACTTCCCCAGCAGCCCCAGGCGGGCGAGGCGGTGCACAGCGAGATCACGGCGACCCGCATGTACAAACGGCCGGCCAGCATCGGTGCCGTCACCCCGAGGTAGGAGAGGCCGTGGCCTCCGGATCCGCGCCGCTCGACCGCGCTCAGGAGTGCGACAACTGCCCGGCCGCGCCCTGCCGCCGTATCCGCTCCTGCGCGCGCTCGGCCTGTCGTGCCTGGCGTCGCATCCGCCTGCGCTCCCGGCGCAGGGCGCGCGCTGTGCTGCTCGGCGTCGAGACCACACCGTTGCGCTGCTTCCACACCTGGCGGGTCACCCAGACGTCCAGGGCACCCCAGGTGGCCACCACGGTGCTGACCACACTGCTGATCACCATGGGGAAGGCCAGCCATGATCCCGCCATGGTGCACAGGAAGGCCACCATCGCCTGGATCAGTGTGATCGCGATGATCAGCACCGCTCGCACGGCCGACGTCCGCACCGGATCCGGCATCCGGGGCCGTCGCGCGGGCTCCTCCACCCACAGTGACCGGTGGCCGGACCAAGCTCGACTCGCCCCGCTGTCACCTGCCACGGCCGTGCCCTCGTCCGTCGCGGCCGCGACGCCGGAGTCGACCGAGACCTCGCGCTCGTCCGCTGTCACCGTACCCACGCCCACCGCGGCTTCTCGGCCGCCGCCTGTCGCCTCGCGCCCGTCCACCGGAATGTCGCGATCCAGCGCTTCCGGGCCGCGCCGCACCGTCACATGCGCCGTGGCGCCGTCCTCGGCCGCCTCGTGCCGCTCCGCCGTGCCCATCACCGTGTCACTCCCCACCGCCAGCAGACCGCTTGCCCGTGCCTGAAGACTCGGCTCCCCAGTGGCTGCCCGGCTTGCGCTGTTTTACGCCGCCCAGGGACGGCATGCGGCTCCTGTGGCCCATTCCGCCCCCTTTCCCGTACAGAAGGACGATCGACGCGTCCCGAAGATTCCCGAGAAAGATAAATTTCCGGCCAACTGGCTTTGCAGACCGGCTGGATCGGTGCGTGGGAGTGCCGGGGGATCGCGGGAGGCAATCTCCCGCAATGCCCGGACAACTCCCCATGTCTTGTCGGCAGTGCGGAAGTTCAGCTTCCGGATGTCTCTTCGAGTTAGTTGTGTGTCGGTAGTAGGCTCGCGCCAATTGTTGACGCACAGGTGTGCCCCCTGCCCGGTTGGGGGGTTTGAGCTGGGGGAGGCCATGCGCTTTCGCGGGAAGTCGATCCGCCGGAAGATGGTGGCGCTGCTTCTCGTGCCGCTGGTGTCCCTGACCGCCATCTGGGGTTTCGCCACGGTACTCACAGGGCGAGGTGTGGCCCAGCTGTTCACGGTGTCGTCCCTCGTCGAGAAGATCGGCTACTCCACCGAGGACGCCGTCCGCGTCCTGCAACAGGAACGCCGCCAGGCGCTGGTCTATCTCGCCGATCGCCGCGCCTCGGACGCGCTGACCGCACTGCGGTCCACCCGGAGCGCCACCGACGCCGCCGTGGCCGAGATCCGCAAGAACGCCAAGGACCCCGATGTCCGCGACGGGTTGGACCAGGGCGACAGCGAGCGACTCACCGCCGTCCTCGACGCCTTCGAGGGCATCAGCCCCCTCCGCCGCAGCGTCGAGGACGGAACGGTCACCCGCACCAAGGCCCTCGACCTCTACAACCGGCTCGTGGACCCCTGTTACGCCCTGCTGGGCTCCCTCGACGGAATCGACAGCGTGGCGATGGACAAACAGGCCCGCGCCCTTCTCAACGTCACCCGAGCCCGCGAACTGCTCTCCCGCGAGGACGCGTTGCTCAGCTCCGCCCTCGTGGTCGGAAAGCTCTCCCGCGAGGAGATCCACGACGTCTCCGATCTCGTCGCCCAGCGCACGCTGATGTACGAGATCAGCCTGGCGGACCTGCCGTCCTCGGAACGTGAACGCTACGAGCGGTTCTGGCGGAACGCCTCCACGGCGCCACTGCACGACGCCGAACAGGCCGTCATCGCCACCCAGCCCGGCAAGCCCAGCACCGTCGACGCCAAGACCTGGGACACCGCGGCCGCAGGCGTCCTCGACGAGCTCAGCCAGATGAACGACGAGGCGGGCACCCGCTATCAGGACCGTGTCAGCCCCGTCGCGATGGGCGTCATCGTCAAGGCGGCCATCGCCGGCGTCCTCGGTCTGCTCGCCCTGCTGTTCTCGCTCGTCCTGTCCGTGCGCATCGGCCGTGCCCTCATTCGCGATCTGCGGCAGCTGCGCCTGGAAGCCCATGAGGCGTCCGGCGTCCGGCTGCCCAGCGTGATGCGCCGCCTCTCCGCCGGAGAACAGGTCGACGTGGAGACCGAGGTCCCTCGCCTGGAGTACGACAAGAACGAGATCGGCGAGGTCGGCCAGGCCCTCAACACCCTCCAGCGCGCGGCCGTCGAGGCCGCCGTCAAGCAGGCCGAACTGCGCGCCGGCGTCTCCGAGGTCTTCGTCAACCTCGCCCGGCGCAGCCAGGTCCTCCTCCACAAGCAGCTCACCCTCCTCGACACCATGGAACGCCGGACCGAGGACACCGACGAACTCGCCGACCTGTTCCGCCTGGACCACCTGACCACCCGAATGCGTCGGCACGCCGAGGGCCTGGTGATCCTCTCCGGCGCCGCCCCCTCCCGGCAGTGGCGCAAACCCGTGCAGCTCATGGACGTCGTCCGTGCCGCCGTGGCCGAGGTCGAGGACTACGAGCGCATCGAGGTCCGCCGTCTGCCGCGCGTCGCCGTCACCGGCCCGGCCGTCGCGGACATCACCCACCTCGTGGCCGAACTCCTGGAGAACGCCACGGTGTTCTCCCCACCGCACACCGCCGTCCAGGTGCTCGGCGAGCGGGTCGCCAACGGCTTCACCCTGGAGATCCACGACCGCGGCCTGGGTATGGCGGCCGACGTCCTGCTGGACGCCAATCTCCGGCTCGCCGAGACACCCGAGTTCGAGCTGTCCGACACCGACCGGCTCGGCCTGTTCGTGGTCAGCCGGCTCGCCCAGCGGCAGAACGTCCGGGTCTCGCTGCAGCCGTCGCCGTACGGCGGGACCACTGCCGTCGTCTTCATCCCCGACGCGCTCCTCACCGACGACGTCCCGGACACCAACGGCATCGGATTCCGCCTGGACCGCCCCACTCCCTCCAAGGAGGCCGAGCTGGAGGAGGCGCGGCGGGCCGCCCTGTCCCATGTGCCGGCCCGCGCGCCCGGTCTGCCCGCCTCGCTCCTCGACGGCCCGGTCGAGCTGGAGGCCCCCGTCGATCTCGACGCCCTGAGCGACTTCCCGGAGGGGCTCGACGACGAGGAAGCCGAACGCGGCGGCCTCTTCCGCCCACGTCGCACCCTCGCCGCCACCGAGGACGAGACGACCGGCCCTCTCGGCGACCAGCGCCCGGTCTCCGGCATCCATGGCGGCCCGGCCCAGGCCGACTCGGACGACGAGGTGAGCGCCCCGGTCCCGCTGCCCCGCCGCAGCCGGACACCCAAGCTGGTCAGCTCGCACGGGCGTCCGGTCACCGAGCAGCGCTCCCGGCGGGACAAACCGGACCCGGAGCCTTCACCGAGCCCGAGCCCGAACCCGAGCCGTCCCGACCCGAACGGCCTCGCTCCACTGCCGACGCGCCGCCGAGCCGGCGGACACCACGGCGAGGGAGCCGCTACCCCCGATCGGATCGGCGACCGCGACGACGCCCCGCCCTCCACCGGACACGGCCACGCCGAGCCGCCGGAGCCCCCGGCTCTTCCGAGGCGCGCACGGCGTCCCGCCATCGCGTCGAGCGGTCCCGACGACCCGGCCCCGAACCCGGCCGCCGCACAACCGCAGACCACCTCCGGCGTGGGGCCCCTGCCCCGGCGCGTAAGACAGGCCAACCTCGCTCCACAGCTCAAGCAGGGCCCCGCGCGACGCGGCGAGGACCGTGCGGAGCTCGCCGAGCGGGACGCGGACGAGGTCCGCAGCCGTATGGCCTCCCTCCAACGCGGCTGGCAGCGCGGCCGCCAGGAGAACGCCGAGGGCGACGACGCCCACACCGGCACAGCACCACAACGAACGACTAAGGGGGACGGTCGATGACCGCACCGAAGGCGACCGACCACGCCGCGACCAACCAGTCCGGCGAGCTCAACTGGCTCCTCGACGATCTGGTGGACCGCGTCGCCAGCATTCGCAAGGCCCTCGTGCTCTCCGGCGACGGCCTGCCGACGGGCGTGTCCAAGGACCTGACCCGCGAGGACAGCGAGCACCTGGCCGCCGTCGCGTCCGGCTTCCACAGCCTCGCCAAGGGCGTGGGCCGCCACTTCGAGGCGGGCAACGTCCGGCAGACCGTCGTCGAACTCGACGACGCCTTCCTGTTCGTGACGGCCGCCGGCGACGGCAGCTGCCTCGCGGTGCTCTCCGACGCGGACTCCGACGTCGGCCTGGTCGCCTACGAGATGACACTGCTCGTCAAGCGTGTCGGAGTGCACCTGGGGACCGCTCCGCGCACCGATCTGCCCGCGGGCGGGTAGTGGGATGGCATGAGCGCTGACGGTCAGGGAAGAAGCCACTGGTTCGACGACGAGGCAGGACCAGTCGTTCGTCCGTACGCCATGACGCGGGGCCGCACCACCAGTGCGGCCCAGCACCGCCTCGACCTGATCGCGGTGGTCGTCGCGGAACCGCACGCGGACGACCCGGAAGCGGACTCGACGCTGTCCCCGGAACACGTGGACATCGTCGGACTGTGCCGTCACGCCCCGCAGTCCGTCGCCGAACTCTCCGCCGAGCTCGATCTGCCCATCGGAGTGGTGCGGGTCCTCATCGGGGATCTCGTGGACTCGGAATTCGTCCATGTGAACCGGCCAGTACCGCCTGCGGAGCTGGTGGACGAGAGTATTCTGCGCGACGTGATCAACGGCCTGCGGGCGCTGTGAGCGGCGCGGAAGCGGGGTAGTGACGTGACAGGCTGGCAGTTCTGGGTCGACCGAGGCGGCACCTTCACGGACATCGTCGCGCGCCGCCCGGACGGCCGGCTGCTGACGCACAAGCTCCTCTCGGAGAACCCGGCCCGCTACTCCGACGCGGCCGTCGCGGGCGTACGCGAGCTGCTCGACGGTTCCCAGGACCCCATCGAGGCGGTCCGCATGGGTACGACGGTCGCCACCAACGCCCTCCTCGAACGCAAGGGTGAGCCAACCCTGCTCGTCATCACTCAGGGCTTCCGCGACGCCCTGCGCATCGCCTACCAGAACCGCCCGCGCATCTTCGCCCGCCGCATCGAACTGCCCGA
This sequence comes from Streptomyces muensis, assembly GCF_021474425.1. Taxonomy (GTDB): domain Bacteria; phylum Actinomycetota; class Actinomycetes; order Streptomycetales; family Streptomycetaceae; genus Streptomyces; species Streptomyces muensis. The sequence goes on along the minus strand of NZ_JAKEIP010000046.1, from coordinate 19,255 downwards.
GCTGCTGTACGAGCGGGTCGTCGAGATCGATGAGCGCATCGCCGCCGACGGCACCGTCGTGCGCGCACCCGACCTGGGCTCCCTCGAAGGCCGCCTCCGGCAGGCGTACGACGACGGTATCCGCGCCGTCGCCGTGGTCTGCATGCACAGCCACCTCCACCCCGCCCACGAACAGGCCGTCGGGCAGCTCGCCGCCCGCATCGGCTTCCCGCAGATCTCGCTGTCCAGTGAGGTCAGCCCTCTGATGAAGATCGTCCCGCGCGGGGACACCGCCGTCGTCGACGCCTACCTCTCGCCCGTGCTGCGCCGCTACGTCCAGCACGTCGCCGACGAGCTCGAAGGCGTACGGCTGATGTTCATGCAGTCCAACGGCGGACTCGCCGAAGCCGGACAGTTCCGCGGCAAGGACGCCATCCTCTCCGGCCCTGCGGGAGGCATCGTCGGCATGGCGCGCATGTCGCAGCTCGCCGGCTTCGACCGTGTCATCGGCTTCGACATGGGCGGCACCTCCACCGATGTCTCGCACTTCGCGGGCGAGTACGAACGCGTCTTCACCACCCAGATCGCCGGGGTCAGGCTGCGCGCCCCCATGCTGGACATCCACACCGTCGCGGCGGGCGGCGGCTCCGTCCTCCACTTCGACGGGTCCCGCTACCGCGTAGGGCCGGACTCGGCGGGCGCGGACCCGGGACCTGCCTGCTACCGGGGCGGCGGCCCGCTCGCGGTCACCGACGCCAACGTCATGCTCGGCCGTATCCAACCCGCTCACTTTCCCAAGGTGTTCGGCCCCGAAGGCGACCAGCCGCTCGACGCGGCCCTCGTCCGCGAGCGATTCACCGCCCTCGCCCACGACATCCGGGAGCAGACCGGCGACGAACGGACTCCCGAGCAGGTCGCCGAGGGCTACCTTCAGATCGCGGTCGCCAACATCGCCAACGCCGTCAAGCGGATCTCCGTGCAGAAGGGCCACGACGTCACCCGCTACGCCCTCACCACCTTCGGTGGAGCAGGTGGTCAGCACGCGTGCATGGTCGCCGACTCCCTCGGTATCCGCACCGTCCTCGTGCCGCCCATGGCCGGAGTCCTCTCCGCCCTCGGCATCGGCCTCGCCGACACCACGGCCATGCGCGAACAGTCCGTCGAGGCGACCCTGGAGGCCACCTCGATGCCCGGCGTCCTGAAGACCGCGGACGACCTGGAATCCGCCGCCCGCGCCGAACTCCTCGACGAGGACGTCCCCGAGGACCACGTCAAGGCCACCCGCCGCGCCCAACTCCGCTACGACGGCACCGACACCACCCTCACCGTCGAACTCACCGAACCCGACACCATGAGGCGCGCCTTCGAAGATCGTCATCGCGCCACGTACTCCTTCACGCTCGACCGCCCGATCGTCGTCGAAGCCCTGTCCGTCGAAGCCACCGGCATCACCGAACCCCCCGATCTCTCCGTCCTCGCCCCTTACGAAGCCGCCCCTGAAGGCAGCCCCGCCGCACCGGAGACCGTCCGCCTCCACACGGGCGGCACCTGGCGCGACGTACCCCTCCACCGCCGTGAGTACCTGCCCCCCGGCGAGACCGTCACCGGCCCGGCGATCATCACCGAGGCCAGTGCGACGACCGTCGTCGACGACGGCTGGCAAGCCGCGACGACCGACGACGGGCATCTGGTCATGGAACGCGTGGCGATTACGGAGAGTTCCGATCTCGACACGAAAGCCGACCCGGTTCTTCTCGAGGTCTTCAACAACCTCTTCATGTCCATCGCCGAACAGATGGGCGCCCGCCTCGAATCAACGGCCCAGTCCGTCAACATCAAGGAACGCCTGGACTTCTCCTGCGCGCTCTTCGATCCCGACGGAAACCTCGTGGCCAACGCCCCGCACATCCCCGTCCACCTGGGCTCGATGGGCACCAGCGTCAAGGAGGTCATCCGGCGCCGCGCCTCCCGGATGCGCCCCGGCGACACCTACGCCGTCAACGACCCGTACCACGGCGGCACCCACCTCCCCGACGTCACCGTGATCACCCCCGTCTTCGACACGGACAGCGCGACGAACACGGAGCGTGAGCCGGAGATCCTCTTCTACGTCGCCTCACGCGGCCACCACGCGGAGATCGGCGGCATCGCGCCCGGCTCCATGCCGGCCAACAGCCGCACCATCGACGAGGAGGGAATCCTCTTCGACAACTGGCTGCTCGCCGAGAACGGTCGCTTCCGCGAGCGGGAGACCCTCCAGCTGCTCACCGACGCGCCGTACCCGTCCCGCAACCCCAAGACCAACCTGGCGGACCTCCGCGCCCAGATCGCGGCCAACCAGAAGGGCGTCGACGAAGTCGCCCGTATGATCGACAACTTCGGCCTGGCCGTCGTCCAGGCGTACATGAAGCACGTCCAGGACAACGCGGAGGAAGCGGTCCGGCGGGTCATCGACGCCCTGGACGACGGCGAGTACGCCTACGAGACCGACTCCGGCGCGTACATCCGGGTACGTGTGCGTGTGAACCGCGAGAACCGTTCCGCCACCGTCGACTTCACCGGCACGTCCCCGCAGTTGGCCACGAACTTCAACGCCCCCTTCTCGGTCGTCAACGCCGCGGTCCTGTATGTCTTCCGCACCCTTGTAGACGACGACATCCCGCTCAACGACGGCTGCCTGCGCCCCCTCGACATCATCGTGCCGCCCGGTTCCATGCTCGCCCCCGAACCCCCGGCGGCGGTCGTCGCGGGCAACGTGGAGACCTCCCAGGCCATCACCGGTGCCCTCTACGCCGCACTCGGCGTCCAGGCCGAGGGCTCCGGCACCATGAACAACGTCACCTTCGGCAACGAGCGCCACCAGTACTACGAGACCGTGGCCTCCGGATCCGGCGCGGGCGACGGGTTCCCGGGCGCGCCCGTCGTCCAGACCCACATGACCAACTCGCGGCTCACCGATCCCGAAGTGCTGGAGTGGCGACTGCCCGTACAGCTCGACGAGTTCGCCGTACGGCGTGGCAGCGGCGGGGCCGGGCAGTGGCGGGGTGGGGACGGTGCCGTGCGCCGCATCCGGTTCCACGAGCCCATGACCGTCTCCACGCTGTCGCAGCACCGCCGGGTCCCGCCGTACGGCATGGCGGGCGGCGAACCCGGTGCACTGGGAGCCAACCGCGTGGAACACGCCGACGGGACGGTGACCGCACTCGGCGGAAGCGACTCGGCGGACGTCGGACCCGGCGACGTACTCGTCATCGAAACCCCTGGCGGCGGAGGCTACGGCCGGCCGCCGCGAGACCCCCATCAAGCAGGAGAAGAGATCGATGATCTTCGGGCGTTCTGAGCGCGGGAAGCCTCCGGTCGAGCCCGTCACGCTCAAGATCCTGGTGGCTGGCGGCTTCGGCGTGGGCAAGACCACCCTCGTCGGCGCGGTCAGTGAGATCAGGCCGCTGCGTACCGAGGAACTGCTCACCGAGGCCGGACGCCCGGTCGACGACACGAGCGGTGTCGAGGGCAAGCGCACCACCACGGTGGCCATGGACTTCGGCCGCATCACCCTGCGCGAGGACCTGGTGCTGTACCTCTTCGGCACACCGGGCCAGGAGCGGTTCTGGTTCATGTGGGACGAGCTGTCCGAGGGCGCCCTCGGGGCCGTCGTGCTCGCCGACACCCGACGTCTCGAGGACTGCTTCGCGGCCGTCGACTACTTCGAGCGGCGCTCCATACCCTTCCTCGTCGGCGTCAACTGCTTCGAGGGAGCCGACCGTTACCCGGCGGAGGACATCAGGCAGGCCCTCGACCTCGACAGCGACGTACCGCTGCTGCTCTGCGACGCCCGCGACAGGGAGTCCGTGAAGGAGATCCTCATCGGTGTCGTCCAGCACGCGATGGCCTTCCAGGCGGACCGCCGCGAGACCGTGACCACCTGAACCCACCTGGGGCAGGAGACGGGCACGGCCCGTACCCCCGCCGACCGGGGTACGAGCCGTGGCTCAAGGGCACGCGCGCGTGGCTCTCTCGGGACGCACGCACGCGTGGACCGTCTTCGGCTTCAGCCGTCCCGTCAGTTCTCGCCGTCCTCCTGCCAGCCGAAGCTCTTCTCCACCGCCTTGCGCCAGTTGTGGTACTCGCGGTCCCGTACATCGGCGGTCATGGCGGGCGTCCACTCGGCGTCCTTCGCCCAGTGCGCCTTGAGCTCGTCCAGGTCGTTCCACACCCCGGTGGCCAGTCCGGCCGCGTACGCGGCCCCCAGACAGGTCGTCTCGGAGACCTTCGGCCGGATCACCGGCACGTCGAGCACATCCGCCTGGTGCTGCATGAGCAGGTTGTTCTTCGTCATGCCGCCGTCGACCTTCAGGGTCGTGATCTGCACCCCGGAGTCCTGGTACATCGCGTCCACGACCTCGCGCGTCTGCCAGCTCGTCGCCTCCAGGACCGCGCGGGCGAGGTGCGCCTTGGTGACGTACCGCGTCAGTCCGGTGATCACCCCGCGCGCGTCGGAACGCCAGTACGGTGCGAACAGCCCGGAGAAGGCGGGCACGATGTACGCGCCGCCGTTGTCCTCGACGCTCGCCGCCAGGGACTCGATCTCGTCGGCGGTGCGGATGATGCCGAGCTGATCGCGGAACCACTGGACCAGCGCGCCCGTTATGGCTATGGACCCCTCCAGGCAGTACACCGGCGCCTCACTGCCGATCTTGTAGCCCATCGTCGTCAGCAGGCCGCTCTTCGACGGCACCGGCCGGTTGCCGGTGTTGAGCAGCAGGAAGCTGCCCGTGCCGTACGTGTTCTTCGCCGTGCCCACGTCGTAGCAGGCCTGCCCGAACACGGCGGCCTGCTGATCGCCCAGGGCAGAGGCGACGGGCACTCCGGCCAGCTGTCCGACGGCGGTCCCGTACACCTCGGCGGAGGACCTGATCTCCGGAAGCACGGCCTCCGGCACGCTCATGGCGGAGAGGATCGAGGAGTCCCACTGGAGGCTCTCCAGGTTCATCAGCATGGTGCGTCCGGCGTTCGTCACGTCGGTGACGTGGTGCCCGCCGTCCGTGCCGCCGGTGAGGTTCCAGATCAGCCAGGAGTCGATGGTGCCGAAGGCGATCTCGCCGCGCTCGGCACGGGCCCTGAGACCGGGCACGTTGTCCAGCAGCCAGGCCGCCTTGGGGCCGGAGAAGTAGCTGGCCAGTGGCAGTCCGGTCTGCTCGCGGAAACGGTCCTGCCCGTCCGAGCCGCCCAGTTGGTTGCACAAGGCCGCCGTACGCGTGTCCTGCCACACGATCGCGTTGTGCACCGGCTTGCCTGTGGCGCGGTCCCAAAGGACCGTCGTCTCACGCTGGTTGGTGATGCCGAGCGCGCTGAGCTGGTCGGCGCGCAGCCCGGCCTTCGCGATGGCGCCGGCGACCACGGCCTGCACCTTGGACCAGATCTCGGTGGCGTCGTGTTCCACCCAGCCGGGTTTGGGGAAGATCTGCCGGTGCTCTCGCTGGTCGACGGCGACGATGGCGCCGTCCTGGTTGAAGATGATGCAGCGGCTCGAGGTCGTGCCCTGGTCGATGGCGGCGACGAACTTGTCCGTCATGGCGTCCCCTTCGTCGGTTCCTTCAGAAGGCTGCGTTGAAGATGAGCCCGGACAGGGCCCCGCCGATCAGCGGTCCCACCACCGGAATCCACGAGTAACCCCAGTCCGAGGTGCCCTTGTTGGGAATCGGGAGCAGGGCGTGGACGATGCGGGGACCCAGGTCACGGGCCGGGTTGATGGCGTATCCCGTGGGACCGCCGAGCGACAGACCGATGCCGACCACCAGGAACGAGACGATCAGGATCGCGGTGCCGGAGACACCGAGGCCCTTGGTCAGACCGAATGCGAGGATCGGCAGCACCAGCGCGATCGTCGCGATGATCTCGGTGATGAGGTTCGCCACGGTGTTGCGGATCGCGGGCGCGGTGGAGAAGATCCCGAGGGTCGGCTGAGCGATGTCCTCGTCGGCGTTGGCCTGGAACTGCGCGTAGTAGACGAGCCAGCACAGCACCGCACCGAGGATCGCGCCGACCATCTGGCCGGCGATGTAGACCGGCACCTTGTCCCATTCCCCGGTGTCGATGGCGATCCCGAGCGTCACGGCCGGGTTGAGCTGTCCGCCGGACAGCGGCGCGGCGGTGTACGCCCCGGCCATCACGCCGAAGCCCCAGCCGAAGGCGATGACGACCCAGCCCGCGTCCTTGGCCTTGGAGTAGTTGAGAACGACAGCGGCGACCACGCCGGCCCCGAAGAGGATCAGGATCGCGGTCCCGATGACCTCACCGAGGAATATGTCTCCATTGCTCATGGCGGCTCCTAGGCCCTGACCGGGACCATCGGCCCGGTGCTTGTGCGGGGTGCGTTTCCCATGGCGACTTCAGCCGAAGGCAGGGAAGGTCCCGAGCCCCGCCCGGCGTCCGTGACGAGCGTGCCGTAGCAGCCGAATCGCCCGTGGGGGAGTGGGCCTTGGTACAGGCAGAACCGCACGGCGCAGTGCGTGGATACGCCGAGAATGTACGACGATGTCGGCTGACACCGGGAAGTGTTCACCGGCGTCCAGGGGGCGTCAAGGTCGCCGACGCCAACGGTTGAGGGCGTGCCGACGGGTCACGGACCCACGCCGACCGTGCTCCCGGCGCGCCCGCTGGTGGGTGGGATGGGCACCGAGGCCCTGCTGAGGCCGGCAGGCAGGCCAGTTCCTGCTGGACCCGGCAGAGGCCGATGGTCATGGCTGTGCTGAGGCCAGCGGTCACCTTTCAGCCACCGTCGGCCACGTGGAGAAAGCGTCTCACCCCCTGCCGGGCTCCGCCACCGCGCACTCGGCCTGGGGCGGGGCGGCCGACACCCCACGCAGGATCTCCAGCCCGGGCAGCCCCGCGCGGCCCAGCACCCAGCTCGCCCCGCTCAGTGACTTCGCGGCCTTCTTCAGCGGAGCCAGACAGGAGGCCGCCTGTCGGTGATCCGTCACGCTTCCGGGTTCGCACAGGACGGTGGCCAGGGACAATGTGACGGGATGTCCAGCAGCCGACCAAGGTGCGTCGAGGACCGACGAGGCCAGCGGACTCAACCCCTCCGGATCCGCCAGCACCAGGAAGTCGTCCCCTCCGATGTGGCCCACGCGCGTGCTCCCCGACGCCGCGTGCTGCAGCGCCCGTCCCACCGACCGGATGAGCTCGTCGCCCGCCGCGAAGCCGGCCCCGTCGTTGACCTGTTTGAAGTGGTCGACATCCAGCCAACTCAGTGCGAACGCCCGCCCGTCCGCGATCCGCCGGTCAACCTCGCCGGTGATCGCGTCCGAGCCCGGCAGCCGGGTCAGCGGGTTGAGCCCGGCCGCCTCCTCGACCCGGGTCTCGGCCAGGGCCCGCACGAGATCCGCGAGCCGCACGACGCCCACACACCGGCCGTACCGGTCGACCACGGCCACATCGTCCGACGTACGGTCCCTGCCGCCGTCCGCGACGACGTCCAGCACCTCCCACGCTGTGGCGTCGACGCCCACCGTGCGCGGCCGGTCCCCCAGCTTGGCCGCAGGGCGGTCCGCGTACAGTGCGTGGCCGTATCGCCCCGACATGGACAGCAGGAAGCGGGAGCGATGCACCGATCGCACGGGAACACCGCTCCGGTCCACCAGCAGGACCCCGGACACATCCGGCGACCCGGTCAGCAGCGCCCGAACCTGGCCCGCGGACGCGGTGGCGGGCAGCAGTGCGGCCGGCCGCACGAACTCCCGTACCGACGGCCCCGATCGTGGTGTCGCCGTCGGTCCGGGGGAGCGCGGCGGAACGTATACCTCCGCCGCGGGCAACCGAGCCGGCGGGGCGAACAGCTCACCCTGAGCCAGCTGAGCACCGGCCGACCGAGCGGACGCGCACTGCAACTCCGTCTCCACGCCCTCGACGCACAGGAGCGCGCCCAACTGCTCGCACAGCGTCCGCATCGCCCGTACCCCCGCCGGCCGCGCCAGCAGGGACGCGTCGAGCTTCACCAGGTCCGGTGCCATGTCCGTGAGCAACCGCAACGGGACGTCTCCGTCGCCGACGCCGTCCGCACAGATCCGGAAACCCTGGCCACGGAGCGCGCCGATCGCTTCCAGCAGTGCCTGCTGAGGAACGTGTGTGTACGGCGGCCCGATGTCGATGGTCACCTCCCAGGGCAGCCGACCAGCCGCGCGCACGGCGTCGTGCAACGGCGTGAGCCCGCCCAGATCGGCCAGAGTGCCGGCGAACACGTTGACGTACAGCGGCAGCAGTGTCTCCTTGCGAGCTGCCGAACGAAACGCCAACACGGCCAGCCGACCGTCGAGTTCAGGGTCGCGGCGGGCCTCCGCCAGGACGTCGCCGGTCTCCGGGCGGGCGAGTATCTCCAGCCCCGCGACTCCTCCGGTCGTCAGATTGACCACCGGTTGGAAAGCGAAGCGGAGAGTATCCGTCCAGGAGTCCACGGCAGCATGATTGCGCCGACCACGCATGCCCGAGCCCAGTTCATGAGACGTTCACACAGGATTCCGGGTCGCTTACGCAGCGTAGACGCATGCCTGGTCGTCGCTCCTCAGCGCACCGCGATCACCGCGGACCCGTGCCCGAACAGCCCCTGGTTCGCGGCAATGCCCACCCGCGCCCCGGCGACCTGCCGGTCACCCGCACCTCCTCTCAACTGCCAAGTGAGCTCGCACACCTGGGCGATGGCCTGGGCCGGAACAGCCTCCCCGAACGACGCCAGGCCCCCGCTCATGTTCACCGGTACGCGTCCACCCAGCGCTGTCGAGCCCTCCCGCAGCAGCTTCGTGGCCTCGCCCTGGCCGCACAGCCCCAGATCCTCGTACCACTGCAACTCCAGTGCGGTGGACAGGTCGTAGACCTCCGCGAAGGCCAGGTCCTCGGGGCCGATGCCCGCCTCCTCGTAGGCAGCGCGCGCGATCGATTCCCGGAACGTCCCCTCCGCCGGTCGCACGGCCGCCGCCGAATCGGTCGCCATGTCGGGCAGGTCCAGGACCGTGTTGGGGTAGCGCGGCGTCACCGTGGACACCGCACGGATCCGCACCGGATCCGTGGCACCGTGCCGACGCGCGAACTCCATTCCGGCCAGCACGAGCGCCGCGCCTCCGTCCGAGGTCGCGCAGATGTCGAGCAGCCGCAGCGGGTCGGCGACGATCGCGGAGGCGGCGACCTCCTCGACGGTGACCGCCTTGCGGTAACGGGCATGGGGATTGAGCGCACCCATGGCGGCGTTCTTCACCTTGACCTGCGCGAAGTCCTCCGCTGTGTCCCCGTGCACGGCCATCCGCCGACGGGCGTACAGCCCGAAGTACGCGGGATTGGTCGCACCGAGAACCCGGAAGCGCAGCCAGTCCGGATCGTCGGGTCGGTCACCGCCCGCAGGCCGGAAGAACCCCTTGGGTGCCGCATCGGCGCCCACCACCAGCACCACGTCCGCAAGCCCCGAAAGTATCTGCGCCCGCGCGGTGTTGACGGCCTGCGCCCCTGACGCACACGCCGCGTAGACGCTCGTGACCCGGGCGCCCTGCCAGCCGAGCGCCTTCGCGAACGTCGCCCCGGCCACATAGCCCGGATAGCCGCCCCGCACGGTGTCCGCACCCACGATCGACCCGATGTCCCGCCACTCCAGGCCCGCATCAGCGAGTGCCGCGCGGGCCGCCGCCACTCCGTACTCGACGAACCCGCGCCCCCACTTGCCCCAGGGGTGCATGCCCACCCCGAGCACCGCCACCTCGTCCGTCACGCTGCCACCCCCGTAGGCCGCCAATGCCAGGTCGTCCAGACGGTCTCGGCGTCCTCGTGCAGCACGCCCGGGACGACCTCGACCTCCATGCCCACCGTCAGATCGGCGACGGTGAACCCGGGAGCTGCCTGCCCCAGCACCACGAGGCGCTCGGATTCCAGCTCCACAGCGATCAACGCGTACGGCTCCCACGGAAGTTCCGGATCGGTCACATAGGGTGACGGAGGTCGATACCGGCTGTCCGTGTACGACCAGACGCGTCCGCGCCGGGAGAGCGGGAATTCCTCCAGATCGCCGCCCGAGCAGTCCGGGTTCCGGCAGTGGGCGTCCTCGCGTGGAAAGAAGACCGAGGCGCAGGTCGAACAACGGGTGCCCAGCAGCCGGAACTCGTCGCCATCACCTGCGAACCACCCGGCGACCACAGGCGTGCGTGTGCGTGACATGGTCCCTCCCGAGGCAAAATCTGACGGAGCATCAGAAGTGTGTCACGGACAACCGTGAAGCGGCAGAGTGACCTTGCGAGTGGACTGCGTCCCACCGCTTCCCTCGCGGAACGGCCTCCTGATAGATGCAGGAGACATGACACGACTCTCGATCGCGGCACGAGGGCTGGTCACCATCCTCGCCACCCTTCTCGCTGTGATCGCCGCTTCCGCCACCGCGCAAGCGAAGCCCGGCCTCACCAGGCCCTGACGACCGGCCCCCGGAAGACGCCCTTCCGTTGATCGGATACAGTCCGCCGCGTGTCCGAAACTCAGTTCTCCACCCCCAACTCCGCAGCAGGCTCCCACTGTTCGAGCTGCGGCGCGCCCTACGGAGAGGGCGTCTCCGGCTGGCCTCGCACCTGCCCGGCGTGCGGCACGGTGGCCTACCGCAACCCGCTGCCGGTAGCCGTCGCGCTCCAGCCCGTGTACGACACCAAGGGCACGGCCCTGGTCGTCATCACCCGAACCGTCCCGCCCGCGCGCGGGGGCATCGCCCTGCCGGGCGGCTATATCGACGATCGCGAGGACTGGCGGCAGGCCGTCGTTCGCGAACTCAAGGAAGAGACCGGCATCGACGCGGCCGGCCGCGACGTACGACTCGTCGACGCGATGAGTTCCCCGGACGGCCATCTGCTGCTGTTCGGTCTCCTGCCGGAACGGCCCGCCGACCGTCTCCCGACCTCGGCCGCCACGGACGAGACCGAGGGTTGGCACCTCCTGCGCAGGCCTGAGGAGCTGGCCTTCCCACTGCACACGCTGGCCGTGAAGGCGTTCTTCGAGGGTCGCTACGTCTGACGCTCATCGAGCCCTCGCACGCGCACCGGCCGGGGTGAGGCGATCACGCCGTCCTCATGCTCCAGCTCGACCAGCAGCTTTCGGCCCTCCCAGCGGGTGACGTAGCGCTCGATCTCCGGTTCGTCCCACCCGTCACCCGCGTCAGGCACGACCAGCCCGCCCCCGGTACGCCCCTGAGCGGGCGCCCACACCTCCAGTTCCAGCCCGCCGTCGTCCCCACGCACGGGGACGACGGCGCCCGAGCGCGCCAGTACCGGGATCCGGGACGCGGGCGTCTCGACGAGAACCTGTCCCGGCCCTTCGTACGCCCGACCCGTCGCCGTGTCGTACCAACGCCCTCGAGGCAGCTGCACCGCACGCCGGTCCGCGCCCGGATCAAGCACCGGCGCCACCAGTAGGCAGTCGCCCAGCAGAAACGCATCCTCACAGTCGCGCAGCGCGCGGTCCTCGGGCGCCGACCACCACAACGGACGCACATAGGGAGCCCCGGTGCGCCGCGCCAGATGCGCCAGCGTCACGAAGTACGGCAGCAGCCTCCGACGTTCGACGAGCGCCACGCGCGCGTGCTCCAGCACCTCGGGACCGAACTCCCATGGCTCCCGGCGCCCCGCCCGCAGACTCGCGTGTGTGCGGAACAGCGGCAGATACGCGGCCAACTGGAACCACCGCAGATACAGCTCCGGCGACGGACTCCCGTCGAATCCGCCCACGTCCGGCCCCGAGTACGGCACCCCGCACAGCCCGAGGCCCATGACCAGCGACAACGAGGCCCGCAGCCCCGGCCAACCCGTCGCCACATCCCCGGACCACGTCCCGCCGTAGCGCTGCATGCCGGCCCACCCCGAACGCGAGAAGACGAAGGGCCGCTCCTCGGGCGCCAGTTCGAGCAGCCCCTCGTAACCGGCCCGGGCCATGCACAGGCCGTAGACGTTGTGCGCCTCCCGATGGTCCCCGCCCCGCCCTTCCAGGGAGTGCCGCGCCGAACGCGGCAACGTCGACTCCCCGAACGCCGCGAACGAGGTCGGCTCGTTCATGTCATGCCAGAAGCCCGAGAACCCCTGCCCCAGCCGTTCCTCATACAGACGACCCCACCACGCACGCACGCGCGCGTGCGTGAAGTCCGGGAAGACCGCCTCCCCGGGCCAGACGACCCCTCGCACGAGCCGCCCGGAGGCGTCCCTCACGAACGCGTCCTCGGCCGACCCGCTGTCATACACGGCATTGCCCGGCGCGGCCTTGACCGCCGGGTCGACGATCGACACCAGGCGGACGCCGTCCCCGCGCAAGTCCTCGGCGAGCCGCGGCAGCTTCGGGAAACCCTCCTGGTCGACCGTGAACACCTGGTGGTCGTCGTAGTGGTCGATGTCCAGATGGACGGCATCCAACGGCAGATCCCGCTCCTGATACCCCGAGACGATCCGCCGCACCTCCTGCTCGCTGCCGAAGCCCCACCGCGCGTGCTGGTGGCCCAGCGCCCAGGCCGGCGGCAGCGCGGCCGCACCGGTGAGAGAGGCCCAGACGAGCAGCACGCGCGCGGGGGTACCCACTATGACCCAGCAACGCAGCGGACCGCCGTCCATCCGCAGTTCGCTCGTCCCCGCTCGGTCATGCCCGGAACCGGCGCCCTCCTCGCCCTCCCGCAGCGTCACCACGCCGTCCCACGTGGTGTCGTAGAACACCAGGTGCGTGGCCGCGTCTGCCACCACCAGCTGCACCGGCATGGTGATGTACAGCGGGTCGTCGCCCGGGCCGAACGCACGGCCGGGGTCGGTGTTCCACAGCCGATACGTTCCGTCCCTCAACCGAGGGCCCGACGCCCGCCCCCCGAGCCCGAAGAACCGAGCGTCCGCAGCCACCTCCGACCGCTGCATCCACCGTGCGGACCCACCACCCACCGGCTCCCACCAGCGCGGCGGCAACTCACGCCGAAGCGTCACGCCCCCGGGCGTCTGCACCTCCACGGCGCCGTGCCGCGAGATGACGACCGTCACCCGCTCGGCCACGACCCGCCAGCCACCGTCCTTGTCAGGCTCCAGCACCGCCCGGGGATCCGGCTCCGGACAGCGGTCCACGAGCGCGTACGACGGCTCGGGAGCGGCCCCGTCCCAGCCCCAGAAGACGGCCCCGTTCACGGCGACGGCGACGCGCAGCTCGGACCGGCTGAACCGGATGACACCACCACCCGGACCGGGCCGCACATCCTGCACAGGACCGGGCACCCGAGCGCGCTCGGCCCCCCGGGGCGGCAGCCCTGCGGCGTCGACACGCCTCCGGCGCCACGCCGCTCGTACGGTACGCAACCTCTGGGCCGCCCCCACAGAACCGACCACCTTCATCGAACGCACCAGGTCACGACCGTCCATGCTGCTCAGCCTGCCATCGACCGCCCCACACGCGCGTGTCGTTCAACTGCCGTTCACCCGTGCCGGGACCACATCTTCACGACACGGACTATGTGGGGCGGACCCTGGTGTAGAAGTCGATCACATGGCATCGTCCGTGTCAGCCGCGTCACGCGCACAACCCAGCCGTGCGCGGGAGACGCACACGACGCGCACAGTCCGGGAGCCGCTCCATGTCGATCATGAACCCTCAGCCGCTCTGGCAGCCAGATCCGGAACGCATCGCCCAGGCTCAGGTCACCAAATTCCAGGCCTGGGCCGCCGAAAACCACGGCGCCCCCGCCACGGGCGGCTACGCGGCCCTGCACCGCTGGTCCGTCGACGAACTGGACACCTTCTGGAAAGCCGTCACGGAGTGGTTCGACGTACGCTTCTCCACCCCCTACGCGCGCGTGCTGGGCGACCGCTCGATGCCAGGCGCCGAGTGGTTCCCCGGCGCGACCCTGAACTACGCCGAGCACGCCCTGCGCGCAGCCGCGACCCGCGCGAACGAACCCGCGCTCCTGTACGTCGACGAGGCCCACGACCCCAGCCCCGTGACCTGGGCCGAACTACGCCGCCAGGTCGGCTCCCTCGCCGCCGAACTGCGCGCCCTCGGCGTACGCCCCGGAGACCGCGTCAGCGCCTACCTCCCGAACATCCCCCAGGCCGTCGTCGCCCTCCTGGCCACCGCCGCGGTCGGGGGCGTCTGGACGTCCTGCGCCCCCGACTTCGGCGCCCGCAGCGTCCTCGACCGCTTCCAGCAGATCGAACCGATCGTCCTGTTCACCGTCGACGGCTACCGCTACGGCGGCAAGGAGCACGACCGTCGCGACATCGTCGCCGAACTGCGCCGCGAACTGCCCACACTGCGCGCCGTGGTGCACATCCCGCTCCTCGGCACCGAGGCTCCCGAAGGCGCGCTGGAATGGTCGGCCCTCACCGCCGCCGACGAGGAACCGGTCTTCGAGCAGGTCCCCTTCGACCACCCCCTCTGGGTGCTCTACTCCTCCGGCACGACCGGCCTCCCCAAGGCCATCGTCCAGTCCCAGGGCGGCATCCTCGTCGAGCACCTCAAACAACTCGGCCTGCACTGCGACCTGGGCCCCCAGGACCGTTTCTTCTGGTACACGTCGACGGGCTGGATGATGTGGAACTTCCTCGTCTCCGGCCTCCTCACCGGCACCACGATCGTCCTGTACGACGGCAGTCCCGGCTTCCCCGACACGGGCGCGCAATGGCGCATCGCCGAACGCACCGGAGCCACCCTCTACGGCACCTCCGCCGCGTACGTCATGGCCTGCCGCAAGGCCGACATCCACCCAGGACGCGACTTCGATCTCACCAAGGTGCAGTGCGTCGCCACCACCGGATCACCACTGCCGCCCGACGGATTCCGCTGGCTGCACGACGAGGTCCGCGACGACCTCTGGATCGCCTCCGTCAGCGGCGGCACGGACGTGTGCTCCTGCTTCGCGGGAGCCGTGCCCACCCTGCCCGTCCACATCGGCGAGCTCCAGGCCCCCAGCCTCGGCACCGACCTGCAGTCCTGGGACCCCAGTGGCAAGCCCGTCACCGACGAGGTCGGCGAGCTCGTGGTCACCAACCCCATGCCGTCCATGCCGATCTACTTCTGGAACGACCCCGACGGCAGCCGGTACCACGACAGCTACTTCGACACCTACCCCGGCGTATGGCGCCACGGAGACTGGATCACCGTCACCTCCCGCGGTTCCGTCGTCATCCACGGCCGCTCCGACTCGACGCTCAACCGCCAGGGAGTCCGCATGGGCTCGGCCGACATCTACGAAGCGGTGGAGCGCCTCCCCGAGATCAAGGAATCCCTGGTCATCGGCATCGAACAGCCCGACGGCGGCTACTGGATGCCCTTGTTCGTGCACCTGACTCCGGGAGCCGTACTCGACGAGAACCTCCTCAACCGCATCAAGCGGACCATCCGCGAACAACTCTCACCACGCCACGTCCCGGACGAGGTCATCGAGGTCCCCGGCATCCCCCACACCCTCACCGGAAAGCGCATCGAGGTCCCGGTCAAGCGCCTCCTCCAGGGCACCCCGCTACAGAAGGCGGTCAACCCGGGCTCCATCGACAACCTCGACCTCCTGCACTTCTACGAGGACCTCGCCCGCAAGCGCGCCTGAACCGCACCCGGCCTCGGGCCTCGCCAAACCAGGCAAAGCCCCAGGCTGGACGCCTGCGCCACCATCGCCCGACGCCGTTGTCAGTGCCGCCGGTTACTGTGAGTGAGCATTGATCGACTGCGTACAGGGGGAAACATGGCACACACCGACGACCAGACGATGCGACGCATCCTGCGCCGCGAAATCGCCGGCACGATCGGCCTGCTGACCGACGAGCACGACTTCCGCGCCATGAGGCACTATCGCAGCTTCACCTTCGACGATCACAAGATCTATCTCCAACAGGTGGAGGCCCTCCTCAGGACCCGGGCCTCCCAAGGCAGCCATACGACGATCGCCCTCTTCGACCCACAGGAATACGCCGAGTTCTGCACGGCAACGGGCCTTGAACCCGACAACCCGCAGAGCCGCACTCGCTTCACCGCCGAACTCTCCACGACCGGCCCCACCATCCCCTACCAGGGCCAGCCCCTGGCAGACCTCGTCCCAGCCCTGGTCGACGAAGCCGTCCGCCAAGCCACCTGGGAGTACGCGTCCACACTCCTGGCACGCCTCGGAGCATGCGCCACCTGCGGCGAGGACATCGGCCGCGCGGCCTTCGCCCGCGCCTCGAACCTGCTCGTCCGCATCCTCGACACGGCCGACCCGGGAAGCCGACACCTCGTCTGCAGTGTCACGGGAACCCCCGAGACACTCGTCTCCGTCCTGCACGCCGACGAAGACACCGAGGGCGCCACACACCTCGACGAGGCCGAAGCCCTCGAATTCACCACCGTCCTCGCCCTCGGCCTCGCCACCCAGAGCCCAGGCGGACTCGTCATGCGGACCAGCGCCCCCGGCACCTCCGACCGCATCTACGGATGGCGCCTGCGCGGAGAGGGCCTGGAACCTCTCACAGCAGGCGAGGTCTTCGACGCCTACTGCACCGACATCGATTCCGGAGACCTCATCGCCCCGGAATCGGACGTCGACTACTGCGTGCCGCCGGATCTCGGCAATGAGGAAACCCCACCGGCACACCACCACTGAACGCGGTGGGGCGCTCCACCCAAAGAGTGGAGCGCCCCACGACAAAACCGACGCGACCGGCCGGCCCTACTCGCCGGACAGCACCGCCTGAGCGGCGTTGCGCGCCTCCTCGGCGCTGTCCGCCGCCCGCGCGGCCGCAGCAGCACGCTCACATTGCGCCAACGTGTACTTCGCCAGCGTCGCGCGGACATAAGGAATCGACGCCGAACCCATGGACAGGGAGGTGACGCCCAGACCGGTCAGCACACACGCCAAGAGCGGGTCCGACGCCGCCTCACCACACACACCACAGCTCTTGCCCTCGGCCCTCGCCGCCTCCGCGGACAACGCGACCAGGTCGAGCAGCGCCGGCTGCCACGGATCCTGAAGCCGGGACACCGCACCCACCTGACGGTCCGCGGCAAAGGTGTACTGCGCGAGATCGTTCGTACCCAGCGACAGGAACTCGACCTCCTGCAAGATCGAACGCGCCCGCAGCGCGGCCGACGGAATCTCCACCATCGCACCAAACTTCGCCTGAAGCCCGGCCGCACGGCACGCGTCCGCGAACGCCTTCGCATCGGTACGGTCCGCCACCATCGGGGCCATGACCTCGAGGTAGACAGGAAGCCCCTCCGCCGCCTTCGCGAGCGCCGTCAGCTGGGTGCGCAGCACCTCGGGGTGGTCCAGCAGCGTCCGCAGACCCCGCACACCCAGCGCCGGGTTCGGCTCATCGGCCGGAGTCAGGAAGTCAAGCGGCTTGTCCGCGCCCGCATCCAGGACACGTACGACGACACGGCCCTCGGGGAAGGCCTCCAGCACCTGCCGATAGGCCTCTACTTGCTTCTCCTCCGACGGCGCCTTCTTGCTGTCGTCGAGGAAGAGGAACTCGGTCCGGAACAGACCGACACCCTCAGCACCCGCCTCGACAGCGGCCGGCACGTCCGACGGCCCGCCGACGTTGGCAAGGAGTGGCACCTTGTGGCCGTCCGCGGTGGCACCCGGCCCGGTCGACGCCGCGAGTGCGGCCTTGCGCGCCGCGGCCGCGGCCTCCAGCTCCGCCTTCTTGGCATCGGTCGGGTTCACGAAGATGTCGCCCGTGCTGCCGTCGACAGCGATGACCGTGCCTTCGGCGAGCTCACCGGCACCCGGCAGCGCGACGACGGCCGGCACACCCAGCGCCCTCGCCAGAATCGCGCTGTGACTGGTCGGCCCACCTTCCTCGGTGACGAAGCCGAGAACGAGAGCCGGGTCCAGCAGCGCCGTGTCGGCCGGAGCGAGATCGCGAGCGACCAGGACATACGGCTCGTCGCTGTCAGGGACACCCGGCATCGGGACTCCGAGCAAACGAGCGACGATACGATTCCGCACGTCATCGAGGTCAGCCACACGACCGGCGAGGTACTCGCCGGCACCCGCCAGCAGCTCGCGGTACGCGGCGAACGCGTCGTACACAGCACGCTCGGCAGTGCTGCCCACGGCGATACGCCGGTCCACGTCCGCCATCAGTTCCGGATCCTGGGCCATCATGGCCTGGGCCTCGAGCACTGCCTGTGCTTCGCCCCCCGCCAGATTGCCGCGCGCCATCAAATCGGCTGCCACGGCCTCCACGGCCTTGCGGGCGCGCCCCTGTTCACGCTCCGCGTCCTCGGCCGGAATCTGCTTGGCAGGCGGCTCGAGTACCGCCGTTCCCATGTGCCGAACCTCGCCGATCGCCACACCGTGGCTCACGCCGACGCCTCGCAGCGTTGTCTCCATCTCACCCGTCTCCGATAGTGCGGCGGGTCCCGCCGCCGCGGTGGTTGTCGTCCTTACTTGCCGCCGTAGGACGGCACCGAAGTCACTTCCAGACGAAGAGACTGTCGCCGGCCTTCACATCGCCGTCGTCACGCAGTTCGGAGAGGGCCTCTGCCGTGGCTTCGAGAGCCACGATCGGGCAGACCGGGGACTTGCCGGCTGCCTCGACGGCCGACGGGTTCCAGCGGACGATGCCCTGGCCGCGCGTCACGGTGTCCCCCTTGTTCACGAGCAGCTCGAAGCCCTCGCCATTGAGCTGCACGGTGTCGATACCGAGGTGGGTGAGTACACCGTGGCCGTGCTCGTCGACGACGACAAAGGCGTGCGGGTGGAGGGAGACGATGACTCCGTCCACAGGCGACACCGCCTCGGACGGCTCGCGCACCGGGTCGATCGCCGTGCCCGGGCCGACCATGGCCCCGGAGAAGACCGGATCCGGCACCGACGCCAGTCCGACGGCGCGTCCTGCAAGTGGGGACGTGACGGTGGTCATGGGAAGCCTCCCAGGGGTGGAGATCGGTATGGGCCGTCGCTGCCTGTGCCGGACGGCACACTGTTCAGCAGGGTATGTCACACGAAGTGCCGGTTCCGCGCGGGCACTCCAGAGTGGTCTAGACCATACCCCATTTCGATTTGCACCCGCTGTGTCAGCGCGTGTACAGTCGTACTCCTGCTTGGGAGTGAGTGACGCAACTACGCATCCTCGCCCAGCAGCACCAAACTTGTCAGATCCTATCCCTGGGGTCGCTTTCTGCATGCCTGCAGGACGGTGGTCAGGGGGGCGGAAAAACCCTGATAGAGTTTGAAACACCGAAGGGAAGCCCGGAGGAAAGCCCGAGAGGGTGAGTACAAAGGAAGCGTCCGTTCCTTGAGAACTCAACAGCGTGCCAAAAGTCA
>NZ_JAKEIP010000045.1 GCF_021474425.1 Streptomyces muensis | reverse complement strand
CCCCCAGAAGCCCCGCCCACTTTCGCTGCCCCCGCTCGAAGCCGCGGCGGTCCACCACGGTGCAGCGAATCCACTTGACCAGCACCGCGCCATCGTAAGGCCACGGAGCGTGGCGCCGGTCACTCTCGGCAGGAGTGCTCTCCGGCGTTCGCTCCCGCGCGCGTGGCAGGATGGACAACCGGCCTTGTCTGCTGGGCAGTTCGGGCTGAGACAAACGCGAAACGGGGAAGGGGAGCCTGGTGAACGCCATCAACAAGGGGATCCGGAAGGTCGAGATCTCACTCAAGTGGGATCCGAGTCCGGCGGGGCAGCCGCCCACCGACCTGGACCTCGTCGCCGCGACCTACCTGGCGAGCGACCCGTACGGCGATCCCGCGTACGTGGTGCACTTCGACAGCCGTTCTCCCGACGGGACCATCTATCTCAACCGGGACAGCAAGGACGGCAAGGGCTTTGGCTGGGACGAGGTCCTCACCGTGGAACTCGACCGGCTCGACAGCCGGTACGCGCGCGTGATGGTCGGAGTCGTGATCCAGCAGAACCCGTCGAAGCGCACCTTCGTCAGCGTCGTCAATCCGGCCCTGCGCATCCGTGAGGGCTACACGGTCATGGCCGAGGACGACTTCGGCGGCGTCCTCGGGTCGACGGCGACGACGGTCGCGGAGTTCGTGCGCGAGGGATCGAGCACATGGGACTTCCACCCGGGCATCCACGGTTTCGAGGACGACCCGGAGACGTTCACGGCAACTATGGGAAGGGCTCGCCAGCCCTGAGCGACTCGTAGGTTCGCCGGGCATACGGCGAAGAGGGGCGCCGACACAGGGTCGGCGCCCCTCTTCAGGGCCTTCGTCGGGTCACCTCAACGGCTGCCCGGCTTCAAGGCCATTCCGCTGCCCGATGTCAGCTGCAGCCGCTGGTCGAGCCGCAACCCTCGCAGATGTAGCAGGAGCCGGCCCGTTGCATCTTCGTGCCGCAGGAGAAGCACAGCGGGGCGTCGGCCTGGATGCCCAGCTGCATCTCCACCAGCTCGGCGCTGGTGTGGGCCTGCTGCGGAGCGGGCTTGGCCGCCGATGCCTCGGCCTTCGGCGTGGCGACGGCCTTCAGCTCCTGGGCGCGCGGCGCCGACTGGGCCAGGCCCTCGACGTCGACCTCGTCCTCGTTGGGCTCGTAGGAGCCCGTCTCCAGGTGACGCTGACGCTCCTCGGCGGAGTGGATGCCGAGTGCGGAGCGCGTCTCGAAGGGCAGGAAGTCCAGCGCCAGGCGGCGGAAGATGTAGTCGACGATCGACTGCGCCATCCGCACGTCCGGGTCGTCCGTCATGCCGGCCGGCTCGAAGCGCATGTTCGTGAACTTCGAGACGTACGTCTCCAGCGGCACGCCGTACTGGAGGCCCACCGAGACGGCGATGGAGAAGGCGTCCATCATGCCCGCGAGGGTCGAGCCCTGCTTGGACATCTTCAGGAAGACCTCGCCGAGACCGTCGTCCGGGTAGGAGTTGGCGGTCATGTAGCCCTCGGCGCCGCCGACGGTGAAGGAGGTGGTGATGCCGGGACGGCCCTTCGGGAGGCGCTTGCGGACCGGACGGTACTCGACGACCTTCTCGACCGTCTCACGGATGGTGGCCTCGGCCTTCTCCGTGATCTCGGCCTTCTCCTTCTCCTTGGTCTTGGCGGAGAGCGGCTGGCCGACCTTGCAGTTGTCGCGGTAGATGGCGAGCGCCTTGACGCCCAGCTTCCAGGCCTCGAAGTAGATCTCCTCGACCTCCTCGACGGTCGCCGACTCCGGCATGTTGACCGTCTTGGACAGGGCGCCGGAGATCCAGGGCTGGATCGCGGCCATCATGCGGACGTGGCCCATCGCGGAGATGGAACGCTCGCCCATGGCGCAGTCGAACACCTCGTAGTGCTCGTGCTTGAGACCGGGGGCGTCGACGACATTGCCGTGCTCGGCGATGTGGGCGACGATCGCCTCGATCTGCTCCTCCTGGTAGCCGAGGCGACGCAGGGCCTGCGGGACGGTGCCGTTGACGATCTGCATCGAGCCGCCGCCGACCAGCTTCTTGAACTTGACCAGCGCGAGGTCGGGCTCAAGACCGGTGGTGTCGCAGGACATCGCGAGACCGATGGTGCCGGTCGGGGCGATGACGGACGCCTGGGAGTTACGGAATCCGTTCTTCTCGCCGAGGCGCAGCACGTCCTGCCAGGCCTCCGTGGCGGCGGCCCAGATCGGCGTGTCCAGGTCGTCCATGCGGACGGCCACGGTGTTGGCGTCGGCGTGCTGCTTCATGACGCGCAGGTGCGGCTGGGCGTTGCGGGCGTAGCCGTCGTACGCGCCGACGACCGCGGCGAGTTCGGCGGAACGCTTGTACGACGTGCCCGTCATCAGGGAGGTGATGGCGCCGGCGAGGGCGCGGCCGCCGTCGGAGTCGTACGCGTGACCCGTCGCCATCAGCAGGGCGCCGAGGTTGGCGTAGCCGATGCCGAGCTGGCGGAACGCGCGCGTGTTCTCACCGATCTTCTGCGTCGGGAAGTCCGCGAAGCAGATGGAGATGTCCATCGCGGTGATGACGAGCTCGACGACCTTCGCGAAGCGCTCGACGTCGAAGGACTGGTTGCCCAAGCCGTCGTCCTTCAGGAACTTCATCAGGTTCAGCGAGGCGAGGTTGCAGGACGTGTTGTCCAGGTGCATGTACTCGCTGCAGGGGTTCGAGCCGTTGATACGGCCGGACTCCGGGCAGGTGTGCCAGTGGTTGATGGTGTCGTCGTACTGGATGCCGGGGTCGGCGCAGGCCCAGGCGGCCTCGGCCATCTTGCGGAAGAGGGCCTTGGCGTCGACCTCTTCGATGACCTCGCCGGTCATCCGCGCGCGGAGGCCGAACTTGCCGCCGGTCTCGACGGCCTTCATGAACTCGTCGTTCACACGGACCGAGTTGTTGGCGTTCTGGTACTGGACGGACGTGATGTCGTCGCCGCCCAGGTCCATGTCGAAGCCCGCGTCACGCAGGGCGCGGATCTTCTCCTCTTCCTTGACCTTGGTCTCGATGAAGTCCTCGATGTCGGGGTGGTCGACGTCGAGGATGACCATCTTGGCGGCGCGGCGGGTGGCGCCGCCCGACTTGATCGTTCCTGCAGAGGCGTCGGCACCGCGCATGAAGGAGACCGGACCGGAGGCGTTGCCACCGGAGGAGAGCAGTTCCTTGGAGGAGCGGATCCGGGAGAGGTTCAGGCCGGCGCCGGAGCCGCCCTTGAAGATCATGCCCTCTTCCTTGTACCAGTCGAGGATCGACTCCATGGAGTCGTCGACGGCCAGGATGAAGCAGGCGGAGACCTGCTGCGGTTGGGGCGTACCGACGTTGAACCAGACGGGGCTGTTGAAGCTGAAGATCTGGTGCAGGAGGGCGTAGGCCAGCTCGTGCTCGAAGATCTCGGCGTCGGCGGGCGAGGCGAAGTACTTGTAGTCCTCGCCGGCCTTCCGATACGTCTTCACGATGCGGTCGATGAGCTGCTTGAGGCTCACCTCGCGCTGCGGGGTGCCCACGGCGCCCCGGAAGTACTTGCTGGTGACGATGTTGACCGCGTTCACCGACCAGAAGTCGGGGAACTCGACGCCGCGCTGCTCGAAGTTCACAGAGCCGTCGCGCCAGTTGGTCATGACGACGTCACGGCGCTCCCAGGCCACCTCGTCGTACGGGTGTACGCCGGGGGTGGTGTGGATGCGCTCGATACGCAGTCCCTTGGTCGCCTTGGTGCCCTTGGCGCGGGAACTCCGTGCCGGACCGCTCGCCGTCTCTGTCATGCCGCCTCCCTGTACGGGCTAAAACGCCCTGAAGTGCCCCGATGTTCCCCGTGGCACGTGTTCTGTCTGGTGCTGCGGGCACCGTCCGATTGCCGCCCGCAGCAGGTCCTCTGTCGCCGCCGTCCGGCCGGATCCGAGAGTCCGAGGACCGGATCCGGCCCGCCCTCAGTCGGCGGCGTTGGCGGGCACGGGGACCTGTGCGGTCCCTCCGGGCCCACGATCGTCTTCCTGGCCCCCCGTGACTGCGTCGTCTTCGCGGTCGTCGTCGTCCGCGGCGGGGCGTCCCGTCGGCTCCCTGAGTTCCGCGATAGCGGCCTCGAAGTCCTCGAGCGAGTCGAACGCCCGGTAGACGGAGGCGAATCGCAGAAAGGCCACGAGGTCGAGCTCCTGCAACGGGCCGAGTATGGCCAGCCCCACGTCGTGGGTCGTCAGCTCGGCGCTGCCGGTGGCTCGCACCGCCTCCTCGACCCGTTGGCCGAGCTGGGCGAGCGCGTCCTCGGTGACCGGTCGTCCCTGGCATGCCTTGCGCACGCCGTTGATGACCTTGGTGCGACTGAATGGCTCGGTGACTCCGGACCGCTTGATCACCATCAGCGAGCACGTCTCCACCGTCGTGAAACGGCGGGAGCAGTCAGGACACTGGCGGCGTCGACGGATCGACGTGCCGTCGTCGGTCGTACGGCTGTCGACGACGCGACTGTCGGGGTGCCTGCAGAAGGGGCAGTGCATAGCTCTCAACCCTCCTCACAGCAGACTCAATAGCCTCGCTGGACCTCATGGGCCCCTCGAAGCAGCCCCAAGCATAGGCGATCTCCGAGCGGTCGAAGACCGGGGGGACCACAACTTCTGGGCTGCTGCCGCAATCCAACCACTAGATGTGGGGATTGGCTCATACATCGACACGGTTCGCGCGTGTCGCACAGACCATGGCGGGCGCCGTACGGCCGCACCGACTCGCGACGCGCTTTGCGCACAGACGTATCGCCCCGGCACATACGGAGATACCGTGAGCGCCGCACGAAGGGGACGTGGGACTCCCGCACAGATGGGGGTCGGTTCCCGGCTGATCCGATCTCGGATGGCAGACTGGGGCAACAACCCACGAGGTCGTCACCCCGGCGGTGAAGGGTACAACAATGAACCCATTTGCCCGTCGGACCGTGCGCCAGCCATACACCCGGACACACGATCACGTCAGGTGATTCGCGATTTTTCACTCGAACGTGTGTTTGGCGCAACCTTTCGAAAGCAACTACCGTTGTGCAACAGGGAGACCATCGAGAGGGGCCGACGTGACCACCACCGCAGACAGTGCCACCATCACTGCCCAGGACCGCTCCCAGGGCCGACTCGAGCCGGTGCATGCGATGAACGAAGCCATGAATCCCGAGGGGCACAAGCGCTCCCTACCGGGCCGACCTCCCGGCATCCGGGCGGACAGCTCAGGGCTCACCGATCGCCAGCGCCGTGTGATCGAGGTCATCAGGGATTCCGTGCAGCGGCGCGGCTACCCGCCGTCGATGCGGGAGATCGGCCAGGCGGTCGGCCTGTCCAGCACGTCCTCGGTGGCACACCAGCTGATGGCACTGGAGCGCAAGGGCTTCCTCCGCCGTGACCCGCACCGTCCGCGCGCGTACGAGGTGCGCGGCTCCGACCAGGCCGCCTCCGTGCAGCCCACGGACACCACCGGCAAGCCCGCCGCGTCGTACGTTCCGCTGGTCGGCCGCATCGCCGCCGGTGGCCCCATCCTCGCGGAGGAGTCCGTCGAGGACGTCTTCCCCCTCCCCCGACAGCTGGTCGGCGACGGCGAGCTGTTCGTGCTGAAGGTCGTCGGTGACTCGATGATCGAGGCCGCGATCTGCGACGGTGACTGGGTCACGGTCCGGCGCCAGCCGGTCGCCGAGAACGGCGACATCGTGGCCGCGATGCTCGACGGCGAAGCCACCGTCAAGCGCTTCAAGCGCGAGGACGGCCACGTCTGGCTTCTCCCCCACAACTCTGCGTACGAGCCGATTCCCGGTGACGACGCGACCATCCTGGGCAAGGTGGTGGCGGTGCTGCGGCGCGTGTGACGCTGCGGCGGGCGAGGAGCACGGCGTCGCCCTCTGACCGGGCCCCGGAACCCCTGCGCCGGTTCCGGGGCCCTGTGCTGTTCCGAGGCTCGTGCTGCTCCAGATCCTGAGCGTGCAGACCCCGACGTCAGTGGACGCAAGATCGGGGGTTAGCCTGTCGCGGCGCCGCGACAGGCTAACCCCCGATCACTGTTCCGCTTCCGACTTCTTCGCCGCCGCGTCGATGGCGGCCAGCGACTTTCGAACCTGGTTACGGTCCGTCGTGAACCAGAAGTCGGGCAGTGACGCCTTCAGATAGCTCCCGTACCGAGCGGTGGCCAGCCGCTGGTCCAGTACGGCGACCACGCCGCGGTCCCCCGATGCCCGTACGAGGCGGCCGGCGCCCTGTGCCATGAGCAGCGCGGCATGAGTGGCCGCGACCGCCATGAAGCCGTTGCCACCGGCGTCCTCCACCGCCTTCTGGCGGGCGCTCATCAGAGGGTCGTCGGGGCGCGGGAACGGGATCTTGTCCATGACGACCAGCTGACAGCTCGGGCCGGGAACGTCGACCCCCTGCCAGAGGGAGAGCGTGCCGAAGAGGCAGGTCTTCGGATCGGCCGCGAAGTTCTTGATCAGTTCGCCGAGCGTCTCCTCGCCCTGGAGGAGGATCGGGAACTCGGGAATGCGGGAGCGGAGCTCCTCGGCAGCCAGCTGGGCGGCTCGCATCGAGGAGAACAGGCCGAGCGTGCGGCCGCCTGCCGCCTGAATGAGCTCGGTCAGCTCGTCGAGCATGTCCACCCGATCGCCGTCCCGCGCGGGGCGCGACAGGTGCTTGGCAACGTAGAGAATGCCCTGCTTGCGGTACTCGAAGGGCGAGCCGACATCCACTCCCTTCCACTGCGGAAGGTCATCGCCCTCGGTGCCCTCGGGGGCGAGTCCCAGGGAAGCCCCGACGCCGTTGAAGTCGCCGCCCAGCTTCAAGGTCGCGGAAGTAAGGACGACCGACCGATCCGCGAAGAGCTTCTCCCGCAACAGGCCCGACACGGACATGGGGGCCACGCGCAGGGAAGCCCCGAAACGGTCATGACGCTCGTACCAGACGACATCCCACTCGGAGCCGTTCGTGATGCGCTCCGCCACGTCGTGCACGGTCTCCACCGAAGCCAGCGCCTGCTTGCGGACCGCGTCCTCGTCCTGCACCGACTTGTCGCGGGTCGCCCCGATCGCGGAGATGACCGTGCGGCCGGCGTCGCGCAGCGCCATGAGGGCGTAGGCGAGGTCTTCCGGGATCTCCTCCAGGCGGCCCGGCAACGCAAGCTCCATCAGCCTCTCGAAGCCCTCTGCGGCGGTCTGGAGCTGGTCGGCGGCCTTCTCGTTGACGAGCTTCGCGGCACGGCGCACCGCGCGGTTGACCTGCCCCGGCGTGAGTTCGCCGGTGGCGACTCCGGTGACCCGGGAGACCAGCTCGTGTGCCTCGTCGACGATCAGGACCTCGTGCTGCGGGAGGACGGGAGCGCCCTCAATGGCGTCGATCGCGAGCAGGGCGTGGTTGGTGACGACGACCTCCGCGAGCTTGGCGCGCTCGCGGGCCATCTCGGCGAAGCACTCGGCGCCGTACGCGCACTTCGAAGCACCTAGGCATTCACGCGACGACACCGACACCTGGGCCCAGGCCCGGTCGGACACACCGGGCGTCAGGCCGTCCCGGTCACCCGTCTCCGTCTCGTCCGACCACTCACGCAGCCGCAGCAGATCCTGCCCCAGCTTGCTGGTGGGTGCGGCGGCCTCGAACTGGTCGAAGAGACCCTCTTCCTCGTCCTGCGGCACGCCCTCGTGGAGGCGGTGCAGACACAGGTAGTTCGACCTGCCCTTGAGCATCGCGAACTCGGGGCGACGGCGCAGCAGTGGGTGCAGTGCCTCGACGGTGCGCGGCAGGTCCCGCTCCACGAGTTGGCGCTGGAGCGCCAGGGTGGCCGTCGCCACGACGACGCGCTCCCCCTGGGCGAGCGCCGGCACGAGGTAGCCCAGCGACTTTCCGGTGCCGGTGCCGGCCTGGACCAGCAGATGGGACCCGCCGTCGATCGCCTCCGCGACGGATTCGGCCATGGTCACCTGGCCGGGGCGCTCCGTACCGCCGACGGCAGTGACGGCAGCATGCAGGAGTTCGGGGAGTGAGGGCTTTGTCATAGCGCGACCACCCTACGGCCCGGCACTGACAAACGGGCGCCCACGGTCGGGACGAGCGGCGGGATCAAGACCTGGGATTCCTCGGGTGAGGTTCGGATCGGTTCAGGTGGGTGCGGGGTTTGTTCGGGCGGGTGCGGAATGGGGTTGTGCTCGGCTCGGGTGGGTGCGGGGTGGGTTTCGGATGAGGGCTGGAGCCGGCTGGGGTGGATGCGGGATCGGGTCGGTCGAGGTCGGAGCTGTACGTCTGTGATCCAGGTCGGTCCGGACCCGAAACCGGTTCGTCGGGACTGGGAACCGGATCGCCGCGAGCGGTGTACCAAAAGTGATGGCGCTGCGACTTGGCGTCACAGCAGATGGCGCAGACTTCGGTCTCTGACCATGAGGGCAGCCCGCTTGGCGGGCAGGTCGACCTCGGCGGAGAACCGGAAGCCGGCGCTCAGGAAAGCGGCGACGGAAGGGGTGTTACGAATGTCGGGTTCGGCGACGATGCGAGCGCAGGCCGGGCGCTTGTCCAAGGCGAGGTCGGCGACTGCTCGGAGAAGGATTCCACCGAGTCCTCGCCCTCGGTCACCCACGGCCCCGATGAGGAGATGGACGCCGGTGTCATGGGGCCGGGCCGGATAGTGCCGGGCCAGCGGGTCGAGGTCGGCTCGGTAGATCTCCCAGTAGCTCATCGGCGTGCCTTCCAACAATCCCAGGCAGGGGACGCTGCGTCCGTCGCCGGAGAGGTGGATCCGCAGGTGTTCCTCGGTCGCGTTCTGGGGTCCGGCGAGTCCCCAGAACGCCGCGACGGCGGGATCGTTCATCCAACGGCCGATGATCGGGAGGTCGCGGTCGACTCGCACAGGGACCAGGTGGAGGACTCCTGCGGATGTGCTGATCGGCCCCCAGTCGGCAACGTGGTCCAGCAGATCGTCGGCGATGGACAGGTCGGAGTCGGGTGCGGCCGTGGGACCGAGTACGGGTGCCTCGGTGAGGTCGGGCACAGGCGCGTCCGTGGAATCGGGTACGGAGGGGGCTGCGGGTGCAGGTGCAGAGGCCACCGCGGGCCCCGAGCGTGCGCCCAGGTTCCCTGTCCGGCCGGCACCGGCGTCCTCCGTGAAGAGCGCGATGATCTCGTCGGGCAAGGGCACGTCCAGCGTGTCCTCGCTGTCGGCGCTCGCGCCGGCGGCGGGGGCTGGAGCGGGAGCGACACGGCGCTCACGAGCGCCCGGGGTCGTGGCGGTACCGATGTCGGTGACGGGGGCGGTATCGGCGTCGGCGGCGGTATCGGTCTCGGCGTCGGCACTCGCGTCGGTGGGGGGCACGACGACGCTCCTCTCAGGAGACGGGGTGGGTCATGTTCCTCAGGGATGAAGGAGTGGGTGAAAGCCAGGGACGGAATCGGGAGCACAGGAGTCGAGCGAGGCGGTGACGGAGGCGAGGGATGCCGACGGGGGGGTGGCGACCGGACAGAAGTGCGGAACGACGAGGGGCGACAGTGATGGTCAGGTATGCAGGGGGTTGGCGATGGTGACGTAGACGGACTGGGTGTCGACCGGGCCGACGAGTTCGTCAAGGCCGTGCAGTCGGGTCAGCAGATTCGCCTTGCACCGCAGGACTGGTGAGTCGAGCAGGTGAGCGGGCAGTGCTGTGCTCAACCGGGCGGGACCGGAGGCGACTTCGCCGAGGAAACGGCGGAAGGCTGCGAGCAGCAACTGTTCGTCGGCGAGACGCTGGGAACCGAACGCGCCAATGAGACCGAACACGTTGTTGATCGCGAGGTAGTACACGAACCGCTCGTCGGTGACCTCGTCCGAGACGAAGGTGTCGCTGCGCTCGCCGATACCTGGAAGCCGAGCTTCGAGTTCCTGGCGACGGGACTCGCGGAAGTAGTAACCCTGGTTGTCGCGGTACCGGCCGCCCGATGGCCAACCGTCACCATCCAGCAGGAGCAGGGTGTTCTGCTGGTGCGCCTCCAGGGCGATCCCGACCTCAGAGTCCAGCCACAGCACCGGACGGACAACCTGCTCGAGGTAGCGCAGGAACCACTCGGCGGCAACGGCCTCGCGAGGGCGCGCTGTCCGGGCGGCGAGATGCGTGACCACCTCGGCCAGACGGGACCGAAGCAGTTCCTTGCCCGATCGCGGTCGGCCGGTGGGAGTGCCGGGTCGTGCAAAGGGGCGAGGTGAGACGAGTCCGGCCACGCAGGACACGTCGTCGGAAGGCATGAACGGGTTGTGCCGGATCACCACGTCGAAGCCAGGCACAGGAGCGCCGTCCGGCCCGTCGACGGCGAGCCATGCCGGATCGCGAACGATGTCGAAACCCGGGTGCGCCGCCTGCCACCGGGTCGAGACACCTGTGCGCAGGAGTCGGTGGACCTCGACGCCGCGGTGCAGCTCCTTGCGGAGGTTCTCACGACGGGAGTTGGTGATCCGCAGGCCCAGCGAAAGCTTGAGCATGGCGGCGGCACCGGACCTGTGGACGGTTCGGACGGAGGAGGTGGGATGCCATGGGGCGCCGCGGGCGCCGAGGTCCCGGAGCAGACCGGCTTCGACCAGGGCCGCGGTGTCGGCGCGGGACAGGACTTCGCGGTGCTGCCACGGGTGCAGGGGGAGGGCCGCGTACCCGTCGGGCAACGGCAGCCCAGTGCCGGCGAGTCGGGCCGTGAGCTGGGCGGCGGGGACAGCGCGGCCCCGTTCGGTCCAAGCAGAGTCAGTGGCGAGCAGGGAGGGAGCGACAGCCAGCCAGTGCAGGGGGAAGGAGCCACGCAACTCGGGTGAGTACCGCCGGGCTTCGCTCTCGGAGAGACCCTCGCGGCTCTTCGGCGTCGGATGGAGCGGGTGTCCGAGCATGAGTGCCTGCTCGGCCGCGAGGAAGCGGTCAGGGCCGTCGCCGGGCTCTTCGCGGCGCTCGCTGATGAACGTGACGGTTCGCCGGACGGAGTCGGCGACGCGGGCAACGAGGTCAGTGGCGGCCGTGGAGATTGCGGGGAGAGGCAGGGCTGAGGGCGCTAGAGAGACGGAGGAGTCGGAGGTCGGCAGAGGTGCGGCGCCGCCACCAGCGGGGTTGCCGCCGCCGAGTGTCTCCCTGATGAGCAGTGCGGCGAGGGTGACCGCGTCGGTCGGCGGGGACTGGGGCGGGAGACCGAAGCGGTGCCACCCCGCCGGGGACCAGTAGTGGACCGGGACCAGCAGGGTGGTGCCTGTGGCCGGCAGGGGGATTCGGAGGACTCCGTGGTCGGGTGCCGGGACGTTCGTCTCGCGCACCCAGCAGCGGAGCAGGTTCTCCACCGCAGCGGCCTGGGCTGCCACGTGTGGGTCGGGATGCTCCAGGGAGTCGGCGGTGTCCTCGTGCAGTCGCTCCTCGTCCGGGGCAAGGCCCTGTGCCGGCACGGGCTGCCCCTGCTGGGAGGGACGTCGAACGGAGGAGCTCTGCGCGCGGGTATCGGTACGGCCGGCTGTCGCGGGGGTGGTGGTCAAGGCTGGTCCTCTTGAAGTGGTTCCGGCTGTGCGGCGACGGCCGCCGTGCTGGTGGTGAGGGTGGCGTGGCCTTGAGGGGCCGTGCTCCAGAGGTGGGCTCGGAGGGGGTGTGTCAGTTGGCGGTGAGGTTTCGGTGGGGCATGAGGGGGTGCTCGGGTGTGAGGCGGTCGGCTGCACGCGACGTGACGGCACAGCTTGGGGTGCGTAGTGACGCACGCCCATGGGTTGCCGGGCTACATGGCCCAGTCGGCTCGACCTGCGCGACCTGTGCCGTCTGTCCGGTCTGTTCGGTCGCCGCGGTATTGATGGCCCTGGTGCGGCTGGTAACTGCCGTCGTGGGCGGCGTAGTCGCGGGACACCGCGTCCACCGCGTCGGCCAGTCGGTCCAGCACCGCGTTGGCCTGCTCGTCGCTGATGGTCAGGGGTGGAAGCAGGCGTACGACGCTGGAGTGGCGGCCGCCGAGTTCGACGATCAGGCCGCGTCGAAGGCACTCCCGCTGGATGGCTGCAGCGAGTTCGGGGGCAGCTGGACGTGGATGGCGGTCCTGGTCCTGCGCTGCCACCGCCCGTCCCGCGGGCGCCGCCAAACCTGCCGTCCGCGGCCTCGCACCAGGTGTGGACTCGGCCTCGGGTTCCACCACCTCGACCCCGATCATCAGCCCCCTCCCCCGCACATCGCCGATGCACCGGAACTCCCCTGCGAGTGCCTGGAGTCGACGCAGCATTCGCGAGCCCAGTTCGGCCGCCCGCTCGGCGAGCTGGTTCTGGCGGACGTACGCGAGGGTCGCTGTGCCGGCCGCCATGGCCAGCTGGTTTCCGCGGAACGTTCCGGCATGCGCGCCGGGTTGCCAGGCGTCGAGTTCGTCGCGGTAGACGATGACCGCCAGGGGGAGGCTGCCGCCGATGGCCTTGGAGAGGACCATGACGTCGGGGGTGACGCCGCTGTGCTCCACGGCCCAGAAGGCACCGGTGCGCCCGACGCCCGTCTGAACCTCGTCGGCGATCAGCGGGATGGAACGGTCAGCGGTGATCTGCCGCATGCGCCGCAGCCAGCCGTCCGGCGCGGGGATCACGCCACCCTCGCCCTGGACGGGCTCGAGGATCATCCCGGCGGGATGGGGCACTCCCGACTTGGGGTCTTCGAGGACGGACTCGGTCCAGCGAGCGGCGAGTTCGGCACCGCGTTCGCCGCCGACGCCGAAGGGACAGCGGTAGTCCTGCGGGTAGGGCAGGCGCGCGACCCGTACGTCGAAGGCGCCCCCGGACGCTTCGAGCGCTCCGGCGGTCATCCCGTGGTACGCGCCGCTGAAGGCGAGGATTCCGTTGCGCCCGGTGGCGGCCCGGACGAGCTTGAACGCGGCCTCCACCGCGTCCGTGCCGGCCGGGCCGCAGAACTGTACGCGCGCGTGGTCGGCAAGGCCGGGCGGCAAGGTGTGGAACAGCTCGGTGATGAAGGCGTCCTTGACGGGGGTCGCCAGGTCCAGGACATGCAGGGGCGCGCCCGAGTCCAGGACCTTGCGGATGGCCTCGAGGACCACGGGGTGGTTGTGTCCGAGCGCCAGCGTCCCCGCGCCGGACAGACAGTCCAGGTAGCGGCGGCCGTCGGCCCCCTCGATGGTCAGTCCGCGCGCCCTCACCGGCACGATGGGCAGGGCACGTGCGTAGGTGCGTGCCGCCGACTCGCGCGCCGACTGTCGCCGCAGGATCCCCTCGTGCGCGGCGCGCGCCCCCGCCGACTCGGATGTTTCCCCGCGCACGGATTCGGTCACTGCCATGGCTCCCTGTCCTCCCGCTGTCCAGGGGCGAGCAGGTCTCTCGCATCCTCGCCCGACCCGACATACGAAGCCCCGCGAGCGTCCACTCGAAACTCCGGGGAACTGGGCACAGGGGACCGCACTCAGACAGCAGGCCCCCCACCGCTACCAACCCCGGACCGTTCACCGGGTTACGGGTCGCTTCAAGATCATCGCTACCTGCTCACCCGTCATCGACCGGCTTGGCCCCGGAGGCCCGGAGCCTGGGGCCCGGCGTCGGCCGGACCGCTCCGTGCGTACTATCGGCCGCGCCATCCAGTCGTGGCGCGAGGAGGCCACCCCGGGTCCTCGACCTCGACGTCCTCGACCTCGATGTCTCGACCTCGACGGCGTCCCCAGCGCGTCAAGGCCGCCGTGCTGGACGAGTCCGCCGTCCATGTGGGCACCGACGGCCTCGGCCGACGCCCCGCACGCGTCAAATCAGCACCTCCCCGGATGAATTGCCAGCTCAGACAGCCCGTAGCGAAACCGTTGCCGTTCCGTCGGAACTCCCCCACAGCGAGCGCATAGTGTGTGGTGCCGTCCCAACGCGCCGTGACACCACGCCGAATCAGCGATGCATCCGCGGAGGTTCACGGCCACGGCGCCAAGTACCGTCATCCCAGGGGGAGTCAGATCATGCGTTCGATACGGCCGTCGTTCACCGCTCGTCGGGGGAGGAACACGCGCCGCACCACCTCCCCGCTCCCCGTGGTCGCGCTCGCCGCGGCGCTGGCCCTCACCGTCACGGCCTGTGAGTCGGGTGACGCCGAGGCGGGCGGCGCGGCCACCGCGTCCCCGGCCGCCGGGGGCGAGGGCAAGATCACGATCCCGGACGACATCAAGGACAAGCTCAAAGAGCACGGGATCGACATCGACAAGTGGAAGGACGGGGCCTGGAAGCAGTGGGACAAGGACGACTGGCTCCGCGAGGCGCAGGACTACATCAACCCGATCATCGAGGGCCTGTGGGACCCGGACCGGATGCGGGACGCCGAGGATCCGGACCGGGGCGTCGACGACAGCGACCTCTCCGGTGACCAGGGTGTGACCGACCCGACGCCGCAGCCCGTGTCCGCCAAGGCCGTGCCGGCTTCGTACCACGCCAACGCGCCCGAGGCGGGCAAGGTGTTCTTCGACTCCCCCGAAGGCACGATGGTCTGCTCGGCGACGGTCGTCCAGGACCCGGCCAACCCCGGCAAGTCCAACATGGTCTGGACGGCCGGTCACTGTGTGCACGCCGGCAAGAGCGGCGGCTGGTACCGCAACATCGCGTTCGTGCCGTCCTACAACGACTCGGGCATGTCGGCCGCGGAGATCAAGAACGCCACACGGGAGCAGGTCGCTCCTTACGGCGTCTGGTGGGCCGACTGGGCGCAGACCTCGGACCAGTGGATCGCCCAGGGCGGTGCGACGGGTGGGGACGGCGCCTCGTACGACTTCGCCGTGCTCCATGTGAAGCCGGAGGCGGGCGGCAACGGCAAGTCCCTGGAGGAGACGGTCGGTTCGGCCCTGCCCGTGGACTTCGACGCGCCCGCCGTCCCCGAGGTGGACAGCATCAAGGCGATCGGTTACCCGGCGGCCGCGCCGTTCGACGGCCAGAAGCTGTACCAGTGCCAGGACAGGCCGGGTCGGCTCTCGCTGAAGGCGTCGGACCCGACGATGTACCGCATCGGCTGCACCATGACCGGCGGTTCGTCCGGTGGCGGCTGGGTCGCGACGGGCTCGGACGGCAAGCCGGCGCTGGTCTCCAACACCTCCATCGGCCCGGTGGACTCGGGCTGGCTGGCGGGCCCACGGCTGGGCAAGGAGGCCAACGGCATCTTCGACAAGGTGAGCGACAAGTTCGCCGGTCGGTGACGTAGGTGCCGGCGGCGGTGAGTCGGGGGAGAAACCTTCACCGCCTCACCGCCGTTCGCCCTCAACTCCACGGGCATAGTGGGGTGTCGCGGCCGAGGGGTCGCACAACGGCTCAGCACGTTCCAACGGGGGTTACCGCACCATGCGTTCCACACACATGCCCACAGCTCCACGCAGTAAGCGGCGCTCCGCCCTGGCCGCCACCGGCCTCGTCGCCGCCCTCACGCTCACCGCGACCGCCTGTGGCGGATCGGTGGAGGACGCGGCGAACGGCCAGGCCGATGCCGCCGCGTCCAGGGCTGCCGAGGAGATCGGCGACGGCAAGATCCAGATCCCGTCCGACATCGAGGACAAGCTCAAGGAGCACGGCATCGATGTCGACAAGTGGAACAGCAGCGGCTGGCAGGACTGGGACAAGGACAAGTGGCTGAGCGAGGCCAAGGACTTCGTCAACCCGGTGATCGAGGGCCTCTGGAAGCCTGATCGGATGCAGTCCGCCAAGGAGGCCACCAAGACGGTCACCACGCAGGACGCCTCCGCCGACCAAGGCGTGAGCGACCCGGAGCCGGCCCCCGTGCAGGCCACGGCCGAGAAGACGCCGTACCACGACAACGCGGCCCCGGTCGGCAAGGTCTTCTTCGACTCCCCGGACGGCCCGGCCGTCTGCTCCGGCACGGTCATCAAGGATGTCAACCACCCCGGCAAGTCCAACCTCGTCTGGACGGCCGGCCACTGTGTGCACGCCGGTGGCGACGGCGGCTGGTACCGCAACATCGTCTTCGTCCCGGCGTACAACGACCTCGGCAAGTCCGCGGCGCAGTTGAGCAACGCGAACGCCACCGAGATCGCGCCGTACGGCAACTGGTGGGCGGACTGGGTCTCGACCTCCAACGAGTGGATCCAGGGCGGTTCGGAGACGGGCGGCGCGGGTGCCGCGTACGACTACTCCGTGCTGCATGTGAAGCCGGAGCAGGGTTCCAAGTCACTGGAGGAGACGGTCGGTACCGCCCTCGACGTGGACTTCTCGGCACCGTCGGCGACCGAGGCCGGCACGATGGGTGCCTGGGGCTACCCGGCGGCGCCGCCGTACAACGGCCTGCGGATGTTCAAGTGCCTCGACCAGCCGGGCCGGTTCTCGCTCAGCGCGGCCTTGCCGACGATGTACCGCATCGGCTGCACCATGACCGGCGGTTCGTCGGGCGGCGGCTGGTTCCGGGTGGTGGACGGCGAGACCAAGCTGGTGTCGAACACGTCCATCGGCCCTGAGGACAACACCTGGCTCGCGGGCCCGCAGCTGGGAGCGGGCGCCGAATCGGTGTACCAGTACATGAGCAAGACGTACGGCGGTCGCTGACACCCGCGCATACGAAAGGTCCGCCCCCTGCGCGAGGGGGCGGACCTTCTGTGTATTTACCGCACGGCTGCCTACGGCACCGCTGTCCACAGCACGGCTCAGGCGGTCGGCGCGGGGACGTACGGCGTGAGATCCGCCGCGAGTTCCTCGTGCACCCGCACCTTGAGCAGCGTGCCCTCCGGGGTGTGCTCCTCGGAGATCACCTCGCCCTCGGTGTGGGCGCGGGCGACCAGCTTGCCGTGCGTGTACGGCACGAGCGCCTCGATCTCGACGGACGGGCGGGGTAGCTCGTTGTCTATCAGTGCGAGCAGTTCGTCGATGCCCTGGCCGGTGCGGGCCGAGACCGCGATGGAGCGCTTCTCGATCCGCATCAGCCGCTGGAGCGTCAGCGGGTCGGCCGCGTCCGCCTTGTTGATCACGACGATCTCCGGTACGTCGGTCGCGCCGACGTCCCTGATCACCTCGCGCACGGCGGCCAGCTGCTCCTCCGGGTCCGGGTGCGAGCCGTCCACCACGTGCAGGATCAGGTCGGACTCGCCGACCTCCTCCATGGTGGAGCGGAACGCCTCGACCAGGTGGTGCGGCAGGTGCCGTACGAAACCGACCGTGTCGGCCAGCGTGTACAGCCGTCCGCCCGGGGTCTCGGCCCGACGCACGGTCGGGTCGAGGGTCGCGAACAGGGCGTTCTCGACCAGCACACCCGCGCCCGTGAGACGGTTGAGCAGGGAGGACTTGCCGGCGTTGGTGTAGCCCGCGATGGCGACCGAGGGCACCTTGTGGCGCTTGCGCTCCTGGCGCTTGATCTCGCGGCCGGTCTTCATCTCCGCGATCTCCCGGCGCATCTTCGCCATCTTCTCGCGGATCCGACGCCGGTCCGTCTCGATCTTGGTCTCACCGGGACCACGGGTGGCGAGGCCGCCGCCCTTGCCGCCGCCCATCTGCCGGGACAGCGACTGACCCCAGCCTCGCAGCCTCGGCAGCATGTACTGCATCTGCGCGAGCGCGACCTGCGCCTTGCCCTCTCGGGACTTGGCGTGCTGGGCGAAGATGTCGAGGATCAGGGCCGTACGGTCGATGACCTTGACCTTGACGACGTCTTCGAGGTGGATGAGCTGACCCGGGCTGAGCTCACCGTCGCAGATGACGGTGTCGGCGCCGGACTCCAGCACGATGTCCCTGAGCTCGTATGCCTTGCCGGAACCGATGTAGGTGGCCGCGTCGGGCTTGTCACGGCGCTGGATCACACCGTCCAGCACGACCGCGCCCGCGGTCTCGGCGAGGGCGGCGAGCTCCGCGAGGGAGTTGTCCGCGTCCTGCGCCGTCCCCGAGGTCCAGACACCGACGAGCACGACCCGCTCCAGACGGAGCTGGCGGTACTCGACCTCGGTGACGTCCTCGAGCTCGGTGGAGAGGCCCGCCACGCGGCGCAGAGCCGCGCGCTCGGAGCGGTCGAACTGGTCGCCGTCCCGCTCTCCGTCGATCTCGTGGCTCCAGGCGACGTCCTCTTCCATCAGGGCATCGGCCCGAAGACCTTCGGGATAGGTGTACGCGAAGCGCTGCGTGTCCTGGGAAGGGGAAGAAGAGGAGGTCATTGGGTCCTTACGTCGATGGGAATCCGTTTGCGGCGACGGTGGCAGTGGTTCTGGCCTTTCGGAGCGAGTCCGTAGCGCCCGGAAACTGTCCGTCACTACCCACAACGCACGAGTACCCCGGGAGATTCCCGCGGCACCGTGCCGTGCCGACCTGAAGATGGTCGCACGGCACGGCCCGTCTCGTCACCGCCTTATTCGCCGGCCGCCTTCTTCCCGGCGGACGCCCTGGCGGCGGTCTTCTTCCCAGCCGGGTTCTTCCCAGCCGCCTTGTCCCCGGCCGACTACTTCCCGGTCGCCTTCTTCCCGGCCGGCTTCGTCGGGTCCGCCGACTTCCACTCCGGCTGACCGGGCATCGGCGGGGTCTTCTCGCCGTACAGCCAGGCCTGCATGAAGCCGTCGAGGTGGCGTCCGGAGATGTCCTCGGCGAGCGCGACGAAGTCCGCGGTCGTCGCGGAGCGGTCCTTGTGACGCTGCACCCAGGCGCGTTCCAGGCGCTCGAACGCCGGGGCGCCGATCTCCTGGCGGAGGGCGTACAGGACGAGGGACGCGCCGTCGTAGACGTTCGGCCGGAAGATCCCGTTCTTCTTGCCGGCGGCGGCCACCTTGGGCGCGGCGGGAGGCCCGCCGGCCGCGCGCCAGCGGTCGGAGGCGGCGTACGCGGCCTTCATCCGCGCCTCCATGGGCCGGCCCGCCTTCTCCGCCGCGTACAAGGTCTCGTACCAGGTGGCGTGCCCCTCGCTGAGCCACAGGTCGGACCACTCGCGCGGGCTGACGCTGTCGCCGAACCACTGGTGCGCCAGCTCATGCACCATGATCGACTCGATGTACCACTTCGGGAAGGCGGACTCGGTGAAGAGGTCTCGCTCGAAGAGCGAGAGCGTCTGCGTCTCGAGTTCGAACCCGGTGGCGGCATCGGCCATGAGCAGGCCGTACGTCTCGAACGGGTACCGCCCGACCTTGCTCTCCATCCAGGAGATCTGGCCGGGGGTCTTCTTCAGCCACGGTTCGAGCTTCTTGCGGTCCTTGGCGGGCACGACGTCCCGGACGGGCAGTCCGTGCGGCCCGGTGCGGTGCACGACCTCGGAGCGGCCGATGGACACCTGGGCGAGCTCGGTGGCCATGGGGTGCCGGGTGCGGTACGTCCAGGTCGTCGATCCGCCCGCGCGGTCCACGTCGGTCGGCAGGCCGTTGGCGACGGCGGTGTAGCCGTTGGGTGCGGTGACCCGGATGGTGAACATCGCCTTGTCGGAGGGGTGGTCGTTGCACGGGAACACGACATGGGCGGCGTCGGCCTGGTTGGCCATGGCGAGGCCGTCCGTGGTCCGCACCCAGCCGCCCTCCCGGGTCTTGCCGTACACGGGATCGCTGGTGTGCCGCACGGTGATCTGCGTCCAGCTGCCGTCGGTCAGCGGCTCCTCGGGCGTGACGACCAGGTCCTCACCGGCGCTGCGGAACGTGGCGGGCGTCCCGTCGACCTCGACGGACTCGACCTTGCCGTGGGCGAAGTCCAGGTTGACGCGGTCCAGGTCCTTCGTCGTCCAGGCGTCGATCGTGGTGACGGCCTGGAGCGGTTTGCTGTTCGTGCCGGGATAGGTGAAGGAGAGGTCGTACGAGGCCACGTCGTAGCCGGGGTTGCCCAGCTGCGGGAAGAGACGGTCGCCGACGCCCAGGGGTTCGGCCGGGGCGCTCGCGGCGAGGAGGCCGAAGGACGCGGTGAGGGCGACCAGGGCGGACGCCTGGGCCCGTCGACGGGTTCCGGGACGGGTGCGAGGAGCGCCAGGGACTGGTCGCTGAGCCTCGGTGCGGGGGGTGAGCAGCATGCATCACGGCTATCAGCGCGCGCGTGGGCGGCGTCGACGACGCGCGACCGGCCCACTCGAACGGGTATGTCAGGTGGGTGCAGCCGCTGGAGCACCCCGCGCCTTCACGCCCCCGCGCCCTGCTCACGCCCCCTGAGTCTGCGGCTGCGCCCTGCTCACGTCGTACACGCCCCCCACGTTCCGCATCGCCCGCATGAGCCCCGGCAGCAGCGCCGCGTCCGGCAACTGGACCGTGTAGGTGTGCCGTACGCGCTGCTGGGTCGGGGGTTCGACCGTCGCCGAGACGATCTCCGCGCCCTCCAGGGCCATCGCCTCCGTGAGGTCCGCCAGAAGGTGGGGACGAACGAACGATTCGGCGACCAGGGTGACGCGGCACTCGGTGATCTCTCCCCAGCGCACGCCGACCTCCGCACGCCCGGTGCCCTTCATCCGCGCCACCGCGGAGCACTCGACGCGATGGACCGTCACCACTCCCCCGCGCACGGCGAATCCGGTGACCGCGTCGGGCGGTACGGGGGTGCAGCAGCCGGCGAGGCGTACGGTCGCGCCGGGACGGTCGACGAGTACGTCGCCGCCCTCGGACCGGCCGAGCGGACCCTCCGCACCCGGTCGCGAGGCCGCGCCCTCCGAGGCGGCCGTCTGGTTCACGGCCCCGTCCGCCGCCCCCCGGAAGGCCACCGCGGCGTCCTTGGCCTCCGCGGCCCCCTGCGCGGGATGAGTGGCCAGCCACCGCTGGATGGCGATCCGGGCGGCCGGCGTGTGAGCGTGCTCCAGCCACTCCCTGGAGGGCTCCGATGCCGGGTCCTGGCCCATGAGGAGCTGGACGGTGTCGCCGTCCCGCAGAACGGTGCTGAGGGTCGCCAGGCGGCCGTTGACGCGGGCGCCGATGCACGCGTGCGCGTCCTCGCCGTACTGGGCGTACGCCGCGTCCACACAGGTCGCGCCCTCGGGCAGGCCCAGAGTGCCGCCGTCGGGCCGGAAGACGGTGATCTCGCGGTCCTGGGCGAGGTCCTCGCGCAGGGTGGACCAGAAGGTGTCCGGGTCGGGGGCGGCCTCCTGCCAGTCGAGGAGGCGGGAGAGCCAGCCGGGGCGCGTGGGGTCGATGCGCTCGCCGTCGCCTGCGGCGACCTGCTCCTCCGAAGGAGGAGCGTAGGGATTGCCGAGCGCGACGACGCCGGCCTCGGCGACCTTGTGCATCTGGTGGGTGCGGATGAGGACTTCGGCGACCTGGCCGTCCGCGCGGGCCACGGCCGTGTGCAGCGACTGGTACAGGTTGAACTTGGGGACGGCGATGAAGTCCTTGAACTCCGAGACGACCGGCGTCATACAGGTGTGCAGTTCGCCCAGCACGCCGTAACAGTCCGCGTCCTCGTTCACCAGCACGAGCAGCCGCCCGAAGTCGGCGCCGCGCAGTCGGCCGCGTTTGCGGGACACGCGGTGCACGGAGACGAAGTGCCGGGGCCGGATGAGGACTTCGGCCTGGATGTCGGCCTCGCGCAGGACCGTGCGCATCTCGTCGGCCATCTCCGCGAGCGGATCGTCCTCGCGCGAGGCGTTGCCGACGATCAGCTCGCGGGTGTGCTCGTACTCCTCCGGGTGCAGGATCGCGAAGACCAGGTCTTCCAGTTCCGTCTTGAGCGCCTGGACGCCTAGTCGCTCGGCGAGCGGGATGAGCACGTCACGGGTGACCTTGGCGATGCGGGCCTGTTTCTCGGGGCGCATCACGCCGAGGGTGCGCATGTTGTGCAGCCGGTCGGCGAGTTTGATCGACATCACGCGGACGTCGTTGCCGGTGGCGACGAGCATCTTGCGGAAGGTC
Source organism: Streptomyces muensis (assembly GCF_021474425.1). Taxonomy (GTDB): domain Bacteria; phylum Actinomycetota; class Actinomycetes; order Streptomycetales; family Streptomycetaceae; genus Streptomyces; species Streptomyces muensis. Next base: position 24,171 of record NZ_JAKEIP010000045.1, on the reverse strand, counting down.
TCGGGCTCGGCGGCGGCGCCGTAGTCGACCTTCTCCAGCTTCGTGACGCCGTCGACGAGGAAGCGCACCTCCGCCCCGAACTGCTCGCCGACCTGATCGAGCGTCACGTCGGTGTCCTCGACGGTGTCGTGCAGCAGAGAGGCCGTCAAGGTCGTGGTCTCGGCGCCGAGTTCGGCGAGGATCAGGGTCACCGCGAGCGGGTGCGTGATGTACGGCTCGCCGCTCTTGCGCATCTGGCCGCGGTGCGAGGACTCGGCCAGCACATAGGCGCGGCGCAGCGGTTCGAGGTCCGCGTCGGGATGGTGGGCCCGGTGGGCGTCGACGACATGGCTGATGGCGTCGGGCAGCCGGCCGCGCGAGGCGGGGCCGAGCAACGCCGCCCGGCCGAGGCGGCGCAGGTCGATGCGGGCACGGGCCTTCCTGCGAGGCACCGCAGGCGTCACAGCGCCTGCTACCGGGCCTGGCGTCGCGGAATTCGTTGCCTCCGCACTCATGGGCACCTCCGGCTGCGTGGACCGGCGAACGGGGTGCCCCATGGCGGACACGGCTCAGGGGATGACGGCATCTCCCCCGTCCGGGCCGGTGCTTGATGCTACCGAGCCCATCACGTGCGACTGACCGCCTCTCGCCGAGCGTGAAACGGATCACCCATTCGAGCGAGGGATCGCGGGTATACGTTTTTGCGCCAGACAGCCAGCCGCCGTTCGCGATCTCGAACGCGACAGGGGTCCCGACGGCGTCACTCTCAGGCCACGTCCGGCTCGAGTCTCTGATGCCGACTCGCGAAACCGTTCAGCGAACGAACGTTTCCAGCCACTCGGCGTCGATCTCCCCCTCGGCCACGATCACCGCGGGTCCGGTCATCTCGATCTCGCCGTCGGGCCGCTCAGTGATCACAAGGGTGCCGCCCGGCACGTCGACGGTGTACGTCACGGGGGCGCCGGTGACCGCCGGGTCGGCACCGTCCCGCCGCGCGGTGGCCACGGCGACGGCGCACGCGCCCGTGCCGCACGACCGGGTCTCGCCGGCGCCGCGCTCGTGCACGCGCAGGGCGACATGCCGAGGCCCGCGGTCGACCACGAACTCGACGTTGACCCCGTCCGGGTAGGCCGAGGCCGGGCTGAACGGCGGCGCGGAGTACAGATCGCCGGCGTGGGCGAGGTCGTCCACGAAGGCGACCGCGTGCGGGTTGCCCATGTTCACGTTCCGCGCGGGCCAGCTGCGCTCACCGACGGTGACCGTCACGTCTCCTTCGGGGAAGAGCGCCTTGCCCATGCCGACGGTGACATCACCCGCGCCGGAGCCGCCATTAAGTGCGGTCTTGGCGATGTGCACGGTCTTCACGCCCCCGCGCGTGGCGATGGCGAGATCACCCTCGGCGGCGTACCCGGCGCGCTGGAGGTAGCGCGCGAACACGCGCACGCCGTTACCGCACATCTCCGCGATCGAGCCGTCGCCATTGCGGTAGTCCATGAACCACTCGGCCTCGGCCGCCATGTCCTTCGCCTCGGGGTGCGCCGCGGACCGCACGACGTGCAGCAGTCCGTCACCGCCGATGCCCGCGCGGCGGTCGCACAGGGCGGCGACGGCGGTCGGGGGGAGGTCGATGACGTTCTCGGGGTCCGGGACGATCACGAAGTCGTTCTCCGTGCCGTGACCCTTGAGGAAGGCGATCCGCGTGCTCATTCCTCGATCGTACGGTGCCGCTACGACAGACCCGTAAGGACGGCCCTCAGCGCAGGCGAGCCACGCGCCACACGGCCAGCACGACGATCGCGGCGACGAGCAGGGCGTACGCCAGCACGACCCGCCAGTCCGCTCTGCGGCCGGAGCCCCGCTGCGGCAGCCCGGGCCAGGTGTAGCCGACCCGGCGGGCGGCCATCATGCCCCAGCCGGCCGCGCAGGAGCAGATCAGCAGCCCCAGCATGGCGATCACGGCCCCGCTGTCGCCGAAGTCGAAGGCGAGGGGGAAAGCGAACATCAGGGAGCCGACCGCGGCCAGGGAGACGATGGGTGCGAGCTGCCAGATGCGCAGTCGGCGCTGCGGGCGCAGCTCGACCTCGACCTCGGGGCCGCCGGCGTACATCTCCTCGGGCTCGGGGCCGTCGTCGGTGACGCCGTCCTCGGTCTCGTCGATCCCGTCCGGCCCGTCGGGGCTCAGACGGTCGCCGTCCCGCTCCGGTTCGCCCCGGTCAGCGGCGACGTTCTCGGTGCCTTGTGCGGTGTCGCGAGGGCCGGCCTCCATCGCCACGCGCCCTCCCAACTCGGACTCCACTTGGTCGATCGAAGCTCGATGATGGCATGGCACCGGAGGCCCGGATGACGGCCGGAGCGTCCCGATGCCATCACGTGATCAGGCTGTAACCGGTCGTTCGACCAACGCCAGTGCGAGATGCGGAAGTTCTGTGAGATCCGCCGCAGCCCCACTCAACCAGTGCACTCGTGGGTCGCGCCTGAACCATGAATCCTGGCGGCGCGCGAAGCGCTTGGTGGCACGTACGGTCTCGGCCCGCGCCTCTTCCAGCGTGCACTCCCCGGCGAGCGCCGCGAGCACCTGCTGGTAGCCGAGCGCGCGCGAGGCCGTACGCCCCTCGCGCAACCCCTGCGCCTCCAGCGCGCGGACCTCGTCCACGAGTCCGGCGTCCCACATCCGGTCGACCCGGCGCGCGATGCGCTCGTCCAGCTCCGGTCGGGCCACGTCGACGCCGATCTGGACCGTGTCGTAGACCGAGTCATGACCGGGCAGATTGGCGGTGAAGGGCTTGCCGGTGATCTCGATCACTTCGAGGGCGCGGACGATACGACGGCCGTTGCTGGGGAGGATGGCCTGGGCGGCCTCTGGGTCGGCGGCGGCCAGACGGGCGTGCAGCGCCCCGGAGCCGCGCAGCGCGAGCTCCTCCTCCAGCCGGGCCCTGACCTCGGGGTCGGTGCCGGGGAACTCCAGGTTGTCGACGGCCCCACGGACGTACAGCCCCGAGCCGCCGACCAGGATCGGCCAGCGTCCCTCGGCGAGCAGCGCGTCGATCCGCTCCCGCGCGAGCCGCTGGTACTCGGCGACGGACGCCGTGACCGTCACGTCCCAGATGTCCAGGAGGTGGTGCGGAACACCGTCCCGCTCCTCGGGCGTCAGCTTGGCGGTGCCGATGTCCATCCCCCGGTAGAGCTGCATGGAGTCGGCGTTGACGACCTCGCCGCCGAGTTGCCGGGCCAGGAAGACGCCCAGATCGGACTTTCCGGCCGCGGTGGGTCCGACTACGGCAATGACGCGGGGGGCGGGGGGTGCGCTGCTCACCGCTCCAGTCTCGCAAACCTCACGGGGTGGACTCGAACGAGTTACGTGACGGCACACGCGCGGGGTCGTTGCCTGTTGCGAGGTTTTCGCCGCCGGTTTCGCGGAGGCGGCGACCCGGGGGCGCAGAAGGACGCACCGGACGACGCGGGATTTCGCCCGCACGAGTAACGTATGGAGTGGATATGGGCGTTTTCGCACGACTTTTCCGGCGGTCGAAGGCCACGGAGGAGGCGTCAACCGTCGAGGCCCAGGCCGACACACCAACGGCCGAGCCCGCGGCGGAAGAGGCGGCGGAGGCGAAGGGGTCGGCTGAGACCAAGGCCGAGGACGCGGCCGAACCGACGACGGCGGAGTCCGTCGAGACCGACGCCGACGACGGCGTCGAGATCCCCAAGCAGCAGTCCGCCGACGAGGCGGCCGACAGCGAGGCCGGTGAGGGCGCCCGCACGTAACTGCCCCGCGCGGGAAGGTGAACGATGGGTCTGAAGGACAATTTGAAAGCCAAACTCGCCCCGGCGAAGGACAAGGTCTCCGGCCTCGCGCAGCGGCACGAGGGCAAGATCCACCACGGCCTCGAAAAGGCCGCGAAGGTCGTCGACGAGAAGACCAAGGGCAAGTACAGCGACAGGATCCACACGGGCACGGGCAAGGCCAAGGGCGCCATGGACCGACTCGCGCACAAGGGCGACGACAAGGCGACCGGCAGCAGCACACCGCCGCCGGACGCACCCCCGCCGACCACCTGAACGGCACTTCGACGGACGGCCGCGGAGCTTGACGGCTCCCGGCCGTCCGCCGTTTTCGAAACCGTTTCGACGTCGGCTTCCTGGGTTGGGCGCGCGCTACGACCAGGTCGCGACCAGGTATCCCACCCCGTACGGCGCGTCCTCGTACAGCAGGGCGCCCGAGAGACCCGCCTGCTCCGCGGCGCCCGCGAGGACCTGCCAAGGGGCCCGGCCCGACGCCTTCAACTCCTGCGCGAGCTCGGTGTCCAGTTCCTTGAGGGCGGCCACGTCCGCCTCACCCAGCGCACGCGCGACGGACGCGTCGAACGGGGCCGCCCGCTCGTCGAGGTACCCGGGCGCCTTGAGCGTGCGGCAGGCGCTGGCGTCGCCCATCACGAGCAGTGCCACCCGCTCGGCCCGGGCGGCGATGTCCCTCCCGATTTCAATACACCGCTCGGCCTCAAGAGGTTCCCCCACACCGAGTCCCTCGATCGGGGCGTCCGACCAGCCGGTCCGCTCCAGCAGCCAGGCTGCGACGGCGAGCGAGGACGGCAGCCGGAGCCCCGAAGGCGCCGGACCGGCCACGTCGCCATCGCCCTGGCCCTCGCCGTGGCCCAGCCGTACGTCGAGGTCCACCCCGAAGCCGCGGAACGTACCCCGTGTCCCTTGGGGATACGTCAGCCTCCCGCTCCCCTCGGCGGGCCCCACGACCACGAGTCGGTCCGGTCGGGCGGCGGCGAGCAGGCCCAGCGCATCCGTACAGGCAGCCCGCGCGGCGTCCAGCTCGGGCGCGGCGCCCGCGGCGACCGGAGGCACGAGAAGAGGCGGGCAGGGGCAGACGGCGGCAGCGGCAAGCATGATCGGCAGCCTACTGCGAGGCCTCGGGGCGACCTGGGACGGCAGCCACGAGGCCCTTCGAGAAGATGCCTCGCCGCGCCGACGAGCGTCAGTCGACCGCAGGTCAGTCGACGGCACAGCCCCCGGTGACGGCCGGCAGCGGCTCGGGCACGCCCACCTTGGGGAGCCCCAGCATGACACCTGCAGCCTTGGTGGCCTCGGCGGCGTTGCGCTTCTCCCAGGCGTCGCCCACGCGGGTGCGGCGCACGTTCAGGACGGCGCCCTCGGCGAGGAGGTGGTGGGGGGCGGCGTACGTGATCTCGACGGTCACCACGTCGCCGGGGCGGACCTCCTGCTCCGGCTTGGTGAAGTGGACCAGTCGGTTGTCGGGGGCGCGGCCGGACAGGCGGTGCGTGGCGCCGTCCTTGCGGCCCTCGCCCTCGGCGACCATCAGGTCGAAGGTGCGGCCGACCTGCTTCTTGTTCTCGTCCCAGGAGATCTCCTCCTGGAGGGCGACGAGACGCTCGTAGCGCGCCTGAACGACCTCCTTGGGGATCTGGTTCTCCATGGTGGCCGCCGGGGTGCCCGGGCGCTTGGAGTACTGGAAGGTGAAGGCCTGGGCGAACCGCGCCTCACGGACGACGTGCAGCGTCTGCTCGAAGTCCTCCTCGGTCTCGCCCGGGAAGCCCACGATGATGTCGGTGGTGATCGCGGCGTGCGGGATGGCGGCGCGGACCTTTTCGATGATCCCCAGGTAGCGCTCCTGGCGGTAGGAGCGGCGCATCGCCTTGAGGACCGTGTCCGAGCCGGACTGGAGTGGCATGTGCAGCTGCGGCATCACGTTCGGGGTCTCGGCCATCGCCGCGATCACGTCGTCCGTGAAGTCGCGCGGGTGCGGGGACGTGAAGCGGACGCGCTCCAGGCCCTCGATGTTGCCGCAGGCCCGCAGCAGCTTGCTGAACGCCTCGCGGTCGCCGATGTCGGAGCCGTACGCGTTGACGTTCTGGCCGAGCAGCGTGATCTCGCTGACTCCCTCGGCGACGAGGGCCTCGACCTCGGCGAGGACGTCGCCGGGGCGGCGGTCCTTCTCCTTGCCGCGCAGGGCGGGGACGATGCAGAAGGTGCAGGTGTTGTTGCAGCCGACGGAGATCGACACCCAGGCCGCGTAGGCGCTCTCGCGCCGGGTCGGCAGCGTCGACGGGAACGCCTCCAAGGACTCGGCGATCTCGACCTGCGCCTCCTCCTGCACGCGCGCGCGTTCCAGCAGGACGGGGAGCTTGCCGATGTTGTGCGTGCCGAAGACGACGTCCACCCAGGGCGCCCGCTTCACGATGGTGTCGCGGTCCTTCTGCGCGAGGCAGCCGCCGACCGCGATCTGCATCCCGGGCCGCTTGGTCTTCATCGGCGCGAGGTGGCCGAGGTTGCCGTACAGCTTGTTGTCGGCGTTCTCGCGGACCGCGCAGGTGTTGAAGACGACGACGTCCGCGTCACCGTCGGAGCCCTCGGGTGCGCGCACGTAACCGGCGTCTTCGAGCAGGCCGGACAATCGCTCGGAATCGTGGACGTTCATCTGGCACCCGTAGGTACGCACCTCGTATGTCTTCACGTCCACTGCCTGGCTCCGGTCGCTGCTGCTCATGGGACAAGGGTATGCGGTCGCGAGAACCCGTCGCCCCGGCCTGGTGGGGCTGAAGCGGCGGGAGAGAGCTACCGCGCGGGAGTCGCCCATCCCTGCCGACGCAGCACGCCCGACACGTCCGGCGCCTCGTAGTGCTCGCCCTTGAGGACCTTGCCGTCGGCTCTGCGGGAGATCCGGCCGTCGGGGCCCAGCTTGGTCATGTTGGAGCGGTGGATCTCGGACAGTACGGCGTCGAGGTCGATGCCGTGGACCAGGGCCGTGCCGTACGCGACGTAGACGACGTCGGCCAGCTCGTGCGCGAGCTTGTCGAGCGGGCCGGTCACGGAGACCTCGGCGACCTCCGCGGCCTCCTCGGCGAGCAGCTCTCCACGGTGGGCGGCGAGTTCCGGGGAGACCTCGGTCGGCGTTCTGCGGGCGTCGAGGCCGAAGGCGAGGTGGAATTCACGGACCAGGTCGGCGGGAGAGGAACTCATACGGCGACTGTATCGGCCGGGTCTGACACTCCTCGGCCGCTCCTTGGCCACTGCTCGGCTCGCGGCAGCGACCACCCCGGCGCTCCGACAGCCCCGCCCGTTGCGTCCCCTGTGACCCCTGCCCTGGTCAGCACCGCGTACCGGCTGGCAGGATCGCGGCCATGTTCAAGGCATCCACCCGCATCAGCAGGCGCCGGGCCCTCGAGGGCGCGGCTGCCGGCCTGGTGACCCTCGGGCTGCTGTTGTGGTGGCTGCTGCCGCTCGGTGAGGATCCGCCGAGCGGGACGATCACGTTCAGTACGGGCACGCGCGCGGGGGTCTACCAGGAGTACGGCGAGCTCCTGCGTGAGGAGCTCGCCAAGGACATGCCGCAGCTGAAGGTGCGGCTGACGACGAGTGCCGGGTCGCAGGAGAACGTCGAACGCGTGGCGACCGGTGAGGCCGACTTCACGATCGCCGCCGCCGACGCCGTGGACACCTTCAGGATGGGCGGCCGGCCCGTCACCGACCGGTTGCGTGGCGTCGCCCGTCTGTACGACGACTATGTGCAGCTCGTCGTCCCGCCGGACTCGGACATCCGCTCCGTCGCGGACCTGAAGGGCAAGCGGGTGGCCATAGGGCTGCCCAACTCCGGTGTGCGGCTGATCGCCACCCGCGTACTGGAGGCCGCCGGCATCGATCCGGAGAAGGACATCACGCCCAGGTCGGACGGCATCGACACCGGGCCCAAGCGGCTGGGAGACGAGCTGGACGCCTTCTTCTGGTCGGGCGGACTGCCGACGGGCGGCCTGGAGGAGATCGCCAAGACCTCCGCGTTCCGGTTCGTGCCGATCGACGCGGACCTCGTCGCCAAGGTGCACGCCCAGGGGGACGCGGCCCACTTCTACCGAGCGACCAACATGCCGGAGTCGGCCTACCCCAGCATCCAGGACGGCGCCACCGTGCCGACGATCGCCGTGTCCAACCTGCTGATCACCCGCAAGAACATGGACCCCCGGCTCACCGAGTGGCTGACCCGGACGGTGATCAAGAGTCGCGACGGCATCGGCGCCCACGTCCACTCCGCGCAACTCGTCGACCTGCGCACGGCGATCTACACCGACCCGCTGACCCTGCACGAGGGTGCCAAGCGTTACTACCGCTCGGTGAAGCCGTAGGGCAGGTCGCCCGGGCCGGCCGTGGCGCAGGCCGCCTGGGCCAGCACCTGGCACCTGCCCGCTAAGGCGTAGGCCCCGACCTCGGCACCGTCACCGTCACCCGCAACCCGTGCGGCTCATGACGGCCGTACGCGATCGACGCACCGCCCGGCGCCAGCAGTGCCCGGGAGATCGACAGGCCCAGACCCGAGCCCTTGATGTTCTGGTGCCGGCCGCTGCGCCAGAAGCGGTCGCCGATGCGGGCGAGTTCCTCGTCGGTGAGGCCGGGGCCGTTGTCGGCCACCTCGATCGTCGCCGTCCTGCCGTTGGACGCGACGGTCACCTCGACGCGCTCGTCCCGCGGTGTGAACTTGACCGCGTTGTCGATCACCGCGTCCAGCGCACTGGACAGTGCCACAGGGTCGACCCAGGCGGTGGTGGGCGGACAGGTGCCCACCAGCCGTACCCCCTTGGCGTCGGCTGTCGGCGCCCAGGCCGCGACGCGCTCCGCGGTCAGCGCGCCCACGTCGGTCAGCCGGAGGTCGGCCTCGGTGTGCTCGGCCAGGGCGAGGTCGAGCAGGTCGTCCAGGACCTGCGCCAGGCGCTTGCCCTCGGCCTGCACCGAGGCGATCTCCGCATTGCCCTCGGGCAGTTCGAAGGCGAGCAGTTCGATGCGCAGCAGCAGCGCCGCGAGCGGGTTGCGCAGCTGGTGCGAGGCGTCGGCGACGAAGGCGCGCTGCTGCTCCAGCACGTCCTCGACGTTGTCCGCCATCTCGTTGAACGACCGGGCCAGCCGTCTGAGTTCCGGCGGACCGCTGGCCACCGCGACACGTGACTTAATGCGGCCGCTCGCGATCTCGTGCGTGGTGACATCCAGGACGCGCACCGGCCTGAGCACCCACCCGGTCAGCCTGAGGGCGGCCCCGACGGCCACCAGCATCGCGGCCGTCAGCCCCGCGCCGATGATCAGCCAGCCGTGCAGGATCCGCGAACGCATCTGCCCGGTCGGCGAGTCGGTGACCACGACCGCGACGACGTCGCCGTCCCGAATGACGGGCGAGGCGATGACGAGGCGGTTGCGCTGCCAGGGCCAGACCTGCTTGGGGTCGTGGCTGCGCCGGCTGAGCAGCGACTCCTTGAAGGCGTCGCGCTCTTCGCCGGTGTCGGGCAGGAGCCAGGTCGTCGGGCCGCTGGCCAGGGGCGTGTCGTTGGGCAGGAAGACGCCGGCCCGGATGCCGTAGACCTCGTAGTAGCTCTCGAGCTCCCGGCTCAGGATGCGCAGGTCGTCGCGGGAGCCGGTCGTGGTGTCGGCGGCGGGCCGGGCAATCGCCGCGAAGTACGCGGTGTCGTCGATCCGGTCGACGACCACCTTCTGCTGCTGGGCCGACGCCAGGCTGACCGCGAGCGGTACGCCGAGGGCGAGCAGCACCGCGGCCATCAGGACGATCAGCAGCGGGAGGAGACGAGTGCGCACCCTTGCCCGCTACGACGCCGGGGCGACGAGTCGGTAGCCGACGCCGCGTACGGTCTCGATGAGCGCCGGCATGCGCAGCTTGGCGCGCAGGGACGCCACATGCACCTCAAGCGTGCGCCCGGTCCCCTCCCAACTCGTGCGCCACACCTCGCTGATGATCTGTTCCCGGCGGAAGACCACCCCGGGGCGCTGGGCGAGCAGGGCGAGGAGATCGAACTCCTTGCGAGTCAGTTGGACAACCGAACCGTCCACGCTGACCTGGCGGGTCGGCAGCTCGATGTGTACGGCACCCAGGCGCAGCACGCCGTCGCCGCCCACCTCGGCGTCCTCCTGCACGGTGCGCCGGCTGACGGCGTGGATCCGGGCGAGCAGCTCTCCGGTGTCGTACGGCTTCACCACATAGTCGTCGGCCCCGAGGTTGAGGCCGTGGATGCGGGAGCGGACGTCGGAGCGCGCGGTGACCATGATCACCGGGGTGCTGGTGCGCTTGCGGATCTTGCCGCAGACCTCGTATCCGTCCTGGTCGGGCAGGCCGAGGTCGAGGAGGACGACACCGAAGCCGTTGCCCTCGGGTACCAGCGCCTGGAGGGCCTCCTCGCCGCTGCGCGCGTGCGTGACGTCGAAACCGTGCCGTGCCAGAACCGCGGACAGCGCGGCGGCGACGTGGTTGTCGTCCTCGACGAGGAGCAGTCTCATCCCGGCCTCCTTCGGTTCATCGGCCGTACGATTCAGGTAGGTACACAGTGCGTGCGCACGCGCGCGTGCACCATGGAAGTCACGCTGATGGACGAGGACGCCGTCAAGTGGGTTCCGGTTGCTCACGGCTTCCGTTATCCAGCCGGTACGCGCCCGGTCTCAAGTGCTACGACACGTGTCCGATTGCTATCGGATCGTGATGCTCAGATTCCCCTCAGAACTGATGACGCAGGTCGGATACGGTTACTACTGTCCTCCGAAACCGAGGAGGACGGAGCCTGAGAGCGATGACCGAAGTATCGGTGGCCAAGGAAGATGTGGCCGCGACCGGCGAGCTGGTCGTCCTGAAGAACGTGAACAAGCACTTCGGCGCCTTGCACGTGCTCCAGGACATCGATCTGACGATCGCCCGCGGCGAGGTCGTCGTGGTCATCGGACCCTCCGGGTCCGGAAAGTCCACCCTGTGCCGCACCATCAACCGCCTGGAGACGATCGACTCCGGCACGATCGCGATCGACGGCAAGCCCCTGCCCGCCGAGGGCAAGGCGCTGGCCAAGCTGCGTGCCGACGTCGGAATGGTCTTCCAGTCCTTCAACCTTTTCGCGCACAAGACCGTGCTCGAGAACGTGATGCTGGGCCAGATCAAGGTCCGCAAGACCGACAAGAAGAAGGCCGAGGAGAAGGCCCGCTCCCTGCTCGACCGGGTGGGCGTGGGCAGCCAGGCGGACAAGTACCCCGCCCAGCTCTCCGGCGGCCAGCAGCAGCGTGTGGCCATCGCCCGTGCGCTGGCCATGGACCCCAAGGTCATGCTCTTCGACGAGCCCACGTCGGCGCTCGACCCGGAGATGATCAATGAGGTCCTGGAGGTCATGCAGCAGCTCGCCCGCGACGGCATGACCATGATCGTCGTGACCCACGAGATGGGCTTCGCCCGTTCGGCCGCCAACCGGGTGGTGTTCATGGCGGACGGCAAGATCGTCGAAGAAGCTGTGCCGGACCAGTTCTTCAGCAACCCGCGCAGCGACCGCGCCAAGGACTTCCTGTCCAAGATCCTGCACCACTGACGTGGTGCGTTCCACGCGCCTCTGACGGGGTGCGAGCCGCACCACTGACGGTGCGAGTCCGCACCCCTCACGAGGTGGGCACCACGCACCACCGACGGACTGCTTCCCGCACCCGACGACCTGCGTCACCGCCGTTCCTGACGGCACGCATCTCTTCTTCACACAAAGGATGTTCACCATGAAGCTCCGCAAGGCCTCCGCCGCGGCCGCCGCTGCAATCGTCCTCTCCATCACCGCCACCGCTTGTGGTGGTGACGGCGACAGCGACAGCAACTCGGGCTCCGGTGGCGGCGACAAGATCAAGATCGGCATTAAGTACGACCAGCCGGGTCTGGGCCAGAAGGAGCCCGACGGTTCCTTCTCCGGCTTCGATGTCGACGTGGCGACCTACGTCGCCAAGGAACTCGGTTACGACGCCGACCAGATCGAGTTCGTCGAGACCAAGAGCGCCGACCGCGAGAACGCGCTCGCCCGCGGCGACGTGAAGTTCATCGCGGCCACGTACTCGATCACCGACGAGCGCAAGCAGAAGGTCGACTTCGCCGGGCCGTACCTGCTGGCCCACCAGGACCTGCTGGTCAAGAGCGACTCGAAGATCTCTGAGGCCACCGACCTCAACGGCCAGAACCTGTGCTCGGTGGTCGGCTCCACCTCGGCTCAGAACGTCAAGAACGACTTCGCCCCGAAGGCCAACCTGAAGGAGAACGGCACCTACTCGGAGTGCCTCGCGGGCCTGCAGAGCGGCGCCGTGGATGCCCTGACCACCGACGACTCGATCCTCGCCGGCTACGCCGCGCAGGAGCAGTACAAGGGCAAGTTCAAGCTCGCCGGCCTCAAGCTGAGCAATGAGAACTACGGCATCGGTGTGAAGAAGGGCGACACCGAGACCGTCAACAAGATCAACGCCGCCCTCGAGAAGATGGTCAAGGAAAAGGCCTGGGACAAGGCGGTCGCCGACAACTTCGGTCCGGCCAACTACAAGAACGAGCCCGCGCCGAAGATCGGCGTCATCGTCAAGTAGCGCAAGGGTTCACCGGCGCGCCGCCGTCCACCGCGATCAGGGCGGCGGCGCGCCGCGCTATCCACGTACGCCACCCACCCGGAAGCGCGGGAGATCGTGTTCGACTTTCTTTCTGACTATGACAACCCGACCCTGTTGGGTGCCTTCTGGATGACGGTGAAACTCACCCTCCTCTCCGGCATCGGCTCCCTGGTCTGGGGCACCCTCCTGGCCGCGATGCGGGTCAGCCCGGTCCCGCTCATGCGTGGGTTCGGCACGGCCTATGTGAACATCGTCCGGAACATCCCCCTGACGGTCATCATCATCTTCACCTCGCTCGGCCTCGCCGACATCTTCGGCGTAACGATGGGCGCCTCCGACTTCAAGGTCCAGGGCTTCCGCCTGGCGATCCTCGGTCTCGTCGCCTACACCGCGGCCTTCGTCTGTGAGGCGATTCGTTCCGGCATCAACACCGTGCCGCTCGGCCAGGCCGAGGCGGCCCGTGCCATCGGACTGACCTTCAGCCAGACCCTCCGGCTGATCATCCTGCCGCAGGCCTTCCGCTCGGTCATCGGCCCGCTGGCCAACGTGTTGATCGCCCTGACGAAGAACACCACCGTGGCGGCCGCGATCGGCGTGGCCGAGGCCGCCTACCTGATGAAGGAAATGATCGAGAACGAGGCTCAGACGGTCCTAATCGGCGCGGTCTTCGCCTTCGGTTTCGTGGTACTGACCCTGCCGACCGGCCTCTTCCTCGGTTGGCTGAGCAAGCGACTGGCGGTGAAGCGATGAGCTCCGTTCTCTACGACGCTCCGGGCCCGCGCGCCAAGCGGCGCAATCTGATCATCTCGGTGGTCTTCTTCGCCCTGCTCGCCCTGCTCGTATGGTTCATCTGGAACACGATGGACGAGAAGGGCCAGCTGGAATGGGCCCTGTGGAAGCCGTTCACCCAGTCGGAGGCCTGGACCACTTATCTGCTGCCCGGCCTCGCCGACACGCTGAAGGCCGCGGCACTGGCCATGGTGATCGCTCTTCCGCTGGGCGCGTTCTTCGGCATCGCTCGCCTCTCTGACCACCGGTGGGTACGGCTTCCTGCCGCGTGGGTGGTCGAGTTCTTCCGGGCCATCCCGGTCCTGCTGCTCATGCTGTTCGCCAACGAGTTCTACGACCGCTGGACGAACGTCACCAGTGAACAGCGTCCCCTCTACGCGGTCGTCACCGGCCTGGTGCTGTACAACGCGTCTGTCCTCGCCGAGGTCGTACGGGCCGGCATCCTCTCCCTGCCCAAGGGGCAGAGTGAGGCCGCCATGGCGATCGGTCTGCGCAAGAGTCAGACCATGAGGAGCATCCTGCTGCCGCAGGCGGTCACCGCCATGCTGCCCGCCATCGTCAGCCAGCTCGTGGTCATCGTGAAGGACACCGCACTCGGCGGCGTGATGATCGGGTTCACCGAACTGCTCAACTCACGCGCGACCATGGCGTCCTACTACGCCAACGTCATTCCCAGCTTCATCGTGGTGGCGCTCATCTACATCGTGCTGAACTTCATCCTCACCAGCTTCGCCAGCTGGTTGGAGAAGCGACTGCGGCGCAGCAAGAAGAGCACAGGCGCGGTGCTCAGCGCCGAGGACATGGAGGAACTGAACCCGGCTGCGGTGGGCGGCTCCTTCGGGACCGGCGGCGAAGGCGGCGGCCTACCGGGGTCCAGGACCTATACCTGACGAGCAGTCAAATAGCATGAGCGACCCAGAGGGCAGTGGCATGATCGCCACTGCCCTCCGTCACTTGACGCAAGCACCGGCAATGGGTTGCATACGTTCTGTGATCGTGCACCCTGCTCCAACTTTCTGTTCACTCGCGTCCCTCGGGACACCGCTGCGGGCAGGGGGCGCCGCGCCGTGGACCCGGTGATCATCGTCGGAGCGGGGCCCGTCGGGCTCACGCTCGCCCTGGCACTGGCCCGTCAGGAGGTGCCGTCCGTCGTCCTCGACGAGGGACCCGGCAAGGACGAACTCCGCCTCGCGCGTACCGTCGTCCTGCGCGAGGAGACCACCGCCCTCCTGGAACGCCTGACGGGCACTCCGCTCTCCGAGGCCGGGGCCCACTGGGCCGGATGGCGGGCAGTGCGGCGCAAGCAGGTGATGCGCGAGATCACGTTCGACGACGCCGCCGAAGAGGAGGCAGAGGGACGCGAGCGCGTCACGACCCCCGCTCCCCTGCACATCGCCCAGCACGTGCTGACCGGTGCCCTGCGCGCGGCCCTCGCCGACGAACGGCTCGTCAAGGTCGTCGTGGAAAGCCGCCTGGACGCCATCGAGCAGGAGCCCTCGGGCGTCACCGTCCACACCCGCGGCCCCAAGGGCACCTGGTGGCGCGCCAGTTACGTGGTCGGCTGCGACGGCCCCCGCTCGACCGTGCGCAAACTCCAGGACATCCGCTTTCCGGGCCGTACGGCGGTGGAGCGACACGCCGTGGCCGCGCTGCGTGTGGAACTTCCGTGGGAGGGCCAGGCGTTGCTCCATCGGATGCCGCCGTGGCGGACGTCCGGACCCTCGGGCGGGGAGGTGACCGGACGGCCGCTCCCGGACGGGGTCTGGCGCCTTGACTGGCTGCTGCCGCCGGGCAAGGACCTGGTCACACCCGAGCTGCTGGTGTCGCACGTCCGCGAGACGCTCGCCGGCTGGTCCACCGGTCCGACACCGCCGTACGAACTCCTCGACACCGGGGTGCACACGGTCCATCACCGCCTGGCTCGCCGCTGGCGCGTGGGCCGCGTCTTTCTCGCCGGGGACGCGGCGCACTGCCTCGGCACGCTCGGCACACATGGGCTGGAAGAAGGGCTGAGGGACGCCGACAACCTCGCCTGGAAGCTGGCGTCGGCCTGGCACCACGGGTCGTACGAGGCGCTGCTGGACAGCTACCAGGCGGAGCGGCGCGCGGCCGTCGCCGCCCGGCTGCGCGCCGCCGACCAGGCACTGCCGTTGCTGCGCGGCGGCGGAGGGCTGCGCGCGTACGTCCCCGGCTCCACCCGCGGCCATGACGCGCTGCTGATCGACGGCCACCTCGGGCAGGGAGCGATCGGTGCGCCGGGGACGTATGCCGGCTCACCCCTCGCGCCCCCGCACCTGGAGGGCGAGGTCCCGGTCGACACACCTCGCGGTGCGCCGGTCATGGACGTACGCGTAACGGCCGAGGACGGCTCCTTCGTACGGCTTCGGGACCGGCTCGGACGCGGCGCGCTGCTGGTTCTGCTGATCGCTCCCGGCACGGGCGTGTGGGAGCGCAAGCACTGGGCGACCGCCGGGATCATGCCGCGACTGGCGGCCGCAGTGACGGCGCTGCCGTATCCGGCCGAACTACTGGTCGCGGAAAGCTATCCGGGGGCGTCCGCGCACAGCGTGCTGCTCGTCCGACCCGACGGCCACCTGGTGACCGCCTTGAGCGGGGTGCGGCCGGCCGATCTGTACGCGGCCGCCGAGGCGACGCTGGGTGGACCGGTCAAGGCGACCAAGGCGGCCAAGACGAGCAAGGCGAGCAAGGCGAGCAAGACCGGCCAGGCCGCCGAGGAGGCGGAGGCTGCGGCCGGCTCACGCTGACGCCTTCGCCTTCGCCTTCGCCTTCGCCTTCGATCAGAACGGCCGACCCGATGGCCGAGAAACGAACAGGTCCTGCCCCGGAAGCAGCACTCACCGTCACTGTGTGGTCCGCATAGTGACAGTGAGTTGACCGGCCCGCACCGGCATGGTGTACTCCGGATCGTGACCGACACCTGTGTGCGCCTGTGGCGGAGGGTCCATATGGACCTCGTCCGCTATGCGGGCTGCGTGTGTCGCCCGTCCTGCTGAACTCGCCTCTCTTCTTCTCGCGCGCGCCGCTCCTGGCCTCCTGATTCCTGTCTCCGGTGCCGTCGCGCGCACTTCGCGAACTCACTTCAGGACGGTGCCCGTGTCTGTCTCTCCTGCCGCCGTTGCCGCTTCCAACCCGGTGGCCAGGCCTCCCGCATCGAATTCCACGGCGAACTCCACTCCGACGCAGGCGGACCTTCTCGACTTCGTACGGCGTACCGCCGCCGACTCCGACTTGATCGCCTCGCTTCCGCTCGACCCAGAAGGCCGCACCTGGGTACGGCTCGAAGGCCCCGGCGGCAGCGAGGCCTGGCTGATCGGCTGGCCGCCCGGGACGGGCACCGGCTGGCACGACCACGCCGACTCGGTCGGCGCCTTCGTCACCGCGGCCGGTGAGCTCAAGGAGAACGCGCTCGCCGTCCGGCTACCCGCCGACGGCTGGAAGACGCTGGAACTGACGGACGACGTGGACCGGGAACGGCGGTTGCCGGCCGGAAAGGGCCGTTCCTTCGGCCATCACCATGTGCACGAGGTCCTCAACGAGTCCTCCGACCAGCATGCGATCTCCGTGCACGCCTACTATCCGCCGCTGCCGCGCATCCGCCGCTTCAGCCGCAGCGGGCCGATCCTGCGCCTGGAGCAGGTGGAGCGTCCGGAGGACTGGCAGTGAGCGGCGGGAGTGAGCGGCCGGTCGGCATCGACGAGTTGCTGGAGCGGGTACGCGCGGGCTACTCGCGGATCGAGCCGCAGAAGGCGTACGAGGCGGCGCAGTCCGGCGAGGCTCTGCTGGTCGACATCCGGTACGCGGCCCTGCGTGAGCGGGACGGTCTGATCCCGGGAGCCCTCGTGGTCGAGCGCAACGAACTGGAGTGGCGGCTCGACCCCCAGGGCAGCCATCGCGCCCCCGAGGCAACGAGTCACGAGCTTCTGGTCGTCGTAATCTGCAACGAGGGGTACGCGTCGAGCCTGGCAGCCGAGTCGCTACGGCGACTGGGACTGCACCGGGCCACCGACCTGGTCGGAGGTTTCCAGGCGTGGCGGGCGGAGGGGCTTCCGGTCCGGTGACGTAGGGGCTGGAGAAGCTCATGCCCAGCGAGTGATCGAAGGCAGCGGAGCGGGACGGTGCCAACAGACCCGCCTGATCACTGTCCGGCCCCGAACGCGATGGGCGCCCCCGCGCGTCCACCGTGTCCGGGACCGGAAACCTTGCGATCGTCGTCGGCCTTCGCTCATGTCCAGGCCCATGTGCGGCCGTCTATGGTTCCGGGGCCGTCCGGATCAGTACCCCTCGTCCCCGAGGAACTCCGTGTCCTCGTCCTCTTCCTCCAGGGCCTGCCGGACCACTCGTAGGGCCATGCCCTCGGGGTAACCCTTGCGGGCGAGCAAGCCCGCGAGGCGGCGCAGGCGCTTGTCGCGGTCGAGGCCACGCGTGGAACTCAGCTTGCGGGCGACGAGTTCGCGTGCGGTCGTCTCTTCCTGTTCGGAGTCGAGCTGGGAGACAGCCGCGTCGATCAGTGTGGAGTCGACGCCCTTGGTGCGCAGTTCCCGGGCGAGCGCGCGGCGGGCGAGCCCTCGGCCGTGGTGCCGGGACTCCACCCAGGCGTCCGCGAACGCACTGTCGTTGATGAGGCCGACCTCCTCGAACCTCGACAGCACCTCCTCGGCGGCATCGTCCGGGATCTCGCGCTTACGCAGGGCGTCCGCGAGTTGCTTGCGCGTGCGCGGGGTCCCGGTGAGCAGGCGCAGACAGATCGCCCGCGCCTGCTCCACCGGGTCCCCTGGGGGCGTCCTCTCCTCGGCCCTCGACGAGGAAGAGGCGCCTCCGTCCTCACCGGGCGGCTCTGTACGACCGCGCCGACGACGCCCGCGCGAGCCGTCCGAGCCCCCGGCCCCGCTCCGGCTGCGGCGCGAGCCACGACCGGGTGCACCGGAGCCGGACTCACCGAAGCCATGTACTGAACCGCCCTCAGCCCACGCCTCGCCGTCCACGGTGCCTTGGCCCGGCTCATCGCCGTAGGTCAGGCCGGGCTCGTCGCCGTATGCCGAGCCCGACCCGTCGCCGTACCCGCCGAAGGACCTGCTTCTGCCGTACGGCGCCGTGCCGTCGTCCCCCCGGTCCGCGTCATGAGCCGCGTCTCCTTCATGGGCACGGCCGCCCACCCCGGAGGAGCCCTCGCCGCCGCCTCGTCTCCGCTCGCGCGGAGCGTCCGGGTAGGCGGCGTACTCGGCCCAGTCCGTTCGCCGTGTCACGGGTCAGCTCTTGGCTGTCGCAGCCTTGGTCTTGGCTGCCTTGGTCGCCGGAGCGGGCACCGTCTTCGCGGCGTCGTCCGGGGTGGCGGAGACCGCGGCGTCCGCACCCGGCTCGGCAGCGGGCTCCTCCGGCCGCACGCCGACGCCCAGCTTCTCCTTGATCTTCTTCTCGATCTCGTTGGCCAGGTCGGGGTTGTCCTTGAGGAAGTTGCGCGCGTTCTCCTTGCCCTGGCCGAGCTGGTCGCCCTCGTACGTGTACCAGGCGCCGGCCTTGCGGACGAAGCCGTGCTCCACGCCCATGTCGATCAGGCCGCCCTCACGGCTGATGCCCTGGCCGTAGAGGATGTCGAACTCGGCCTGCTTGAAGGGCGGCGCGACCTTGTTCTTGACGACCTTGCAGCGGGTGCGGTTGCCGACCGCCTCCGTGCCGTCCTTCAGGGTCTCGATACGGCGGATGTCGATACGCACCGAGGCGTAGAACTTCAGCGCCCGGCCACCGGTCGTGGTCTCCGGGGAGCCGAACATCACGCCGATCTTCTCGCGGAGCTGGTTGATGAAGATCGCGGTGGTCTTGGACTGATTGAGCGCGCTGGTGATCTTCCGCAGGGCCTGGCTCATCAGACGGGCCTGGAGACCGACGTGGCTGTCGCCCATCTCGCCCTCGATCTCCGCACGCGGGACGAGCGCGGCGACGGAGTCGATGACGATGAGGTCGAGGGCGCCGGAGCGGACGAGCATGTCCACGATCTCCAGGGCCTGCTCGCCGTTGTCGGGCTGGGAGAGGATCAGGTTGTCGATGTCGACGCCGAGCTTCTTGGCGTACTCGGGGTCGAGGGCGTGCTCCGCGTCCACGAAGGCGACCTGGCCGCCGGCCTTCTGCGCGTTGGCCACCGCGTGCAGGGTCAGGGTCGTCTTACCGGACGACTCCGGGCCGTAAATCTCCACGACACGGCCGCGCGGCAGGCCGCCCACGCCGAGGGCCACGTCGAGCGCGGTCGACCCGGTCGAGATGACCTCGATGGGCTCATTCGACCGCTCGCCCATGCGCATGACCGCGCCCTTGCCGAATTGCCGTTCAATCTGTGCGAGCGCGGCATCCAGGGCCTTCTCGCGGTCGGTTCCTGCCATGGGTTCCACCCGGTTTGCTTGAGTCGATCGCTTCACGTCAAAGACGCTAACGCCTGCCACTGACAATGCGCCCCGACGCCCGTCCGGCCTGTGGATAACTCGGGAACTTCTCCATCGAAACCTGGGCGAAATGCCCGTCGAGCGCCTCGCCGGAGCCTCCATGAGAATGGATGTTCGATTTTCGTGTCAAGCGCACCACACGTCACCTACGAGACTACGTTCGCGGCCCGGGACGCCCCGGATTCTCGGCCCTGCCGGCCCTGCTGGCCGCGCCCCGCTCCCACACGCGACCCCACAAGCAGACACCCCAAGCAGGTATAAACACGCAACCCCGGCAGACTCACGCTCCCAGGGCAAACCGCACGTACTACTCAGCCGGAGTTCTCCGTGGAACTCCCCCCGGAACCCCCCGAGTCCGTCCCTGGCCGCGCCGATCCCGGCCGCTTGGCCCACAGCGCACGCGCGCGCGTGACCAGACCCCGCCCCGCTCCCCGCCCCCGGTGCCCATGGACGCGGGGATCGTCCGTGACGTCGTAACGCTTCACGTACGCCCCCAGGAACGCCTGCAGCGTGGCGATGGCCGGGATGGCGATCAGCGCGCCCACCGCGCCGAGGAGGGCGGTGCCCGCGATGACCGAGCCGAATGCGACGGCGGGGTGGATGTCGACGGTCTTCGAGGTCAGCTTGGGCTGCAGGACATAGTTCTCGAACTGCTGGTAGATCACGACGAAGATCAGCACCCACAGCGCGTACCAGGGATCGACCGTGAACGCGATCAGCATGGGCAGCGCGCCCGCGAGATACGTGCCGATGGTGGGGATGAACTGCGAGACCAGGCCGACCCAGACGGCGAGCACGGGCGCGTACGGCACGTCCAGGCTCGCCAGCAGGATGTAGTGGGCTATCCCGGATATGAGCGCCATCAGGCCACGCGAGTACAGATAGCCGCCCGTCTTGATGACGGCGATCTCCCACGCCCGCAGCACCTCGGCCTGCTTGGCGGGCGGCAGTACGGAGCACAGCGCGCGGCGCAGTCGCGGACCGTCAGCGGCGAAGTAGAACGAGAACAGCGTGATCGTCAGCAGCTGGAAGAGACCGCCGAGGACCTGGGCGGACACGTCCAGGACGCCGGTGGCGCTGTTCTGCACGTAGTTGCGCAGCCAGTCGGACCGGAGCAGGCCCTCCTGGACGTCCACGCGGCGCAGCTCGGTGTTGAAGTGCGCGTTGATCCAGTTGATGACGGAGTCGAGGTATTCCGGGAAGTCCTCGACGATCTTGATGATCTGGCCCGCGAGCATGGACCCCAGCAGCGTCACGAACCCGGCGGACACGATGATCACGGCGAGGAAGACGATGCCGGTGGCCAGCCCTCGGCGCATGCCGCGCGAGGCCATCCAGCTCACCGCCGGTTCGATGGCCAGGGCCAGGAAGAACGCGATGAGGATGTTGATCAGTAGCCCGGTGAGCTGGTGAAAGGCCCAGCTGCCCAGCTGGAACACGCCGACGAGTGCCAGCGCGAGCACCAGGGCTCGCGGCAGCCAACGAGGCATGCGGGCGTCCGGCCCGGCGGCGCCCTCGCCCGGCGGCGGGGTGGGCGGCGTCGTGCCGAACGGTGATGTGTGCCGGGCGGGCTGCCCGGTCTCGTCAGTGCGTGCCACGAAGCAAGTCTCGCCCACGCCACCGACAACCGGCTGCCGTCCTGCGATCTTCGTGACCTGTCAGCGCTTCTCCCCCGGAACGTTCATGACGGAGCAGACCACACGCCACACGTCCTTGGCCTCCCAGCCGCTGTTCAGCGCCTCGTGCACCGTGCGCCCGCCGAGCTCCGCCATCACATGGTCGCGCGCGAAGGTGTCGGCGTATCCCGGACCGAAATGGTCCGCCATCCGCTCCCAGAAGACCGTCAACCGCATGCCTCCAGTATCCCGCCCCTGAGAGTGGGCCTGCGCCGGGTCCGCTTGTCGAGACCGCTTTCCACCCTACGGTCTGTCGCATGCCCGAAACCGGAGCTTCCCCACTCCCCCCGACGCCCCCGGCGCGCTCCCCGCTCTTCCGCGCCGAGCAGTTCGTCTGGCTCACCGCGCGCGTGCTCGAGCAGCGCCTCTTCGCTTACCACTTCCTGAACGGCGCCGCCGACCCGGTGGAGACCGCGCTGGACGCGTACCGCAACGAGGACGGCGGGTACGGCCACGCCCTGGAGCCGGATCTGCGCGGCCCGGTCAGCCAGCCGCTGCACACCGGTCACGCACTCCAGGTCCTGGACGCGATCGAGCGCTGCGGCGGACAGCGCGTGGACCGCGTGTGCCGTTACCTCACCTCGGTCTCCACCCCGGACGGCGCCCTTCCGGCGATCCACCCGAGCCAGCGCGGCTACCCGGCGGCCCCCTTCATCCCGATCGTGGAGGACGCTCCCAGCTCGCTCCTGGCCACCGGACCGGTGGTCGGTCTACTGCACCGCAACGAGGTCTGGCACGCCTGGTTGTTCCGGGCCACCGACTTCTGCTGGCAGGCGGTCGAGTCCCTGGAGAAGTCCCATCCGTACGAGATCGAGGCCGCGGTCGCCTTCCTGGACTCCGCTCCCGACCGCCCGCGCGCGGAGGCGGCCGCCGACCGCCTGGGCCGCCTGGTGCGCGAACAGTGCCTCGCGGCCCTCGATCCGGACGACCTCGACGCCTACCCGGTCTCTCCCGGCTACGCCCCCGGCGAGCACCACTTCCCGCATCACTACGCGAGGACACCGCGCTCCTTCGCGCGCGCGTGGTTCACGGACGCCGAGATGAGCCGTTCCCTCGACCACCTCGCGGGCGAGCAGCAGGAGGACGGGGGCTGGCCGATCCGATGGCGCCAGTGGGCGCCGGGCACCGCGCTGGAGGCACGCCCCATGGTGACCATCGAGGCGCTGCGCACACTCCGCGCGTACGGCCGTCACATCGGCTGAGCCTCACCCGCCCAGGGCCCGCACCCCCGCCGTCACCACCACGGCCGCCGCGACGACGAGCAGGAACGGCGCCCGCAGGACGAGCGCCACGGCAGCCACGGCGACTCCTGCCGCCCTCGCGTCCAGCACCAGTTCCTGCCCGTCCCCGAACGTCTGCTGAGCCGTGAGAGCGGCAAGGAGGGCGACGGGCAACAGGGCGGCGAGACGCCGTATCAGAGGCCGCTCCAGAGCGCCCGCGGGCACCAGCAGCCCGACGAGCTTGACGCCGTAGCAGCCCAGAGCGGTGACGCCGATCGCGATCCAGGTACTCACCGCTCGCCCTCCCGTACGTCTCCGCTACGTCCCTGCGCCCACAGCACGACCGGCGCCGCGAGGGCGGCCACCAGAACGGGCACGCCGGCGGGCAGCACGGGCAGCAACCCGAGTCCCAGCACCACGGCGAGACCGGCGACAGCCCGCTCGGTCGTCGACTTCAGCATCGGCGCGAGCAGCGCCAGGAAGACAGCGGGCCCGGCCGCGTCCAGTCCCCAGGCATCGGTGTCGCCCATGGCCTCCGCCCCGAGCCCACCGAGCAGAGTCGTCAGGTTCCACAGCACGTACAGGCTGAGCCCGGTCACCACGAACCCGATCCGCGCACCGCGCCGCGTCGGCTGCGCCAGCGCGACAGCGGCCGTCTCGTCGATCACCCACTGCGCGGCGAACGGCCGCACCGCGCGCGTGAGGCTCAGCAACTGCGACAACCGCAGCCCGTAGAAGGCGTTGCGCACCCCCAGGAAGAAGGCACCGGCTGCCGCGGTCAGCGGACCTCCCCCGGCCGCGAGGGCCCCGACAAGTGCGAACTGGGACGCCCCCGTGAACACCAGCAAACTGAGCGCGCAGGTCTGCACGAGCGTGAGTCCACTGCCCGCCGACGTCACACCGAACGCGAACCCGGACAGCCCGACGGCGACGCCGACGCCCAGTGCGTCCCGTACGACGACACGATCCGGTTTGTCTCCTTCGACACGGAGATCTTCGAGAGCTTTCTGTTCTGCCACGCCCGCGACGCTAAACCGACCACTGCCGCGCGTCTTGTACGTTCTTGCGCTCCCGCTGATACGCCCCCGGAGGAACGCCGACGATCCGGGTGAAGTGCCGGTTCAGATGCGACTGATCAGTGAACCCCACCGCCACGGCCGCCTCCGCCGGCGAGACACCCCCATCCAGCAGCCGCCGCGCCTCCCGCACCCGCGCATCGGTCAGCCAGGCATGCGGCGGCATCCCGTACAGCTCCCGAAACGCCCGCAGCAAGGCGAACGGACTGCTGCCAAGATCAAGAGCCAGCGTCTCCAGACTCGGCGGCTCGGCGATCCGCTCTTCCAACACCTCACGCGCGCGTACGGCGACCCGAGCCCCCGCCGTCCGCACCTCCCGCTGCGGCAGGGCCCCGCCGTTCAACCGCAGCAGCCTGGTCACGGCCACCCGAAGCAGCGTGTCGGCAGCCAACGCGTTCCCCTCATCAGCGGCACGCAGCACCTGATGCACCAGTCCCACGGCGTACCGATCATCCAGCACGGGCCTGACGAACCCCGGTGTCCCTCGGATCAAGGTGGTCTCGGCGGCGATCTCGGCCACCACCTCCGGCGACGGGTAGACGGCCCCGTACCGCCAGTGCCGCGCCCGCTCCCCTGAACC
>NZ_JAKEIP010000044.1 GCF_021474425.1 Streptomyces muensis | reverse complement strand
GTGGTGGGGCGGCTGCGGGTTCGTGAGGGGGCGGTTCGAGGGTGCCGGGCGTGGTAGTGGGCGGCTGCGGGTTCGTGGGGGCTTGTCGCGCAGTTCCCCGCGCCCCTGGGGGGTGGGGCGTGCCCTCGGCTACCAGCTCGGGGGCTTGGCGCCCATGCGCGGAGCCCGCGCGTCTACGTGGTCCCGCACCGCGGAGGACAAACGCCCCTCTCGGCCACCGGCACCGAGGCACCACGCGCCCACGCCCCCAGCCTCACGCCTACACAACCCCGCCCGCATGAGGACACACAGCCCTCGTCCGCCACCGGCACCGAGGCATCACGCACCCACGCCCCCTACCAAACGCCGCACCTCGGAGAACAAACGACCCGATCGGCCACCAGGCCCGAGGCTTCGCGCACCCACGCACCGCACCCGCGCTCCAACACAGCCCCGCACCCCGAGGACAGACGACTCCGTCGGTCACCAGCCCGACGCTTGACGTGGCCACGCACCCGAGCCGCTCCCCTACACAACCCCGCACCCAGGAGGACAGACGCCCCCGTCCACCACCAGCACCCAGGCTTCACTCGCCCGCACCCCAGCACAGCCCCGCGTCCCCGAGGACCGACGCCCCCATCGGCCACCAGCCCCGAGGCTGCACGCGGCCACGCGCCCGAGCCGCACCCCTACACAACCCCGCCCCCTGAAGGCAGACGACCCCCGTCGGCACCAGCTTCGGGGCGTGGTGCGGCCGTGGTCCGGGACCGGGGCTCTACACGGCCCCGCGCGCTTCGAAGCGGGCGGGCTCTCGGGCTACCAGTTCGGAGGGCTGGCGATGGAGCGGGAGAGGACGTCGTTGAGGACCTGGGCTGTTTGGGGGATGTCCAGTTGGGAGTTGTCGATGATGGGGAGGCCGGAGCCGTACCAGCCGGCCATGCGGCCGTGGATGCGGGCGACCTCTTCGTCGGTGAGGCGGCGGTTGCCGGAGCGTTCGGCGTTGCGCTCCAGGACGATCTCCAGGCCGGGGAGGAGGACGACCGGGAGGAGGCCAGGGCCGACGTGGCGCTTCCAGCCGCCGAGGCCGACCACGGGGCGGTCGGGGAAGACCGCGTCGTCGAGGATGCACGAGATGCCGTTGGCCAGGAAGTTACGGGCGGCGAAGCCGCAGGTGCGGCGGGCCAGGCGGTACTGCGCCTCGGAGTGGTCGTTCCAGCCGGACTGGGGGTCGGCGAAGCCCGAGCGAACCCATTCGCGGACGTCGTCGAGGCTGATGTGGGCCGTGGGGACCCGGCGGTGGTCGGCCCAGTACTTGGCGACGCTGGTCTTGCCGGCCCCGGCCGGGCCGATGAGCAGGACGGCGAGGGTCGTGGCGGCGGGGTCGGGTGTCGCCGTGGCGGGCGGGGCGCTCGGCATGCCGACGGGGCCGCCCGGCGGCAGCGGTACGTGTCCGGTGGTCTCGGGCGCCGGCGGGACGTGGGCGTGCTGCGTGGGGTGCGGGGCCGGGCCGGGCGGGGTGAAGCCCGGTGCCGGAGGCGGCGGAGGCACGGGAGCGGATCCCTGGTGCGGGGCCTGCGGGGCAGGGCCCTGATGCGTGCCCGGGTGCTGCGGACCCGGGTGTTGTGCGGCCGGCGTCCAGCCGTGCCCCGACTGGTGGGGCGGCGGCAGCGGAGAACCCACTGCATGCTGCATCCGGTGCCACTCCGTCTCGTCTTCCATGGCCATTGGCGCTGGCAGCAGGGTTGAACCCCGCTCGCTACCGAACGGTACCGCCCCCGGCCGCCGTTTGGTGAACGGCCGGTGGCGGTCCGAAGTGCCCATCGCCACAGGCGAATCGGACGGAAGGGTGGTTCGGTGGACTTACTGGCCGACTTCGCCGTACGCGGCGAGCAGCACGGCCGGGTCCGGTCCCTCCAGGACGGTCGGCTTGGCCAGGCCGTCCAGCACGATGAAGCGCAGCAGATTGCCGCGGGACTTCTTGTCGACCTTCATCGTCTCCAGCAGCTTGGGCCACTGGTCGTAGCGGTAGTGGAGGGGAAGGCCGACGGATTCGAGGACCGTGCGGTGCCGGTCCGCAGTGGCGTCGTCCAACCGGCCTGCCAGACGCCCGAGTTCGGCGGCGAAGTGCATGCCGACCGAGACCGCGGCGCCGTGCCGCCACTTGTAGCGCTCGTTCTTCTCGATGGCGTGGGCGAGGGTGTGGCCGTAGTTGAGGATCTCCCTCAGGCCAGCCTCCTTCAGGTCCGAGGAGACGACCTCGGCCTTGACCCGGATGGAACGCTCGATCAGCTCGGCCGTGTGCGGGCCGGCCGGGGTGCGGGCGGCCTCGGGGTCGGACTCGATGAGCTCCAGGATCACCGGGTCGGCGATGAAGCCGGCCTTGATGATCTCGGCGAGCCCGGAGACGTAGTCGTTGACCGGCAGGGAGTCCAGCGCGGCGAGGTCGCAGAGCACACCGGCCGGCGGGTGGAAGGCGCCGACGAGGTTCTTGCCCTCGGCGGTGTTGATGCCGGTCTTGCCGCCGACGGCCGCGTCGACCATGGCGAGCACGGTCGTCGGTACGGCGATCCAGCGCACCCCGCGCAGCCAGGTCGCGGCCACGAACCCGGCGAGGTCGGTGGTCGCGCCGCCCCCGACGCCGACGACGACGTCGGTGCGGGTGAACCCGGACTGCCCGAGCGCCTTCCAGCAGTAGGCGGCGACCTCGGCGGTCTTGGCCTCCTCGGCGTTGGGCACCTGGATGGCGACGGCCTCGTAGCCCTGCTCGGCGAGGTCGGCCCGCAGCGCGTCGCCGGTCTCGGCCAGCGCCTCGGGGTGCAGGACGGCGACCCGCTGGGCCTTGTCGCCGATCAATCCGCCGAGCTCGCCCAGGAGTTGACGGCCCACCAGGACCTCGTAGGGCTCGCTGCCCGCGGTGCCGCCGACCTGGATCCTTGTGACGGGCGCTGCCATGACGTCCTCCTGCCGGGGGTCCGGGGGTTGTCCCCCGGGAGATACAGTCTTCAACTCCAGTGTGTCCAGGGCAGCTTGGGCCACTTCTTCGGGCGTACGGCCGTCGGTGGCCACGACCGCCGTGGCCACGCCCTCATACAGATGACGGCGGGCCTCCATCAGCTCGCGCCACTGCTTGCGCGGGTTGACCGCGAGGAGCGGGCGGGCCGCGTTGAGGCCGGTGCGCTTGACCGCCTCCTCGACGTCCATCGACAGGTACACCACCCGCTGCCCGGCCAGCAGCGCACGCGTGTCCTCGTCGAGGATCGCGCCGCCGCCGAGGGCCAGGACCCCGTCGTGCTCGGCGAGCGCCCGGTGCACCGCCTGCTTCTCGATCGCGCGGAAGGCGGCCTCGCCCTCGTCGACGAAGATCTCGGCGATGGTCCGGCCCTGCTCGGCCACGATGTCGTCGTCGGTGTCCCGGTAGACCACGCCGAGCCGCTCGGCGAGCAGCCGGCCGACGGTCGACTTGCCCACGCCCATCGGACCGACCAGGACGACCACGGGCGTGGCGCTCACCGGATGGCCAGGTTGTCGAGGTAGGACCGTACGTTGCGGCGGGTCTCGGTCACCGAGTCGCCGCCGAACTTCTCCGCCACCGCGTCCGCGAGGACGAGGGCCACCATGGCCTCGGCGACGATGCCTGCGGCCGGGACGGCGGACACGTCGGAGCGCTGGTGGTGGGCCTGCGCCGCCTCGCCGGTGGTGACGTCCACCGTCTGCAGGGCGCGCGGCACGGTCGCGATCGGCTTCATCGCGGCACGCACCCGCAGCAGCTCACCGGTGGTCAGGCCGCCCTCGGTGCCGCCGGAGCGACCGGAGACACGGCGGATGCCCTCGGGCGTGTTCACGATCTCGTCGTGCGCCTTGGAACCGGGCACGCGCGCGAGCTCGAAGCCGTCGCCGAGCTCGACGCCCTTGATGGCCTGGATGCCCATGAGCGCCCCGGCCAGGCGGGCGTCCAGCTTGCGGTCCCAGTGGACGTGCGAGCCGAGGCCGACGGGGACGCCGTAGGCCAGGATCTCGACGACACCGCCGAGGGTGTCGCCGTCCTTGTGGGCCTGGTCGACCTCCGCGACCATCGCCTTCGAGGCGTCGGCGTCCAGGCAGCGCAGCGGGTCGGCGTCCAGCTTCTCGACGTCGGCCGGCGTTGGGTACACGCCCTGCGGGGCCTTCACGGAGCACAGCTCGACGACGTGGCTGACGATCTCGATGCCGGCCGTCTCCTTCAGGTACGACCGGGCCACCGCGCCCAGCGCCACCCGGGCCGCCGTCTCACGGGCCGAGGCGCGCTCCAGGATGGGCCGGGCCTCGTCGAAGCCGTACTTCTGCATGCCGGCGAGGTCGGCGTGGCCGGGACGGGGCCGGGTCAGCGGTGCGTTGCGGGCGAGGCCCGCGAGGATCTCGGGGTCGATCGGGTCGGCCGCCATGACCTGTTCCCACTTCGGCCACTCGGTGTTGCCCACCATGATCGCGACCGGGGAGCCGAGGGTGAGGCCGTGCCGTACGCCACCGAGGAAGGTGACCTCGTCGCGCTCGAACTTCATGCGCGCGCCGCGTCCATAACCGAGCCGGCGCCGGGCCAGGTGGTCCGCCACCATCTCCGTGGTGATCGGCACGCCGGCGGGAAGGCCCTCCAGCGTCGCCACGAGTGCGGGACCGTGGGACTCCCCCGCGGTCAGCCAGCGCAACCTGCTCAACGGTGCTCCTCAGTGCTCGCGCCCTGGTACTGCCCTGCGTACGCGCGTCCTCGCGTACGGCGACGGCGCGACCAGGTGCGCGGCCCCGGCCCGCCACCTTCGATCCTCCCACGTCCGGGCCCGGTCCCCGGCCGCCGGTCCACCAAGCGGACGGCGGTGCGGCGGCGCCGGGCCCCGGACCGGATCAGGCCTGGCCGTTGCCCTGGCGCTGCTGCGGCGCGTAGGCGCCGAGGAAATCGGCACCGCTCGGCTGCTGCGCGGGCTGCGGCGCGGCCTGCTGGGGCGCGTACGGCCCCAGGTAGTCGGCGCCCCGCCCCTGCCCGTGCCGCTCCGTCACCTGGACGGCCTGTCCCGTGCGCGCCGCACGCCGACGGTCGATCCTGCGCTTCAGCTTGAAGCCCCACGACCCGACGACGAGCAGCACGATCAGGACCAGCGCGGGGATCTGCACCCAGTCCGGCATGAACTGCAGGACGGCCTGGAATATCTCGCTCTTGCCGGACGCCAACGGCACACCGGTGGACACGTCTGACACGTTTGGTACTCCCCCTAGTTCTGCTCCGCCCCCTGCGGAAACTCAGCGGATCCTAGCGGGCCGCGAGAGCGCGCTCCCCCGCTTTTCGCATGGCCTCGACGGGCGCCGGGGCGCGGCCGGTCATCTGCTCCACCTGGAGGACCGCCTGGTGCACCAGCAGGTCGAGCCCGCCGACGACGGCTCCGCCGTACATGGACCAGCGCGCAGCGAGGGCGGTCGGCCAGGGGTCGTAGAGCACGTCGAACAGGGTGGCGGGGCGCTCCGGTACGGCCGCGGCGAGGGCGTCCGTCGTACCGGCCGGGGTGGTCGCGATCACCAGCGGGGCGCGCAGTGCCTGGCCGGCCTCGGCCCAGTCCGCCGTACGGAGCTCGACGTCGAGGCGTTCGCCCCACTGCCGCATCTCGGCGGCGCGGGCCTCGCTGCGTACGTACGCCACGATCTCACCGGTGCAGACGCGGGCGAGCGCTGCCAGTGCGGAGGAAGCCGTGGCGCCGGCGCCGAGGATGGCGGCCGAGTCGACCTGTTCGATGCCGCGCTCGCGCAGCGCGGCGACCATCCCGGGGATGTCGGTGTTGTCGCCGACGCGTCGGCCGTCCTCGCCGAGGACGACGGTGTTGACCGCTTCGACGGAGGCCGCCGTCTCGCTGATCTCGTCGAGCAGGGGGATGACGGCCCGCTTGAGCGGCATGGTCAGTGACAGGCCGGCCCACTCCGGCCCGAGTTCCTTGAGGAACCCGGGCAGAGCGGCCTCGTCGATCTCGAACCGGTCGTACGACCAGCCCGTGAGCCCGAGTTCCTCGTAGGCGGCGCGGTGCAGCACCGGGGAGAGGGAGTGGGCGATGGGCGAACCTAGAACGGCAGCCCGGCGGGCGTCAGGCGTCGACCCTGGCATCATTGAAAGCGTTCCTGAGCCTCGCAAATCCGGCATAGAGAGCACCCCGAAGACGAATCCATGATCTTAGCAAGGCTCCCGACCTGACGGTTGTTCCCGGCCTCCGACAAACCGGTTTTCCGCCTCAACAACAGCACGATCCGCACTCAACTACAATTAGGCGACGTCGTTCCTGATCAAACCACAGGTATTTTCTAGAATTCTACTCTGCTTGCCAAGACAGGCCTGGATCCTAATTTTGGAACCTTCTTCAAGCCAGGGAAGCTCTCTAGTTTCGCAACTGTTAGCTCCACCATAGGCAAAGGTGTTCCCATATCGACTCTCAGATTGACCCGGCCGCTTGTACCAGAGCTTCGCAACAGCGGCGTGATCATCCTTCTTCTCGTCACAAACAGTGAGCTTGTCACCGTTGGTCGTCCAGGCAGCATAAGCACCGCCCCCGACCGAGTAGGTACCACCACTAGCGAATGCCGGAACTGCCGCGAGACCAACGGCAGCCAGCCCCATGACCGCAACGGATCCGAGGCGGGATATTCTCATGTTCTCCTCCTGCGTCCACACAAGAGACAGGCGACAAAGGAATCTGCCAAGAATGATTGGCGATCACTCTGCAACAGAGTAACACAGCCCGTTATATGACTTCATGACGGCTCGTCAGTTCGACAGTTGTGCCGTTTCAACTCGCTGAGCTTGGTAGACACATCCTCGGGACGAGTGCCGCCTCGCCTAACGCTGCGCTTCTATAGCTCCGTTCGGCTGGCACCACCCACACTGGCGCCAGCAGCGCCTCACGCATGTTGGCCAGCCGAGCATCTCACGCATCGGCCACGGCAGCCTCGACTCGCCGTTGGGTACGAGTCGCGAAACCAGCAAGCCAGGATCAGTCCTTGTTCCTCCTCGACGCGTTGAACTCCCGGACAAGTTTTTCGTGCTCCGCGAGCGTCTTCGTGAACTTACTGGTCTTGCCGTCCAACGAAATGAAGTAGTACCAGCCATCGTCCGTCGGGTTGAGCGCACCCTTGAGCGCCTCTTCGCCGGGGTTGTCGATAGGGCCAGGGGGCAGCCCCTTGACGAAGTACGTGTTGTACGGGTTGTCGTATTGCCTCAACTCGGCGATGCTCAGGTCAATCTCGCTCTGGTTCTTCACGTAGTTGTACGTGGAGTCGAACTCCAAGGAGCCATAAGTTTCTGAGTTTCCCGGCTTGAGGCGGTTGTAAACCACCTCGGCCATCTTGCGGAAGTCGTCGTGGCTCGTGCCTTCGGCCTGCGCGAGACTCGCCACCGTGAGCAACTGCCACGGTCCGTCAAGGCCCAGGTTCTCGGCCTTCTTCTCCAGGCCCATCTGTTCGTACTTCTCTGTGGCGCGGGCGACCATTTCCTTGAGGACGGTCTCGGGTTTCTGCCCCTCGCTGGCCGCGTAGCTGGAGGGATAGAGGAATCCTTCCAGCGGGTCCTTCAAATCCGGATGGTCCAGCGCCCAGTCGGGAAGACCGAGGTCCATATACCTCTTCTTTGCAACGCCTGCCGTGGTGCCCTCCTCCACCCCAAGGCGCTTGTCGATCAACGCGTAGACCGCCGTGTTCCGTGAACCCTCTGCGATGATCAGGTTGTCACGGCTATCCGGACTAAGCATCAATTCGACAGCACTCTCAGCCGACATCTGCTTCTCCAGCGTGTAGACGCCGTCCTGGATCGATTTGCCGTTGGGATCCGAGCTCTGCGCGGAAACGAACGCGTCGACGCTCAGGATGACGCCAGCCGCCTTCAGCTTCTGCCCAATGACATAGCCGCCCGCACCCTTGGGGATGACGACGGTGACCTGCTCGCCGTTACCATCACCCGCGTAGTCGGGCGCCGGGCCGTAACGATCCTGATAGAACTGATAGCCGAAATATCCGACTCCGGAGACGCCGCCGCCGAAGATCAGCACGACCACCAGACAGGCCATTCCGCTGCGCCGCTTCTTGGGCTTTCCGCCCCGGCCCTTGCGGTCACCGCGGCCGCGGCCGCCTCCCGACCCGTCGTCGGAGTCGTCTTCGCCCTCGTCGCCGCCACCGGCGAAGAAGGCATGTTCGCCCTGGTCAGGACCAGGATCCCAGTCGGTCCGAGGCGGCTCCGGTTCGCCCTGCCGCCGGCTCGGCGGCGCCGGCGGCAGGTAGGCGTCGGGGGTGCCGTAGTAGTCGGGCTGCTCACCGCCGTACCCCGCGAGCTGCTGCCCGTACGGGTCTGCCGGGTCGGGGTACTGGACTTGCCCGTGCGGACCGTTGGCCCAGCCGTTGTTGTCGTACGACTGCTGTTCTTGGCCCGCGTGCTGCTGCTGTTCGTACTGCTGCGGGTACTGCTGCGCCTGACCGTATGCGGCCTGCTGGCCGTTGCCCCACTCGCCGTAGTGCTGCGGCTGCTCCGGATAGTGCTGCGGCTGGCCGCCGTAGGCAGCCTGCTGACCCGCTTGGGCCTGCTGCCCTTCCCATCCCCCGTCCCCATACCACGGGTCCTCGGGATGCCACGGTTCGGAGCCTGGGCCCCGGCCATACTCAGTCATCAGAGCGGTCGACACGCATGCTTGCACCATCGGCGAAGCAGTGCGCGCCTTCCTCCTCTCGGGTGATATAGCCGTAGCCGTCGGCCCGCTGAACCAATTGGATATAACGGTGGTGGATGCCCTGAGCGACACCTCGCTCGGAACGGACGTTGAAACGCCCTGTGGTCCGCACGGCGACTCGCCCAGTCCAGGTGCCTGCATATTTTCCAGAAGGGATGACCGCCCGGACGAGATCACCTGTGGCATAGCCGGAGCACTGTTTGGTGCGGGGCAGAATCAGGCGTGGAAACCCATACCGATCTGAGCGGGTACGAGCGTACGTCCCACGGCCCGTCGCAGTCGCGATCAGTACCGTCCTTGGGTGTCGAATGATCCTCGTGCCGTCCTTAACCTCACCTACAGCCAAGGCATCAAGAGTGTGGGTTTTCGCCAAACCATGGCCAACTCGGTTGTATTGCGTGCGCCCGCCGGACCAAGCACGGACGGACAGCCCCATTGAACGCAATTGATCAACAATTTGCCATCTTGTTGCATTCATGACAGCCGCATCTTTCAACGGAACCTTCGTCTGCGCAAAGATCCGCTTCAGTGCAGCAGGGCGCTGACTCAAGAACTCTTCCACAGACCGCGCACCCTTTTCCGCATTACAAGGCGCACACGCAAGTGTCAGATTGGAGATGCGGTCAGATCCACCACGAGCCCTGGGCTGAATATGTTCCACTTGCAGGGGAACATCACTTGTTCCGCAGTACGCGCATGCCCTACCCCATTTTTCCAGGAGATATTGGCGGACTTCGTATCCGACGAGGGTTCCCTGCTGATATTCACTAGCCTCAAGCCGATTTTTTCCTCGACTCATGGCATGCGTATCGAACGAGACTCGCTCCACGTGAAGTTCTGAGACAGGGAAGTATCGGATCAGCCGGCGGACGGTAGAACAGGTAGTGTCAACTCGATGTTGCAGTGATGGAGCCAACCACCCCACTGGTCGCCTGCGATTATCGAACCGAGGCGCACGGTAGCGAAGGTTTCTCGATCTCCTTGAACGCCTGTACGCGGCTCGCTGCAGCACTGCTTTATGGATTTGTGCCCCCCGATGTCGCAGTTCGACCGCCACCAGCCCTCGCCGTGTGGTGGAGACTGCACCACTATCACCATTAGCCACGTCAACATCAACAGTGACCGCGATGCCCGTGCCCTTGGACCCCGGATCAATACGCACGGCAACGCCAGGCACGACCGAGTTCTCCGCCTCTCGGTCCTTGAGCCTGATAACAAAGGGAGTGTGCCGCGCTACAACCGCTCGCCCCTTAGCAAGGAGTTCACGGGCACGTGCGGGATGGCAGGGCATCAGTGGGACACCTCGCCGGTCCAACACGCCCACAAAGGCCGCACCTGAACCAACATTCTGAATGGCACTGCCGTTACCGGCAGCGTTTCCTCCCTCAGCTGTCGCTGGCACGACAGCCTCAGGGTGACGTGCGAGAGCCTGGAGGTCAGACTCGCGCATCTCCCCTCGCCCATGTTCCAGGCCAGTTGCTCCATCCGTACGCATGGAGCGTCCGTAGCCCGTTTCGTCCCTGCTCCCAGGGGTGTCTGCTGCCACGGATTCCAGAGCAGGCCGCTGAGGAAGCACGGCCTGGTGGGTCTTCTCACTCACCTGAAACGTAGTCACCGATCACACCTCCTCCACGCGGTAACTCGGGCTGGTCACTCATGGGCTTCTCCGCCTATGCCGGACAAGCCCCAACCCGAGGGGCTGGGGAGCGAGTGACCGATCCCCTAGAGCCGCGAGGCCAGTAGCCTCTGAGCACTCAAGCCCACAAGCTACCTGGCCTCCCTGCTGTGCAGCACCTGTTCGAACACTGCTGCATCGCGCGGAACGTTACCGTATCGCGATCAGATAACCACTTCGACGCTCTCTCCGGGTGCTTTACCTGACACCCGTTCGGATTCGAGCGCCTGCTGCAAAATGATCACAGCGGCCGCCTGGTCGATCACCGACCGGCCCTTCTTCGACTTCACCCCCGAGGCACGCAGTCCCTGACTGGCCGTCACGGTTGTCATCCGCTCATCCACGAGCCTGACCGGTACGGGCGCGATCATGCGTGCCAGTTCCTGGGCGAAACCCCTGACTTTGACGGCGGCCGGACCCTCCCCGCCCTTGAGCGAGCGGGGCAGACCGACGACGACCTCGATCGGCTCGTACTCCTCGACGAGTTGCCTGAGGCGGCGGTGAGCTGCGGGAACGTCCCGGCCCGGGACCGTCTCCACCGGTGTGGCGAGGATCCCGTCGGGGTCGCACGAGGCGACGCCGATACGGGCGTCGCCGACGTCGATCGCGAGGCGACGGCCCCGGCGGATGCCCGGGCCGTCACCACCTGCGGGTGTGCTGTCGCTCACTTGGCCGTTTCCGTCACGAGCCGCTCGACGGCGTCGACGGCCTCGCCGACGGCGTCCGGGTTCTGGCCGCCGCCCTGGGCGACGTCCGGCTTGCCGCCACCGCCGCCGCCGAGGGTCTTGGCGGCGGTACGGACCAGGTCACCGGCCTTGAGGCCACGCTCGCGGGCGGCCTCGTTGGTGGCGATGACCGTGAGCGGCTTGCCGTTGTTGACCGTGAACAGGGCGACCACGGCGGCGCGTCCGCCCTGGATGCGGCCGCGCACGTCGAGGACCAGCTTGCGCAGGTCGTCGGCCGTGGTGCCGTCCGGGACCTGACCGGTGACGACGGCGATACCGCGGATGTCCTTGGCGGACTCGACGAGACCGGCCGCGGCCTGCAGCACCTTCTCGGCGCGGAACTTCTCGATCTCCTTCTCGGCGTCCTTCAACTTGCCGAGCATGGCGGAGACCTTCTCCGGGAGCTCCTCCGGTCGGCCCTTGATCAGCTCCTGGAGCTGAGCGACGACCGTGTGCTCACGGGCCAGGAAGTTGTAGGCGTCCACGCCGACAAGAGCCTCGATACGGCGCACACCGGAGCCGATCGACGACTCGCCGAGCAGCTTCACCAGGCCGAGCTGGGCGGTGTTGTGGACGTGCGTGCCGCCGCACAGCTCCTTGGAGAAGTCGCCGATGGTCACGACGCGGACCCGCTCGCCGTACTTCTCGCCGAACTCGGCGATGGCGCCCTGCTTCTTGGCCTCGTCGATGCCCATGACCTCGGCGCGCACGTCGAGATCGCGGGCGAGCACCTCGTTGATCTTCTGCTCGACGTCGGTCATCACGGCCGTCGGAACGGCGGACGGCGAGCCGAAGTCGAAGCGGAAGCGGCCGGGCTGGTTCTCGGAGCCGGCCTGCGCGGCCGTCGGGCCGAGGGCGTCGCGCAGCGCCTGGTGGGTGAGGTGCGTGGCCGAGTGGGCGCGGGCGATGGCCCGGCGGCGGAGCGAGTCGATGGAGGCGTGGGCCTTGGCGCCGACCGTCACCTCGCCGACCTGGACGACGCCCTTGTGGACGTAGACGCCCGGGACCGGCTTCTGGCAGTCGCGGACCTCGATGACCGCACCGGTGTCGACCTTGATGCGGCCGGTGTCGCCGATCTGGCCACCGCCCTCGGCGTAGAACGGCGTGCGGTCGAGGACGATCTCGACCTCGTCGCCCTCGGTGGCGGCCGGGGAGGATGCGCCGTCGACGAGGATGCCGACGATCGTGGACTCGCCCTCGGTGTCGCTGTAGCCGATGAAGTCGGTCTCGCCGACCTTGTCGGCGATCTCCCGGTAGGCGCCGGCGCCCGCGTGCCCGGTCTTCTTGGCCTGGGCGTCGGCCTTGGCGCGCTCCCGCTGCTCCTTCATCAGGCGCCGGAAGCCGTCCTCGTCCACGGAGAGGCCCTGTTCGGCGGCCATCTCCAGGGTGAGGTCGATCGGGAAGCCCCAGGTGTCGTGGAGCAGGAAGGCCTTGTCGCCGGCGAGCACGGTGGAGCCCGCGGCCTTGGTGTCGGAGACGGCCGTGTCGAGGATGTTGGTGCCGGCCTTCAGCGTCTTGAGGAAGGCGTTCTCCTCGGCGAGGGCGACCTTCTCGATGCGCTCGCGGTCGGTGACGAGCTCGGGGTACTGCTGGCCCATCATGCCGATGACGACGTCGATCAGGTCCTTGACGACCGGACCGGTGGCGCCGAGCAGGCGCATGTTGCGGATGGCGCGGCGCATGATGCGGCGCAGGACGTAACCGCGGCCCTCGTTGCCGGGGGTGACGCCGTCGCCGATGAGCATCACGGACGTGCGCATGTGGTCGGTGACCACGCGCAGGGAGACGTCCGAGGCGTGGGCGTCACCGTAGGCGACACCGGTCAGCTCGGTGGCCTTCTTGATGACGGCCATGGAGGTGTCGATCTCGTACATGTTCTGCACGCCCTGCAGAATCATGGCGAGGCGCTCCAGGCCGAGGCCCGTGTCGATGTTCTTGCTGGGGAGCTCGCCGAGGATCTCGAAGTTGTCCTTGCCGACGCCCTCGCCGCGCTCGTACTGCATGAAGACGAGGTTCCAGATCTCCACGTACCGCTCGTCGTTGACGGCGGGGCCGCCCTCGACGCCGAACTCGGGGCCGCGGTCGTAGTTGATCTCGGAGCAGGGGCCGCAGGGGCCGGGGACGCCCATGGACCAGTAGTTGTCCTTCATGCCGAGGCGCTGGATGCGCTCCTTCGGCACTCCGACGACGTCGTGCCAGATGCGCTCGGCCTCGTCGTCGTCCTTGTAGACGGTGATCCAGAGCTTCTCCGGCTCCAGGCCGTAACCACCCTTGTCCTGGGGGCTGGTGAGCAGCTCCCAGGCGAGCTTGATGGCGCCTTCCTTGAAGTAGTCGCCGAAGGAGAAGTTGCCGCACATCTGGAAGAACGTGCCGTGCCGGGTGGTCTTGCCGACCTCTTCGATGTCCGGCGTGCGCACGCACTTCTGGACGCTGGTGGCGCGGTCGAAGGGCGGCTTGACCTCACCCAGGAAGTAGGGCTTGAACGGCACCATGCCGGCCGGGACGAGGAGCAGAGTCGGGTCGTCCGCGATGAGCGACGCCGAAGGGACGACGGTGTGCCCGCGCTCCTCGAAGAAGCTCAGCCAGCGGCGGCGAATCTCGGCCGACTCCATCAGTGGTCCTCGTTTCGGTTGTACGAGTACGTCGTCCTGTCGACGTACTTCGGGTTGTTGCGGTTCTCGATGGCGGCGAACCGCCGGGGTGCGGGGAGTTCGTGGTCGACGGGGGCGTTCAGCCCGAGCGCGTCGCCCAGTTCCTCCTCGCGCTGGGCCATGTTGTCGCGGACGTCGAGCGCGAAGCCCACCGCGCGGTCCTTGAGCCGGTGACCTGCCTCGATCGCCTTGTTCGTCGCGGTCGCGGCGAGGCTCTCGGGGGTCAGCTGCTTCAGCTTCCGGTTGACCTTGGTGGTGGCCCACACACCGGCGGCGACGCCCGTGGTGAACCAGAACGTACGGCGGAACATGCTGGGTCTCAGTCCCTCTTTCCGCGGAGGTTTCGCTTGCCCCGTCGCGCGGCCGGAACCGTGCGGCCCACGATCACGGTACGCCGGGCCTCTTTGGCGGGCACGTCGTCCTTGCGGCCGCCGAGGGCCCGGCGCACGCCGTAGCCGAAGGCCGCGACCTTGACGAGGGGGCCGCCGAAGGTGGAGGCGACGGTGGTCGACAGGGCGGAGGCGTTCGAGGTGACCTCCTGGACGTCGGAGGCGATGGCGTCGACCCGGTCGATCTGGGTCTGCGCGGAGCGCACCGCGGTGGAGGCCTCTGCCAGGAGCGGGACGGCCTGGTCGGTCACGTCCGCGACGAGCTTGGTGGTCGCCTTGAGCGTCTGGGCCAGCCTCGCCAGCGCGACGGCGAGGAAGGAGACCAGAATCGCCCAGAAGACGGCCACCAGGATCCCGGCAACCTCTCCACCGGACACCTGGCACCTACTTCCTGCTCATTCGAGAAATCACTAGTGCACGCTGAGCCTATCGCGCCGACCCCGGCGCTTCGCACCGCATGGGGAGCACGCGAAAGCCCGCCGCCCCGCCCACCCGGAAGGGCGGGGAGACGACGGGCTCAGGCGCAGGAGTCCTACGACCGTCGAAGGATCAACGGGCGTAGTACTCGACGACGAGCTGCTCGTCGCAGATCACCGGGATCTCCTTGCGGTTCGGCTCACGGTCCAGGCGGAACGCCAGGGCCTTGAGGTTCACCTGGAGGTAGCGCGGGGTCTCACCCTCGGGGGCGAAGCCACCCTCACGGGCGATGGAGAAGAGGGTCTTCTCGCGGCTGCGCTCACGGACCATCACGACGTCGTCGGGCTTGACGCGGAAGGACGGCTTGTCGACCTTCTGGCCGTTGACCTCGATGTGGCCGTGCACGACCATCTGACGGGCCTGGTAGATGGTGCGGGCGATGCCCGAACGCAGGACCAGGGCGTCGAGACGACGCTCGAGCTCGATGATCAGGGCCTCACCGGTCTTGCCCTGAACCTTGGAGGCACGCTCGTAGGCGCGGACGAGCTGGCGCTCGGACACGTCGTACTGCGCACGCAGACGCTGCTTCTCCAGCAGACGGACCTTGTAGTCCGAGTTCTGCTTGCGGCCACGGCCGTGCTCACCCGGCGGGTAGGGACGGGCCTCGAAGTACTTGACGGCCTTCGGGGTCAGCGCGATGCCGAGGGCACGCGACTTCTTGACCTTGGGGCGGGACTGGTTCGCCACAATCTCTCATTTCTCAGTGTTCGGCTCGTCAGGGTTGAGGGAGGTCGCATCCGCAGCCGGGGAAACCCTCCGGGTCCGTTGCCGGGCCTGGTGGGCAGCCGCTCCCTGGTCTGGGCACATACGTGCAGCACGCGAGTGACCCACCGACCGGTCTCCCCCTGGGGCGAGTGGTGGTGGGTTGCCCGCGACACCATTCGAACGGTGCGCGACGCTCCTGGAACCCACTGGGGGTTCCGGCTGACCGTCCCGTTCTGACTGCACGGGACACAGCACTTCGGGGAAGTTTACAGGGTGCTCAGGACCGCTTGCGACCGAGGTGTTTCCTCGTCCACTCCACGGCGTCCGCGTAGCGCGCCTCGGCGCCGTGCCGGGTCGGGGTGTAGTACTCGCGGTCCTTGAGGGCGTCCGGCGCGTACTGCTGCTCGGCGATGCCCTCGGACAGGTCGTGCGGGTACACGTAGCCCTGCGCGTGCCCGAGCTTGGCGGCGCCCTTGTAGTGCCCGTCGCGCAGGTGCGGCGGCACAGGGCCGGCCAGTCCCTTGCGTACGTCCTCCAGGGCGGCGCCGATCGCGGTCGTCGCGGCGTTGGACTTCGGTGCGAGCGCGAGGGCGATGGTGGCGTGGCTGAGGGTGAGGGCGGCCTCGGGGAAGCCGATCATGGCGACGGCCTGGGCGGCGGCGACCGCTATGGGCAGGGCGTTCGGGTCGGCGAGGCCGATGTCCTCGCTGGCGGAGATCATCAGGCGGCGGGCGATGAAGCGGGGGTCCTCGCCGGCCTCGATCATGCGGGCCAGGTAGTGCAGGGCGGCGTCGACGTCGGAGCCGCGGATGGACTTGATGAGGGCGCTGGCGACGTCGTAGTGCTGGTCGCCGTCGCGGTCGTACTTCACGGCCGCGCGGTCGACTGTCTGTTCCAGGGTCCGCAGGCTGATGTCGCTCTCGCCCTGGTCGAGGGCGGCACCGGCCGCGGCCTCCAGGGCCGTCAGGGCGCGGCGGGCGTCACCGCCGGCGATCCGCAGCAGGTGCTCCTCGGTGTCCTCGGGGAGGCCGACGGCGTCCTTCAGACCTCGCTCGTCGCTCAGCGCCCGCTTCAGCAGGCCTCTGATGTCGTCGTCGGTGAGGGGTTCGAGGGTGAGTAGGAGGGAGCGGGACAGCAGGGGGGAGATGACCGAGAAGTACGGGTTCTCGGTGGTCGCCGCGATCAGGGTGACCCAGCGGTTCTCGACGGCCGGGAGGAGGGAGTCCTGCTGGGCCTTGCTGAAGCGGTGGATCTCGTCGAGGAAGAGGACGGTCTCCTTGCCGAAGCCTCCGGTGGCGCGGCGGGCGCCGTCGATGACCGCGCGGACCTCCTTCACCCCGGCGGTGATGGCGGAGAGCTCGACGAAGCGCTTGTTGGTGGCCTTGGAGACGACGTACGCCAAGGTGGTCTTGCCGGTGCCGGGCGGCCCCCAGAGGATCACCGAGGACGGTCCGGCGGGGCCGCCCCCGGACTCCCCGACGAGCCTGCGCAGGGGCGAGCCCGGCTTCAGCAGGTGCTGCTGGCCCACCACCTCGTCCAGGGTGCGCGGGCGCATGCGCACCGCCAGGGGGCTCCCCGCGGGGTCCTTCTCCTGGCGTTCTTCTGCTGCGGCGGTGAACAGGTCGGGCTCCACGCTGAAACCCTAAATCACGGCACTGACAACGGGTGCGGAGCGGGTCAGGCGGCCCAGAGCTGGCTGCCCCAGCGGGTCAGGATCAGCATGACGATCACGCCGCAGTGGGTCACCGGGAGC
This sequence comes from Streptomyces muensis, assembly GCF_021474425.1. GTDB lineage: Bacteria > Actinomycetota > Actinomycetes > Streptomycetales > Streptomycetaceae > Streptomyces > Streptomyces muensis. The sequence continues at coordinate 29,026 of NZ_JAKEIP010000044.1, read as the reverse complement.
ACCCAGGTGAACTCGGCGAGGAAGTTCTTCAGCGGGCGCGGGGCGGGCAGGAAGCCGTTGCGGATGTTGAAGGAGGTCACGTACCAGAACATGGTGAGCGTGGCCGCCCAGGCCAGCGAGCACCACAGGCACAGCGCGCCGATGTTGTAGAGCGACTGGTACATCAGCCAGGTGCAGAAGGCGACGCCGAAGAGGGTGCCGAAGTTGAAGGTCAGCCAGTACCAGCGCGGGAAGCGGGCGCCGGCGAGCAGGCTCATGCCGACGCAGATGACGATGCCGTAGCAGACGAGGCCGAGCATGGGGTTGGGGAACCCGAAGACGGACGCCTGCTTGCTCTGCATGACGCTGCCGCAGGACACGATCGGGTTGAGGCTGCAGCCGGGTGTGAAGGTCGTCCCCGCGATCTTGGCCTCGAGGATCTTGAACTTGTCGATCGTGATGACCCACGCGGCGAGCAGTCCGGCAGCGCCGGTGATCACCAGCAGCAGCGCGAACGCACGGCTGCCGCCCAGCAGTCGCGGCGGCGCTTCGGCAGGCTCCCGCTCGGGCTCGGTGGAGACGTCTTTGACTGTCGTCTTGCTCATCACGCCGATTCCGTCACTTGAGAGTTGGACCTCCGGGCACGGCACATTGTGCCGTACGCAGCCGCGTGTCCGCCGTTCGTGGCGCATAAGCAAAAGCCCGCGAGGGGGTAAAGGCAACCGGTTCAGGACACCGCCGGAACTGCGAAGAGCGGGGACCGGCCGGCCCCCGCTCTTCCGAATGCAGCGCTGTGGAAATCAGCCCAGTCGGGCTTCCAGTTCCGCCACGATCTCGTTGACGCCGACGGCCGCCTGCTCACCGGATTCCATGTCCTTGAGCTGGACGACGCCCTCGGCGAGGTCGCGTTCGCCGGCCACGATCGTGTAGCGGGCACCACTGCGGTTGGCGTTCTTCATGGCGCCCTTGAGGCCCTTGGCGCCGTAGGAGAAGTCCGCCGCGATACCGACCTTGCGCAACTCGGTGACCTTGGCGAACAGCACGCGGCGGGCCTCCTCGCCGAGCGGCACCGCGAACACGCTGGTCGTGGAGGGGAGTTCGAGCTCGACGCCCTCCGCCTCCAGGGCGAGGACCGTGCGGTCGACGCCGAGGGCCCAGCCGACGGACGGCAGCGCGGGGCCGCCGATCATCTCGGACAGTCCGTCGTAGCGGCCGCCGCCGCCCACCGCGGACTGGGAGCCCAGGCCGTCGTGGACGAACTCGAAGGTCGTACGCGTGTAGTAGTCCAGGCCGCGCACCAGCTTCGGGTCGTCCTCGAAGGAGACACCGGCCGCCGTGATCAGCTCGCGGACCTCCTCGTGGTACGTCTTGCAGGCGTCGCAGAGGTAGTCGCGCAGCAGCGGGGCGTCGCCCAGCTGCTTCTGCACCGACTCGCGCTTGTCGTCGAGGACGCGCAACGGGTTGATCTCCGCGCGGCGCAGGGTGTCCTCGTCGAGGTCCAGGCCGCGCAGGAAGTCCTGGAGCGCGGCTCGGTAGACCGGGCGGCACTCCTTGTCGCCCAGGCTGTTCAGCAGGATCCGGAAGTCGCTCAGGCCCAGCGAGCGGTACGCCTGGTCGGCCAGGATGATCAGCTCGGCGTCGAGCGCCGGGTCCTCGGCGCCGATCGCCTCGGCGCCGACCTGCGAGAAGTGCCTGTAGCGGCCCTTCTGGGGGCGCTCGTAGCGGTAGTACGAGCCGGAGTACCAGAGCTTGACCGGGAGGTTGCCGGCCTTGTGCAGGTTGGCCTCCAGGGCCGCGCGCAGGACCGAGGCCGTGCCCTCGGGGCGCAGGGCGAGCTTGTCGCCGCCCTTGGTCTCGAAGGCGTACATCTCCTTGGTCACGATGTCGGTGGACTCGCCGACACCGCGCGCGAACAGATCGACGCTCTCGAAGCCGGGCGTCTCGATGTAGCCGTAGCCGGAGTTGCGCAGGGGCGCGGAGATCGCCTCGCGGACGGCCAGGAACTTGGCGGAGTCCGGCGGGATCAGGTCGTACGTGCCCTTGGGGGCCTTGAAGGTGCTCACGGGAAGTCTCTCGTCACATTCCTCGTCGGGGAGCGGCATCGGTGTTCGCTCCCGGGCCGGCGGCCACCTGCCGCAGATAGGGGTTGGTGGCGCGCTCCTGGCCGATGGTCGTCTGGGGGCCGTGGCCGGACAGCACCACGGTCGAGTCGTCGAGCGGCAGGCACACGCGGGCCAGCGAGTCGAGCATCTCGGCCATGTCGCCGCCGGGCATGTCGGTGCGTCCGATGGAGCCGGCGAACAGCAGGTCGCCCGAGAAGAAGATCGGCGGGATGTCCGCCGCCTCGGGCAGGCCGAAGGTCACCGACCCCTTGGTATGGCCCGGCGCGTGCGCGACCGTCAGCTCCAGACCCGCCAGCTCCAGCTTCGAGCCGTCGGTCAGCTCCTTGACGTCGTCCGGCTCCCCGATGGTCAGCTCGCCCATCAGCTGCATGCCGATGGAGCGGCCGAGCGCCTTCTCGGGGTCGCTCATCATGTACCGGTCCTCGGGGTGGATCCAGGCCGGTACGTCATGGGCGCCGCACACCGGGACGACCGAGGCCACATGGTCGATGTGGCCGTGGGTGAGGACGACGGCGACGGGCTTGAGCCGATGCTTCTTCAGTGCTTCCTCGACGCCGGGGGCCGCTTCGTGGCCCGGGTCGATGATCACGCACTCCTCGCCGGCGGCGGGGGCGACGAGATAACAGTTCGTCCCCCAGGCCCCGGCGGGGAACCCGGCAATGAGCACGATCGTCCTTCGTTTGTGTCGACACGAGTGGTTTGTCGGCGGGCTCCGCCTGTGGTCAGAGCCTACCGGCGCTGCCGATTCCTCAGCGAACCCATATACGGTACGGGGCACACGCAGGCAGTCGGCTCACAGGACGCACGCGTACCGGTCGACACACACGACGCATGAGGAGAGAACCCGGTGGTCAGCCAGGAACAGCGGCGGCGTCAGCTCGCCCGGGAGAAGTTCTTGCGGCAGCAGCAGCGGCGCACGTCCGCCCGGCGCAAGGCGCGCATGCGCAACTCGGTGATCGCGTCGGTGCTCGGCGTCGTGGTCATCGGCAGCCTCGCGCTGTACACGACCGGAGTCCTGAAGAAGGACGACGACAGCAAGGAGAACGCGGGCGCGGAGGTCACGCCCAGCGCGGCGCCCAGCAAGGCCCCGGACCCGTGCGAGAAGGCCGCCGAGGGCAAGGCTCCGACGACGACCTGGAAGAAGGAGCCGGCGCTGACGATCGACAAGTCGGCGAAGTACACGATGAAGCTCGCGACGACGTGCGGTGACATAGACATCGATCTGAAGGCGTCGGCCGCCCCGCACACCGTCAACTCGTTCGACTTCCTCGCCGAGAAGGGCTACTTCAACCACTCCAAGTGCCACCGGCTCACCACCAGCAACATCTACGTGCTGCAGTGCGGTGACCCGACGGGCACCGGCACGGGCGGTCCCGGGTACACGATTCCGGACGAGAACCTGAAGGACAAAAGCCTCAAGGACAACATCTATCCCGCGGGCACCGTGGCGATGGCGAACACCGGACAGAAGCACTCCGGCGGCAGCCAGTTCTTCCTCGTGTACCAGGACAGTCAGCTGCCGCCCAGCTACACACCGTTCGGTACCGTTTCCGAATCCGGCATGAAGGTACTCAAGAAGATTGCCGACGCCGGAGAGAGCACCGGCGCGGGCGACGGGGCGCCGAACGCGACGGTGGTCATCAACAAGGCGACGGTCACCAAATCCTGACCGCCAACTGCGAAATTTCGGTCGCGCGGGATGCGGACAGGCAACCCGCCGGTCGCCTATGTTGGCCGTGACGAAACTGTGGACGATGCCCGGGGGGACACAAGCCCCTCGCAGGCATCATGTGGAGGAGGCGCTGTGAGCAGCGACCCGTGGGGCCGCGTCGACGAGACGGGGACCGTGTACGTGCGTACGGCCGACGGCGAGCAGGTCGTCGGTTCTTGGCAGGCAGGCACTCCTGAGGAGGCGCTGGCCTATTTCGAGCGCAAGTACGAGGGCCTGGTTGTCGAGATCGGCCTCCTCGAGAAGCGAGTGAAGACCACCGACCTGTCCGCGAAGGACGCGCAGACCGCGATCGACCACATTCGCGAGCAGGTCGACGCCCACCACGCGGTCGGCGATCTGGACGCCCTGAAGACCCGGTTGGACAAGCTCGTCGAGACGGTCGAGAAGCGGCGCGAGGAGCGCAAGCAGCAGCGGGCGAAGCAGTCGGACGAGGCGCGCCACGCCAAGGAGGCGCTGGTCACCGAGGCCGAGGAGCTGGCGCAGTCCGACCAGTGGCGGGCCGCCGGTGAGCGGTTGCGGGCCCTGGTGGACACGTGGAAGGGCCTGCCGAGGCTCGACCGCAAGTCGGACGACGAGCTGTGGCACCGCTTCTCGCACGCCCGGTCGGCCTTCTCCAAGCGCCGCAAGGCGCACTTCGCGCAGCTCGACGCGCAGCGCGAGGAGGCCCGCAAGACCAAGGAGCGGCTGGTCTCCGAGGCCGAGGCGCTGTCCGGGTCGACGGACTGGGGTCCGACGGCGGCCCGCTACCGCGAGCTGATGTCGGAGTGGAAGGCCGCCGGGCGCGCCCAGCGCGAGCACGAGGACGACCTGTGGAACCGCTTCCGCGGCGCCCAGGACGTCTTCTTCGCGGCCCGCAGCTCGGTCTTCGCCGAGCGCGACGCCGAGCAGGCCGAGAACCTGAAACTGAAGGAGGAGCTGGCCGAGGAGGCCGAGAAGCTCCTGCCGATCAGCGACCTGAAGGGCGCGCGTGCCGCCTTCCGCTCGATCAACGAGCGCTGGGAGGCCATCGGCCATGTGCCGCGCGACGCCCGGCCCAAGGTCGAGGGCCGGATGCACGCCGTCGAGCGGGCCATCCAGGAGGCCGAGGACTCCGAGTGGCGCCGGACCAACCCGGAGGCACGCGCGCGTGCCGAAGGGATGACCGGCCAGTTCCAGGCCGCCGTGGACAAGCTGAAGGGCCAGATCGAGCAGGCCCGCGCCCAGGGCAACAACGCGCGGGCGGCCAAGCTGGAGGCCGAGCTGGAGAGGAGCCAGGAGCTGCTGGACCAGGCTCTCAAGGGTCTCCAGGAGTTCGGCGGCTGACCAACCGGCAGGTTCCCGCTGAGAACCGGCGGGTTCCCCGCTGCAACGACGAGAAGGGCCCCGTACACGCGGTACGGGGCCCTTCTCGTCGTGTGTCCTACGAGCGGCTGCGCGCCGACGTCACGCGGTAGACGTCGTACACGCCCTCCACTCCCCTGACCGCCTTCAGGACGTGCCCGAGGTGCTTCGGGTCGCCCATCTCGAAGGTGAAGCGGGAGGTGGCGACGCGGTCGCGGGAGGTCTGGACGGCCGCGGAGAGGATGTTGACGTGCTGGTCGGACAGGACGCGGGTGACGTCGGAGAGGAGCCTGGAGCGGTCCAGTGCCTCGACCTGGATGGCGACCAGGAAGACCGAGGACTGGGTCGGGGCCCACTCGACCTCGAGGATGCGCTCGGGCTCGCGGGACAGTGACTCGACGTTCACACAGTCGCTGCGGTGAACCGATACTCCGCTACCGCGGGTGACGAAGCCGATGATCGGGTCGCCGGGGACGGGCGTACAACAGCGGGCCAGCTTGACCCATACGTCCTCGACGCCCTTGACGATGACGCCCGGGTCGGCGCTGGAGCGCCGCTTGCGACTGCGACCGCGGGCCGGCGGGACCGACTCGTCGATCTCCTCCGTGGCGGCCTCCTCGCCGCCGAGGGCCTGGACGAGCTTCTGCACGATGTTCTGCGCGGAGACATGTCCCTCGCCGATCGCCGCGTACAGCGCGGAGATGTCGGCGTAGCGCATCTCGTGCGCGAGGGTGACCAGGGAGTCGCCGGTGAGGATGCGCTGGATCGGCAGGTTCTGCTTGCGCATCGCGCGGACGATGGCGTCCTTGCCCTGCTCGATGGCCTCGTCGCGACGCTCCTTGGAGAACCACGCCCGGATCTTGTTGCGGGCGCGCGGCGACTTCACGAAGCCGAGCCAGTCGCGGGAGGGGCCCGCGCCGGGTGCCTTGGAGGTGAAGACCTCGACCAGGTCGCCGTTGTCCAGGGTGGATTCGAGCGGTACGAGGCGGCCGTTGACCCGCGCTCCTATGGTGCGGTGGCCGACCTCGGTGTGGACGGCGTACGCGAAGTCGACGGGTGTCGCGCCGGCCGGGAGCGCTATGACGTCGCCCTTCGGGGTGAAGACGAAGACCTCGTTACGGGACAGGTCGAAGCGAAGGGACTCCAGGAACTCGCCCGGGTCCTCGGTCTCCTTCTGCCAGTCCAGCAGCTGGCGCAGCCACGCCATGTCGTTGAGATGGTCGTCCTTGCCCTTGCCGGCCTTGGGCACGTCGCTGCGCACCTTGGAGGCGCCGGCGACGGCCTCCTGCTTGTACTTCCAGTGCGCGGCGATGCCGTACTCGGCGCGGCGGTGCATGTCGAAGGTGCGGATCTGCAGCTCGACGGGCTTGCCGTTGGGGCCGATGACCGTCGTGTGCAGCGACTGGTACATGTTGAACTTGGGCATCGCGATGTAGTCCTTGAACCGGCCGGGGACCGGGTTCCATCGCGCGTGCACGGTGCCGAGGGCGGCGTAGCAGTCGCGGACGGTGTCGACAAGGACTCGGATGCCGACGAGGTCGTAGATCTCGGCGAAGTCCCGACCTCGCACGATCATCTTCTGGTAGACGCTGTAGTAGTGCTTCGGGCGGCCGGTGACGGTCGCCTTGATGCGGGCGGCGCGCAGGTCCTGCTGGACCTCGTCGGTCACTATGGCCAGATACTCGTCACGCTTCGGTGCCCGCTCGGCCACCAGCCGTACGATCTCGTCGTACATCTTGGGGTAGAGGATCGCGAAGGCGAGGTCCTCCAGCTCCCATTTGATGGTGTTCATGCCGAGGCGATGGGCGAGCGGCGCGTAGATCTCCAGCGTCTCGCGCGCCTTCTTCTCCTGCTTCTCGCGCTTGAGGTAGCGCATGGTGCGCATGTTGTGCAGGCGGTCGGCGAGCTTGATGACCAGGACGCGCGGGTCCTTGGCCATGGCGACGACCATCTTGCGCACGGTCTCGGCCTGCGCGGCCTCGCCGAACTTGACCTTGTCCAGCTTGGTGACGCCGTCGACGAGCAGGGCGACGGAGTCGCCGAAGTCGCGGCGGAGCTGGTCGAGGCCGTACTCGGTGTCCTCGACGGTGTCGTGCAGCAGGCCCGCCATGAGGGTGGCCGGATCCATGCCCAGCTCGGCGAGGATGGTGGTCACCGCGAGGGGGTGCGTGATGTACGGGTCGCCGCTCTTGCGCTTCTGGCCGCGGTGCCAGCGCTCGGCGACCTGGTAGGCCTTCTCGATCGTACGGAGCGTGGCCGTCTCGATCTTCGGGTCGTTGCTGCGGACTATCCGCAGCAGCGGCTCCAGGACCGGGTTGTACGGGTTGGAGCGCTGGACGCCGAGACGGGCGAGGCGGGCGCGGACGCGGTTGGAGGAGCCGGAACGGGCGGGCTGGCCGGTGTTCGGTCGGGCCGCGGGCGTGTTGACGGGCCGCTCGGGCGGGGCAGGCTTGGGCCGGGCCTGCTCGGCCGGCTTGTCGACGGGCGCGGACTGGGCATGCTCGACCGACCCGCGCGAGTCGTTCTTCGCGTGCGGCGCGTTCGGTGCGGGCTTCGCCGCGGGCGCCGAGGCGGACTCGGGCTTGGCGGCGGTCAGGTGCTGGGCCTCGTCTGGCAAGAGGGCTCCTCGTGCGCGATCCGGGTCCCCCGGTCAGGCTCCGGAGACCCCATGGTAGCGATCCTGCGGCCGAGGATCGCCTTCAGGCCGATGTGAGGGCCGTCTACCGAAGAAACGCGCGGGGCTGCCGCCGACATTCCGGAGGGGATGTGACAGGCGGGGGAACGTTGCCGACTGCTGCGGCGTCGTGGCTGGTCGCGCCCACGCGGCGGAGCCGCAAATCGATACAGCCCCGCGCCCCTCTGGGGCGCGAAACGGCCGCCCCAGCTGCACCGGGACGGCCGTTCTCGTGTCGTGCTCAGATCACCAGCAGCGCTTCCAGAGGGGCTCCCGCCAGGGAGGGTTCCAGGCGGGCTCGGCCGCTCAGGAAGCCGAGTTCCATGAGGACGGCGAGGCCTGCGACGTCGGCGCCCGCGCGGCGGATCAGCTGGATCGAGGCCTCCGCGGTGCCGCCGGTCGCGAGGACGTCGTCGATGACCAGGACGCGGTCGCCCGCGGCCAGGTCCTCGGCGTGGACCTCGATCTCCGCGGAGCCGTACTCCAGGTCGTACGCCTGGCTGAGGGTCGCCCCGGGGAGCTTGCCCGCCTTGCGTACGGGGATGAAGCCCAGGCCCGCGCGGACGGCGACCGGGGCGCCGAGGATGAAGCCGCGGGCCTCCAGGCCGACGACCTTGGTGGCGCCGGTGTTCGCGGCGATCTCGGCCAGTGCGTCGGTGAGCGCGGTGAACGCCGCCGGGTCGGCCAGGAGCGGGGTGATGTCCTTGAACATCACGCCCGGCTCCGGGTAGTCCGCCACATCGCGGATGCGGCTGAGCAGGAGCTCCTTGATGTCGGTCATCGGCGCTTCCCGGACGGGCGGCCGCGGCCCCGGTTGCGGGACGCCGGCTGGTTGCGGGGGCCGACGACCGCGGGGGCGGCGTCCTCCGGCTCGTCGTCGAAGGGCGCCTCGGTGGTCGGGGCGTCCGGCGCCTCGCCCTGGGCGGAGGCCTGCGCGCGCTTGGCGAGCACGCGCTTCTTCAGGGCCTTCATCTGCGGCTCGCGCTCCTTGAGGTCGGCGACGAGCGGCGTGGCGATGAAGATCGAGGAGTACGCACCGGCGGCGAGACCGACGAACAGCGACAGCGAGATGTCGTTGAGCATGCCGGCGCCGAGGAAGCCGCCACCGATGAACAGCAGACCCGCCACCGGCAGCAGCGCGACCACCGTGGTGTTGATGGAGCGGACCAGGGTGCTGTTGATCGAACGGTTGGCGATGTCGCTGTAGGTCCAGCGGGTCTGCTTGGTGATGTCCTTCGTCTGCTCCTTGAGGCTGTCGAAGACGACGACCGTGTCGTAGAGCGAGTAACCGAGGATCGTGAGCAGACCGATCACCGTGCCCGGCGTGACCTCGAAGCCGACGAGGGCGTAGATGCCGACGGTGATGGTGATGTCGTGGATCAGGGCGACGAACGCCGCCAGTGCCATGCGCCACTCGAACGCGATGGCCAGATAGATCACCACGAGGACCAGGAAGATCCCGAGGCCCTGCCAGGCCTTGTTGGCGATCTGCTCACCCCAGCTGGGGCCGACGAGCTCGCCGGTGACGTCCTTCTCGGCGACGCCCAGGTCCTTGGCCAGCTGCGCCGAGACCTGGTCGGCCTGCTTGGTGTCGATACCGGCGACCTGGATGCGCAGGGTCGCCTTGTCGCCGCTGCCGAGCTTCTGGACGATCGCGTCGTGGCCGGAGGCCTTCTCCGCGTACTCCTGCGCCTGGGAGACCGAGACGCTGGTCTTCGGGGTGTTGAAGACCGCGCCGCCCTGGAACTCGATGCCCATGTTCAGGCCGCGCACCGCCAGGCCGACGATGGCCGTGATGGTGATCAGGATCGACAGGCCGTACCAGATCTTGCGGTTGCCGACGAAGTCGTAGCCGACCTCGCCACGGTGCAGTCGGGCGCCGAGGTTGCCGAGCTTCGACATCTCACGCCTCCTTCGTCTCGACGGGGGCGGAGGGACGGCGGGTGCGGCGCAGCGGCGGCCGGGCACCGAGTCGCTTGGGATCGAGGCCGGACCAGCTGTGTCCGCTGCCGAAGAACTTGCTGCGGGCCATGAGCGTCAGCAGCGGCTTGGTGAACAGGAACACGACGACCACGTCAAGCAGGGTGGTCAGGCCGAGCGTGAACGCGAAGCCCTGGACCTTGCCGACGGTGACGATGAAGAGCACCGCGGCGGCGAGGAACGACACGAAGTCCGAGACCAGGATGGTGCGCCGGGCGCGCGGCCAGGCCCGCTCGACGGCGGGGCGCAGCGAGCGGCCCTCGCGGATCTCGTCGCGGACGCGTTCGAAGTAGACGATGAACGAGTCCGCTGTGATGCCGATGGCGACGATGGCACCGCAGACGGCCGGCAGGTTCAGTGCGAAGCCGATGGTCGGGCCGAGCAGCGACATGATCGTGTAGGTCAGCGCGGCGGAGACCAGCAGCGACAGGATGGCGATGATCGACAGGCCGCGGTAGTAGACCAGCAGGTAGATCACGACCAGGGCGAGACCGATGGCACCGGCGATCAGACCGGCCTTCAGCTGCTCACCGCCGAGCGCCGCGGTCACCGTGGTGACGCTGTCCTCCTGGAAGGTCAGCGGCAGGGCGCCGTAGGACAGCATGTTGGCGAGGCTCTCGGCCGACTGCTGGGTGAAGTTGCCGGAGATCTCGGCGTTGCCGCCCGTCAGGGCCTCGCTGACGGAGGGGTCGGAGACGACCTCGCCGTCCAGGACGATGGCGAACTGGTTCTGCGGCGGCTGGTTCTTGGCGAGCTTGCCGGTGATGTCGGCGAACTTCTTGCCGCCCTCGCCGGTGAACTTCATGGTCACGGTCCAGCCGGCCGCGTTCTGCGCGTTCCACACGGCCTGGGCCTCGTCGACGTCCGTGCCGTCGACCTCGGCGGGGCCGAGGATGTACTTCTGCCACTGGCCCTGCGAGTTCTGGCCGCAGGCGACGGTCGGGTCGGTCGGCTTGGCGCCGTCACCGGCCTTGGCGCGGACCGCCTCCTTCGTGCAGTCCAGCTTGGCGTACTGCGCTTCGAGGGCGCCGGTCGCCTGGTCGCCGGAGGCGCTGCCGCTCGGGGACGGGGAGGCGCTGGAGGAGGCGCTCTTCGACGGCGTGGGGTCGGCCTTCAGAGCGTCGGTGACCGCGCGGCCCTGCGTGGTGGAGCTCGGCGACGGGCTGGTGGAGCCGGAGGGGGACGCGGAGGAGGTCGCCTTGTCGGTGGAGTCGCCCGACGCGCTGCTGGAGGCGCTCGGCGTGGGCGTGGCCGTGGCGTCGCCACCGGAGATCTCGGTGGTGAGGACCGGGCGGAAGTAGAGCTTCGCGGTGGTGCCGACCTGGTCCCGGGCTTCCTTGGAGTTGGTGCCCTTGGGGATGTTGACGATGATGTTCTGGTCGCCCTGGGTCTGTACCTCGGACTCCGAGACACCCAGACCATTGACACGGCGTTCCATGATCTCGACCGCGGTGTCCATGTTGGTCTTGTTGATCGCGGATTCCTGGCCGGGCTCGGCCACCGCGCGCAGCGTGATGCTCGTACCGCCGGCCAGGTCGATGCCGAGTCGCGGCTTGGTGTGCCCCGAGGCGAACATCCCTCCGGTGAGCGCCGCGATGGCGATCAGGATGAGGGCCAGCGAGCGCCCTGGCTTGCTCTGGGCGCCCGCGCTGCGGCCCTTCTTAGGTGCTGCCACCTTCTCGTACTCCCTCTCGGGCCGCCTCGCTCCGGGTCAACGGGCGGGCGGCCATGACATGGTGTCGGGATCCCGTGCGAGCTCAGCATGCCCGGGGGCGCGCAGGCGTGGCCCGCCCGCGCGCCCCGGAACATGGCTACTTCGCGTCGGAGTCGCCGTCGGTCTTCTTCGGCTCGTCGTCCGTCTTCGCCTCGGCGGACACGGCGTCGGCGGACTCCTCGGCCTTGTCCTCGTCCTTCTTACCGAGGTCGACGGACTTCTCGTCGGAGTCGGCGGCAGCGGCGGGCTCGTCGGTCTCGGTGAGAGAGGAGGCGTCGTCCGGGACGACGTCGGACTTCAGGTCGTGCTCGATGCCGTGCACGATGCGGTTGTACTCGTCGTCGGAGAGGACGGCACCGATCGCGTTCTTGGCGAAGAGGAGCTCCACGCCCGGGCCGGCGTCAAGGAGGACGGTGTCGTCACTGACCTCCTTGACCGTGGCGTACATGCCTCCGATGGTGCGGACACCGGATCCGGGCTGCATGTTGTTCCGCATGTCGGCGGCCTGCTGCTGCTTCTTCTTGGCCGACCGGGTCATCAGGAACATGGCCCCGATGAGCACGATGAACGGGAGGAGGGTCACGAGACTCACGGGTCGGAACTTCCTTCACACGACCGCGATGGTGAGCGGCCTGATGGTTGGGGGTATGTGTGCCGCCGACAAAGGCGGCATCGGCGGAGTCTAAGCGAGTCTCCGCGCATGGAACAACGCTCAGCATGGCACCGGGGTTCCTGCTCCGGCCAGTGTGCTCGCCGTGACCGGGCCATCACGTCCCGAACAGGTCCTGTTGTCCGTTTCCCGCAGCTTGCGCGCGTGGCGGCGTCAGGCCGAGATGCGCCCATGCGGCGGGGGTGGCGACCCGGCCGCGCGGGGTGCGGGCGAGCAGGCCCTCCCGGACGAGGAAGGGTTCGGCGACCTCCTCGACGGTCTCGCGCTCCTCCCCCACCGCGACCGCGAGTGTCGACAGGCCGACCGGGCCGCCGCCGAACAGCTTCAGCAGGGCCTCCAGGACGCCGCGGTCGAGGCGGTCGAGTCCGCGGGCGTCGACCTCGTAGACGGCGAGGGCGGCCGCCGCGATGTCCCTGGTGATGATCCCGTCGGCCTTGACCTGGGCGTAGTCCCGGACCCGGCGCAGCAGGCGGTTGGCGATACGGGGGGTGCCGCGGGAGCGGCCGGCGATCTCAGTGGCGCCGTCGGCTTCGATCTCGACGTCGAGCAGGTTCGCCGAGCGGTGGATGACGCGCTCCAGCTCGGCGGGCTCGTAGAACTCCATGTGCGCGGTGAAGCCGAAGCGGTCGCGCAGCGGGGGCGGCAGCAGTCCCGCGCGCGTGGTGGCGCCGACCAGGGTGAACGGGGGCAGTTCGAGCGGGATGGCGGTGGCGCCGGGGCCCTTGCCGACGATCACGTCGACGCGGAAGTCCTCCATCGCCATGTACAGCATCTCCTCGGCGGGCCGGGACATGCGGTGGATCTCGTCGAGGAAGAGGACCTCGCCCTCCTGGAGGGAGGAGAGGATCGCCGCGAGGTCGCCCGCGTGCTGGATGGCGGGGCCGGAGGTGATGCGGATGGGGGCGCCCATCTCGGCGGCGATGATCATCGACAGGGTGGTCTTGCCGAGGCCGGGGGCGCCGGAGAGCAGCACATGGTCGGCGGTGGCGCCGCGCGCGCGGGCGGCGCGCAGGACGAGGTCGAGCTGTTCGCGGACCTTCTCCTGGCCGATGAACTCGTCCAGGTCCTTCGGGCGCAGCGCGGCCTCGACGGCCTGGTCCTCACGGTCGGCGACAGGGCCCACCAGCCGCTCGGGGGCGGGGGTGTCGGTCGTGTCGTCCCAGTTCATGGAGTGTGCCTCGGGGGTCGCGGTGGGTGTCGTACGGGCGTGTGTCGTATGCGGGCGCGTACGGCCCGTGTCGTCGGGTCCGGCGCTCAGCGTGCTCTGTTGAGGGACTGAAGGGCGGCCTTCAGCAGCTGTCCGACCTGGGGCGTGCCCTCGGCGGCCTCGGCCTGCGGGGCCACGGCGGCGACGGCCTCGTCGGCCTCGCGGGTCGCATAGCCGAGGCCGATCAGGGCGGCGTGCAGCTGGTCGCGCCAGCCCTGGGTGACCGGTGCGCCGACGGCGGGCGTGCCGAGGGGCTCGCCGAGGCGGTCCTTCAGCTCCAGCAACAGCTTCTGGGCGCCCTTCTTGCCGATGCCGGGGACTGCGGTGAGCGACTTCTCGTCGCCGGTGGCGACCGCTCTGCGCAGGGCGTCGGGCGAGTGCACGGCCAGCATGGCCTGGGCCAGGCGCGGGCCGACGCCGCTCGCGGTCTGGAGCAGTTCGAAGGTCTGCCGCTCGTCGTCGTCGGCGAAGCCGTACAGGGTGAGGGAGTCCTCGCGGACGACGAGGGAGGTGGCCAGCTTGGTCTGCTGGCCCGTCCGCAGTCCCGAGAGGGTGTTCGGCGTGCACTGGACGGCGATGCCGATCCCGCCGACCTCCACCACCGCGGAGTCGGGGGCGAGGGCGGCGACCGGGCCGCTGACGAACGCGATCATGCGAGACGGCCTTTCGAGGGTGCCTTGGCTGTGTGCAGGGCCACGGCCTGCTGGAGTCGGTTCTGCGCGGGGGCGCGCCAGATGTGGCAGATGGCGAGCGCGAGGGCGTCGGCGGCGTCGGCCGGTTTCGGCGGCGCGGAGAGCCGGAGCAGGCGGGTGACCATGGCGCCGACCTGGGCCTTGTCGGCGCGGCCGCTGCCGGTGACGGCGGCCTTGACCTCGCTGGGGGTGTGCAGGGCGACGGGGATGCCGCGGCGGGCGGCACAGAGCATGGCGACCGCGCTGGCCTGGGCGGTGCCCATCACCGTACGGACGTTGTGCTGGCTGAACACCCGCTCCACGGCGACGAATTCGGGCTGGTGCTCGTCCAGCCACTGCTCGATGCCCTGCTCGACGGCGACGAGGCGGTGGCCCAACTCGGCGTCCGCGGGCGTGCGTACGACACCGACGCCGAGCATGGTGAGCGGGCGCCCTGCGACGCCCTCGACCACGCCGACACCGCATCGGGTCAGCCCCGGGTCCACCCCCAGCACGCGCACGCGCCCTCCCTTTCGATCTCCCCCAGCTTCGCTGGGCGGTACCCCCAGTTTGTGCAGGCTATCGGGTGCCACTGACAACGGCGGCGGGCCGGTGGGGTGTGTCCCACCGGCCCGCCGGAATCCGCTCAACTCGCGGCAGCGTTACGCGTCGACCTTCTCCATGATCTCGTCGCTGACGTCGAAGTTGGCGAAGACGTTCTGCACGTCGTCGCTGTCCTCGAGCGCGTCGATCAGCTTGAAGATCTTCTTGGCGCCCTCCTCGTCGAGCTCGACCTGGACGGACGGCACGAAGCTGGAGTCGGCGGAATCGTAGTCGATGCCGGCCTCCTGGAGGGCGGTGCGGACCGCGACCAGGTCGGTGGCCTCGCTGATGACCTCGAAGGACTCACCGAGGTCGTTGACCTCCTCGGCGCCGGCGTCCAGGACGGCACCGAGGACGTCGTCCTCGGTCAGCTCGCCCTTGGGGACGATGACGACGCCCTTGCGGCTGAACATGTACGACACCGAACCCGGGTCGGCCATGTTGCCGCCGTTGCGGGTCATGGCGACGCGGACGTCGGAGGCGGCACGGTTGCGGTTGTCGGTGAGGCACTCGATGAGCACCGCGACGCCGTTCGGGCCGTAGCCCTCGTACATGATCGTCTCGTAGTCGGCGCCACCGGCCTCGAGACCGCCACCGCGCTTGATCGCGGAGTCGATGTTCTTGTTGGGGACCGACTGCTTCTTGGCCTTCTGTACGGCGTCGTAGAGCGTCGGGTTGCCTTCGAGGTCCACGCCGCCCATCCGCGCCGCGACCTCGATGTTCTTGATCAGCTTCGCGAAGAGCTTGCCGCGCTTGGCGTCGATCACGGCCTTCTTGTGCTTCGTCGTGGCCCATTTAGAGTGGCCGGACATCTGCCTGTCTCCTTCGCGTAACCCATCTATGAACGAACGCCAGAGATCCTACAAGGACTCGGCCGTCCGGTTCGCGTGCACCATGTCGACGAACAGGCCGTGCACACGGTGGTCGCCGGTCAGTTCCGGATGGAACGACGTGGCCAGCGCGTTGCCCTGGCGGACCGCGACGATGTGGCCGTCGTGCTCGGCGAGGACCTCGGCCTCGGCGCCGACGGACTCGACCCAGGGGGCGCGGATGAAGACGCCCTCCACAGGATCGCCCGCGACGCCCTTGACGTCCACCGCCGCCTCGAAGGACTCGTTCTGCCGGCCGAAGGCGTTGCGGCGCACGATCATGTCGATGCCGCCGATCGTCTCCTGGCCGGAGCGCGGGTCGAGGATCTTGTCGGCGAGCATGATCATGCCGGCGCAGGTGCCGTAGACGGGCATGCCGGCCCGCACGCGCGCGCGTAGGGGCTCCATCACGCCGAAGAGGACGGCGAGCTTGGAGATGGTCGTTGACTCGCCGCCGGGGATGACGAGGCCGTCGACCTCGGCGAGCTCTTCGGGGCGCCGCACCGGCCTGGCCACGGCGTCGGCCGCGGCCAGGGCGATGAGGTGCTCCCGTACGTCGCCCTGGAGGGCGAGGACGCCTATGACGGGTGCGTCAGTCATGTACGTGCAGTCCTTGGAGGGATGCCGGAGGGGTGCTTACCAGCCGCGGTTGGCGTAGCGCTCGGCCTCGGGGAGGGTGTCGCAGTTGATGCCGACCATGGCCTCGCCCAGGTTGCGGGACGCGTCCGCGATGATCTTCGGGTCGTCGTAGAAGGTGGTCGCCTTCACGATGGCGGCGGCGCGCTTGGCCGGGTCGCCGGACTTGAAGATGCCGGAGCCGACGAAGACGCCCTCGGCGCCGAGCTGGCGCATCAGGGCGGCGTCGGCGGGGGTGGCGACGCCACCGGCGGAGAACAGCACGACCGGGAGCTTGCCGAGCTCGGAGACTTCCTTGACCAGCTCGTACGGGGCGCGCAGCTCCTTGGCGGCGGCGTACAGCTCGTTGTTGTCGAAGCCGCGCAGCTTGGCGATCTCGTTCTTGATCTGGCGCAGGTGGCGGACGGCCTCGACGACGTTGCCGGTGCCGGCCTCGCCCTTGGAGCGGATCATCGCGGCGCCCTCGGCGATGCGGCGCAGGGCCTCGCCGAGGTTGGTGGCGCCGCAGACGAACGGCGTGGTGAAGGCCCACTTGTCGGCGTGGTTGACCTCGTCGGCCGGGGTGAGGACCTCGGACTCGTCGATGTAGTCGACGCCGAGGGACTGCAGGACCTGGGCCTCGACGAAGTGGCCGATGCGGGACTTGGCCATGACCGGGATGGAGACGGCGTCGATGATGCCTTCGATCATGTCCGGGTCGGACATACGGGCAACGCCGCCGTCCTTGCGGATGTCGGCGGGGACCCGCTCCAGGGCCATGACGGCGACGGCGCCCGCGTCCTCGGCGATCTTCGCCTGCTCCGGCGTGACGACGTCCATGATCACGCCGCCCTTGAGCTGCTCGGCCATGCCGCGCTTCACGCGCGCGGTGCCGGTCTCGGGGGCCTGGTTTTCGGAGATGGACACGGGTGACCTCGCTCGGTGGAAAAGGGGCTACTGCAAGCAACGAGGAAACGTGAGGGGTGGGGGCCACTTCAAGGGCCAATAGTGAGGCGGTGGATCGTTTTGCCGGAGCTGGGCTCCCGTGCGGCGTTAGTGTCCTCGCATGGAACAGCGCATCAGTCTGGTCACGCTGGGAGTTTCCGATGTGGCGCGCTCGCGGGCCTTCTACGAGGCCCTGGGCTGGCGGGGACAGGAGGTCGAGGAGACCGTCTTCTTCCAGGCGGGCGGGCTGGCCCTGGTCCTGTGGGGCCGGGACAAGCTCGCGCGCGACTGCGGGCTGACGGACGGCACGGGGGCCGGGTTCGGCGGGATCGCCCTGGCCCACAACGTGCGCTCCGACGCCGAGGTCGACGCTCTGCTGACGGCCGCGGAACGGGCCGGAGCGACCGTCACCAAGCC
The DNA here is from genome assembly GCF_021474425.1 of Streptomyces muensis. Classification (GTDB taxonomy): domain Bacteria; phylum Actinomycetota; class Actinomycetes; order Streptomycetales; family Streptomycetaceae; genus Streptomyces; species Streptomyces muensis. The sequence continues at coordinate 11,507 of NZ_JAKEIP010000044.1, read as the reverse complement.
TGCGGCCACCAATGCCGTCGGCTTCTACTCCGGGTGCTTCGTCGACCCGGACGGCCATGCCTGGGAGGTCGCGCACAACCCCGGGTTCGCGCTCGCCGAGGACGGATCCCTCACGCTCCCGGACTTCGGCGCGTCCTAGGCCGCCCGGTCCACCAGGGCCGCCGGCGGCTCGTCGTCCATCTCGAAGGCGAGCGGGAACGGGGCGTGGCCCGCCAGTCGGAACCAGCGGACCTTGCGGTGCCGTCGCAGGGCCCTGGCGGCCCGTACGGCGTCGTTGTGGAAGCGGCGGGCCATCGGGACCCTGCGTACCGCCTCGGTCAGCTCACGGGCCGCCTCCTCGCCGCCTGGAGCGTCGCGTACGGCCTCCACCTGCTGGGGCTCCGCGAAGACCGCCCGCAGGGCCTGGCTCAGCTCGCTCTCGGCGACCTCCCGCTGCTCCTCCTCGGCCTGCCGGGCGGCGTGGGCCGCCTCGTAGAGGACGATGGAAGCGGCCGGATCCAGTACGCCTGAGGTGGCCAGTTCCTGGGCCACGGAGGCGCGGCGCAGCAACTGGGCGTCGAGCGCGGCGCGTGCCGCGTCGATCCGGGCGTGCAGCCGGTCGAGGCGGCCTGCGGTCCAGCTCAGGTAGAGGCCGATCGCGACGAGGGCTACGAGGATCCAGATGAGAGTTGCGGTCACGCGCCGCAGACTAGCTGCGCGGGCTTGGCAGGGAGGCAGGCGGGGCGTTGGTGTTGTGCGGGGTCGCTGTCGTGGCCGTCGACCGGGGGCTGCTGCCCCCAGACCCCCGCTTCGGCCTGAACGGCCTCGTCCTCAAACGCCGGACGGGCTGAAAGACCTCAGTCCCGTGCCAGACCCAGGCGTGCCCGCAGCCCGCTCCCCCCGGTTCGCTCGTCCGCCGCCACCGCTGCCGCGCCCGCCGTGACCGTCTCGTAGACCGAAAGGATGTCCGCACCGACGGTCGACCAGTCGAAGCGGCGCACATGCACGCTCCCCCGCTCCCGCAGCTCCGTCCGGCGGGCCGGGTCCTCCAGGAGGCGTACGGCGGCCTCGGCGAGGGCGTCGGCGTCCTCGTTGGCGAAGAGTTCGCCGGCGGCGCCCTGGTCGAGGACCTGGGCGAAGGCGTCGAGGTCGGAGGCGAGGACGGGCGCGCCGGCCGACATCGCCTCGACGAGGATGATCCCGAAGCTCTCGCCGCCGGTGTTGGGGGCGACGTACAGGTCGACGCTGCGCAGGAAGCGGGCCTTGTCCTCGTCGCTGATCATGCCGAGGAACTCGACGCGGGAGCGCAGTTCGGCGGGCAGGGACTCGACCGCTTCCTCCTCGTCGCCGCGGCCGGCCACCAGGAGCCTGGTCTGCGGGCGGGCGGCGAGGATCTTCGGCAGGGCCTTCATCAGGACCGGCAGGCCCTTGCGGGGCTCGTCGATGCGGCCGATGAAGCCGATGGTGTCGCCCTGCCAGTCGGGGTTGGCCTCGGCCTTGGCGAAGAAGTCGACGTCGACGCCGTTGGGGATGACGACGGCGTCGCCGCCGAGGTGTTCCACCAGCGTGCGGCGGGCGTACTCGCTCACGGCGATGCGCGCGCTGATCTTCTCCAGGGCCGCCTGGAGGATGGCGTAGGCCGCGATCATCGCCCGGGAACGCGGGTTGGACGTGTGGAAGGTCGCCACGATCGGGCCCTGGGCCGCCCAGCAGGTCAGCAGGCCCAGGGACGGCGAGGCGGGCTCGTGGATGTGGATGACGTCGAACTCGCCGTCGTGCAGCCAGCGGCGGACCCGGGCCGCCGAGAGGAAGCCGAAGTTCAGGCGGGCGACCGAGCCGTTGTACGGGACCGGTACGGCGCGCCCCGCCGAGACCACGTACGGCGGCAGCGGGGTGTCGTCGTCGGCCGGGGCCAGGACGGACACCTCGTGGCCGAGCCGGATGAAGTACTCGGCGAGGTCGCGGATGTGGAACTGGACGCCGCCCGGGACGTCCCAGGAGTAGGGGCAGACGATGCCGATCCTCACGAGGGTCCCTTCGAGGGGTCCAGGTCGGCGAGCCACAAGCGCTGGAGCATGTGCCAGTCCTCCGGATGTTCGGCGATGCCGGTGGCGAAGGCGTCGGCCAGCGCCTGTGTCATCACAGACGTCTTCTCGGCCCGGGTGCCTGACTCCGGTACCTCGATCGGGGGGTGGACGCGGCCCTGCATCACGGGTGAGTCGTCGTACCAGAGCGTGACCGGCAGCAGGAGCGCCCCGGTCTGCTGGGCCAGCAGCGCCGGGCCGGCCGGCATCCGGGCCTTGTCGCCGAAGAACTCGACCTCGACGCCGGACGCGGACAGGTCGCGGTCGGAGACCAGGCAGACCAGGCCGCCGTCGCGCAGTCTGCGGGCCAGGGTGCCGAAGGCGGTGCCGCCGCTGTGCGGCAGGACCTCCATGCCGAGGCCCTCGCGGTAGGCGACGAAGCGGTCGTAGAGCGTCTCGGGCTTGAGGCGTTCGGCGACCGTTGTGAAGGGCGTCTCCAGTTTGGTGGTGACCCAGGCGCCCGCGAGGTCCCAGTTGGCCAGGTGCGGCAGCGCGAGTATCACGCCGTTCCCGGCGGCCAGCCCGTCGGTCAGGTGGTGGACGTCCTTGGGGTCGAAGCCGCCCTTGACGCGCTCGGCGCTCCAGGCGGGCAGCCGGAAGGACTCCATCCAGTAGCGCAGGTACGAGCGCATGCCCGCGCGCGAGAGCTCGGCGAGGCGCTGAGGGCTCGCGTCCGGCACCACGCGCGCGTAGTTGCTCTCCAGCCGCTGCACGCCCTTGCCGCGCTGCTTCCAGGCGAGGTCGGCGATGGTGCGGCCGAGCCGTACGGCGACCGGCTCGGGGAGCTTCTTGACGGTGCCCCAGCCGAGGCCGTACAGCGCGTCCGTGAGGCGGTCCTGGGCGCTCACTTGGCGGCCTCGCTCCCTTGAGAGGCGTTCTGCGGCTTGTCCTGCCCGGCTGCCGCGGCCTCCGCCTCGGCGGACTCGCGGCGGACCGTGACGACCCGCTGGATGAGCGTGACGAGGCTGCCGACGGCGACGATCCACAGGGCGACGGGCAGCAGGTACTGGATGCCGGGTACCCCGAACTTGTGCAGGCCCGCGAACCCGGCCGCGACCAGCGAGATCACCAGGCGCTCGGCGCGCTCGACGAGGCCGTTGACCGCGACCGGCAGACCGATCGACTCGCCGCGCGCCTTGGTGTACGACACCACCTGGCCGCTGGCCAGGCAGAAGATCGAGACGGCGCACAGGACGAGGTCGTCGCCGCCACCGGCGTACCAGAGGATGAAGCCGCCGAAGATGGCGCCGTCGGCGACCCGGTCCAGCGTGGAGTCCAGGAAGGCGCCCCAGCGGCTGGAGCGGCCGAGCTGGCGGGCCATGTTGCCGTCGACGAGGTCGGAGAACACGAAGAGCGTGATCACGACCGTGCCCCAGAAGAACTCGCCCATGGGGTAGAAGACCAGCGCGCCCGCGACCACACCGGCCGTGCCGATGAGCGTGACCGTGTCGGGGCTGACGCCCCGCCGGATCAGAAACGCGGCGAACGGTGTGAGGACACGCGTGAAGAATGCACGCGCGTACTTGTTCAGCATGGCCTTCCCGAGGGTCGGTGTGGCCGTGCGGCCCCTGCTGGCCACCGGCTGGCCCATCGTAGCCACGCGCGCGTGCGGGCGGCCGTCGGGCACTCGTACACGGCCTGAGCGGGCCGGTCCACGGGGTGCGGGCGGCGCGATCACGTCCGCCGTATGGACGCACCGTGACGGGAGTGGAAAGCTCGAAGGACCGCGGGCGTCAACGGAGCCGCCATCGCACGCGGATCCGTATGTCCGCGCCCACAGTGACCTCACCGTGCACGGGAGGCAGGATCATGGGCGACAAGGCGAACGCACACCCCGGAGCCGCCGGCAGGGCTACAGCGGCCGACCACCCCGCGTCCGTACGGAATGTGGTGCTGGTCGGCCACTCCGGATCGGGCAAGACCACCTTGGTGGAAGCTCTCGCGCTGACCGCGGGAGCGGTGAACCGGGCGGGCCGTGTGGAGGACGGCGGCACCGTCTCGGACTACGACGAGATCGAGCACCGGCAGCAACGCTCGGTGCAGCTCTCCCTGGTGCCGGTCGAATGGGACGGCATCAAGGTCAACCTTCTGGACACCCCCGGATACGCCGACTTCGTCGGGGAACTCAGGGCCGGTCTGCGAGCGGCGGACGCGGCCCTCTTCGTCGTCTCGGCCTCGGACGGCGTGGACGGCTCGACCCGCATGGTGTGGGAGGAGTGCGCGGCCGTCGGCATGCCGCGCGCGATCGTCGTCACGCATCTGGAGTCCGCGCGGGCCGACTACGAGGAGATGACCCGGATCTGCGCGGAGGCGTTCGGCGGGGACGATCCCGACGCCGTGCTCCCGCTGTATCTGCCGCTGCACGGTGCGCAGGGACCGGACGGGCACGCGCCGGTGACCGGGCTGATCGGACTGCTGTCGCAGCAGCTGTTCGACTACGCCTCCGGCGAGCGCAAGGAGTCCGATCCGGGCGAGGAGCAGCTGCCGCGGATCGAGGAGGCCCGCAACCGGCTGATCGAGGGGATCATCTCCGAGTCGGAGGACGAGACCCTGATGGACCGGTATCTCGGCGGCGAGCAGGTCGACGTCAAGACACTGATCGAGGATCTGGAGCGGGCCGTCGCGCGAGGTGTCTTCCACCCCGTCCTGGCCGCCGCCCCCGCGACCGACGGGGCCCGGCAGGGGCTCGGCACGGTCGAGCTGCTGGAGCTGATCACGCGTGGCTTCCCGACGCCGCTGGAGCGCGCGGCGCCCTCGGTCACCACGGTCGACGGCAAGGCACGCGAGCTGAAGCTGTGCGACCCGGACGGGCCGCTGGTCGCGGAGGTCGTGAAGACCGCGTCCGACCCGTACGTCGGCCGGGTCTCGCTGGTCCGCGTCTTCTCCGGCACCCTGCGCCCCGACGAGACAGTGCATGTGTCGGGGCACGGCCTGGAGGACCGTGGGCACGAGGACCACGACGTCGACGAGCGCGTCGGCGCCCTCTCCGCCCCCTTCGGCAAACAGCAGCGCACGCTCAGCCACTGCATCGCCGGTGACCTCGCGTGCGTGGCGAAGCTGAGCCGCGCGGAGACCGGGGACACGCTGTCCGCCAAGGACGACCCGCTGCTGATGGAGCCCTGGCAGATGCCCGACCCGCTGCTGCCGCTCGCCATCCAGGCGCACAGCAAGGCCGACGAGGACAAGCTGTCGCAGGGCCTGTCCCGGCTGGTCGCCGAGGACCCGACGATGCGGCTGGAACAGAACCAGGCCACCCACCAGGTGGTGCTGTGGTGCCTGGGCGAGGCGCACGCGGACGTCGCCCTCGAACGGCTGCGCAGCCGCTACGGCGTCCAGGTCGACGTCGTGCCGCACAAGGTCTCCCTGCGGGAGACGTTCGCGAACAAGTCGGCGGGCCGCGGCCGGCATGTGAAGCAGTCCGGCGGCCACGGGCAGTACGCGATCTGCGAGATCGAGGTGGAGCCGCTGCCGGGCGGTTCGGGCATCGAGTTCGTGGACAAGGTCGTCGGCGGCGCGGTGCCGCGGCAGTTCATCCCGTCGGTGGAGAAGGGTGTCAGGGCCCAGGCGGCCAAGGGCGTCGCGGCCGGCCATCCGCTGGTCGACATCCGGGTCACGCTGCGCGACGGCAAGGCGCACTCGGTGGACTCCTCCGACGCCGCGTTCCAGACGGCCGGCGCGCTCGCGCTGCGTGAGGCGGCGGCCGACACGAAGATCCATCTGCTGGAGCCGGTGGCCGAGGTGTCCGTCCTCGTCGGCGACGACTACGTGGGCGCCGTGATGAGCGACCTGTCCGGGCGGCGCGGCCGCGTCCTCGGCACCGAGCAGACCAGCGGTGGCCGCACCCTCATCAAGGCCGAGGTGCCCGAGATCGAGATCGGGCGGTACGCCGTCGACCTGCGGTCGCTGTCGCACGGCACCGCACGCTTCAACCGTTCGTACGCCCGGCACGAACCGATGCCGGCGCAGATCGCGGAAAGGATTCGTGAAGAGGCGCGCGAAGCCTCGTAGTTGGCGCCGGGCGCCACCAAGTGGCCCCGAGGCGCCACCGCATGACCCTTGCGGAACGCTCCCCTCCGCGTCGGCGGGCGGCTTCGGCCGTCCGCCGACGATTGTCAGTGGCGGGGGATACGCTCATCATTGATCAACAGGTGTGCGCAGCACGGAAGTCGGGAAGGCCGCAGAAGCGACAGTGCGGCGATCGGGGGCGGGAATGACCGTTGAGAGCGGTTACGCGGACATCTTCGGTCCGCAGGTACCGCGCACGGCCGGAGGGGATCAGACGGCGACGTTCGCGCTGGCCTCGGCGGCCTACCGGGACAATGCGTTCGAGGACATCAAGAAGGCCGACAACGAATGGCACCAGACCGACGTCAAGGCGGGCCGCAGCTGGGCGAAGATCTTCCGGCCCAACCTGGGTGAGGCGTTCTCCCGGGCCGTGGTCGACCGCATGCTCGGCAGCGGCCGCAAACCCCTGATCCAGTCCTTCGGCGCCGAGCCGCAGGTCGTCGTCGAGCACTGTCTGGCCGCGAACAACATCCGCAAGGCCCGCGACCGGATGCTGAGCGCCATCATGGTGGTCTGCGGTGTGCTGTTCCTGCCCGGGCTGCTGGTCTGGCTGCTGGTCTTCACGCTGCGCTCCACCATCGTCAAGCGCGACGAGAAGCGCGGCGGCGCCCTCGCCTCCGTGCTGCTCGTCGCGGCGGGCGCGCTCGCCGTGCTGTTCCTGCTGCGTATGCCGTTCACCGGCTTCTGGGGCTGGTATGCGCGGGCCTCGGTCCTCATGCCCGTGGTCGGCTGGTTCTGGGCCAAGCAGGTCTGCGAGCGCACGGCGCGGGACCTGCGGGAGCGCTGGGACAGCCTGCTGGCCGGCAGCAGCGTCGGCGCGAAGGTGCCGGAGGCGGTGCCGACCAGCCCCACCGAGACCCAGGCCGAGCAACTGCGCCAGTCCCTGGCCAAGTTGAGCGCCGAGCAGCAGTCCAACTCAGTGTTCTACGCCGGCCCCAAGGGGATACTCGGCATGGGCACGCGGTGGGGCAGCTGGCAGCTGGCGGAGGACCTGGTGCCCGCCGACCCCACCCGGGAGATCCATCCGTTCCGCAGCTGGGACGTGATCCGCGCGATCCACGACCAGCTGCGCATGCTGGAGCGCGGCCCGCTGAACACCGGCGGTTTCCCCAAGCCCTCGATACGGCACTGGGTCGTCACCCCGATCGCCGAGGGCGCCAAGGCCGTCTCCCGCCCGGAGGGCACGGACGTCGAGGCGTACCAGGTCAAGTCGCACGCCATACAGGACATCTGCAACAAGCAGCAGTTCGGCAGCGGCGACCGGCACTACCTGGGCGTCCAGTGGACGCTGTGGGACGGCCAGTTGATCATCACCATGCTGATCACGGTGACCGTGCTGCACGAGACGCTGCGCATCGAGGTGACCGGGCACGCCCTCGGCCCCGTGAACGGGCTCTTCCAGGAGAAGCCGGAGGCCCCGACCAAGGAGGTCACCAAGTCGTTCAAGCCGTGGGAGACCCGCAAGGTGAAGCTTCCGCTGGTCAACACCGACGAGGTGGTACGGCTGGCGGTCCGCGCCCCGATCTCCTGGTACCCGCCGCTGCTGAACTGGCTCGGCGGGACCATAGGACTGCCCGAGCCGTTCGGGCTGCGGCACGCGTGGGCGGATCAGCCGTGGCGGCACCGGTTCATGGCCGACGACGCACTGCGCGCGGCCACGCCGGTGCTGCGGGTGGTGCACGCCTCGGCGATCAAGGTGCTTGCGGAGAACGGCGTGGACACGGAGAAGTTCGGTACACGGTCGGCGTTCTTGAGTACGGCTGTGCAGGATCCGTCGCCCAGGAAGGCAGACGTATACGACGCGTAGGCCTCCGGCGGTTGGCCGGGTGAGGGGGGCTGGGTGACCGTCCCTGGGGGCTGCGCCCCCAGACCCCCCTTTCGGCCCTGGCGGGCCCCGTCCTCAAACGCCGGACGGGCTGATGGATGCCACCGGCGGCCAAGATGTCAAGCCGCAGGCCAGGCTTCCGCCAGCATCTTCCGGGTGTCCGCCAGCAGCTGCGGCAGCACCCGGGTGTGGCCGACCACCGGCATGAAGTTCGTGTCGCCACCCCAGCGCGGGACGATGTGCTGGTGGAGGTGGGCGGCGATGCCGGCGCCGGCGACCGTGCCCTGGTTCATGCCGATGTTGAAGCCGTGGGCGCCGGAGGCGGTGCGCAGGGCCGTCATCGCCTGCTTGGTCAGGGCGGCGAGCTCGACGGTCTCCGGTTCGGTCAGGTCGGTGTAGTCGGCGACATGACGGTAGGGCACGACCATCAGGTGGCCGCCGTTGTACGGGTAGAGGTTGAGCACCGCGTACACCTGCTCGCCGCGCTTGACGACCAGCCCGTCCTCGTCGGACTTGGCCGGGATCGAGCAGAAGGGGCAGCCGTCGTCCGCGCCGGGACCGGTCGGCTTGTTCTCACCCTGGATGTACGCCATCCGATGGGGCGTCCACAGACGCTGGAACGCGTCCTGGATCCCCACTCCCCACTGCTGCTCCGGCTCACTCGTCATGCGTGCAGCATATGGCTTCGTCCGTTCGCGGCGTGTCGCCGGGGCTCGCACCCGGTCGGCCCGAGCCAAGCTTGGCCGGTGGACGACGACAACCGCTTGGCACGCTGGCAGCGGCACACCGAGATCCCTCTCGCCGTGGCGTCGTTTGTCTTCCTCACCTCGTACGCGGTCCGTGTCCTGGGCCATGGTCATCTCACGGACGCCGTGCTCGACCTCTGCCTCGCGCTGACCTTCGCCGCCTGGGCGCTGTTCGGTGCCGACTACGCCGTGCGCTGGCTGCTCAGCGGACAGCGCTGGAGCTTCGTACACCGGCATCCGCTGGACACGGTGGTGCTGTTCCTGCCGCTGCTGCGGCCGCTGCAGATCGTGAAGGCGTACGACGCCGTCCGGCGCCGGCACGGACGGCCCTGGCTCACCGTGCACGCGCGCGTGATCGTCTACGCCGGTCTGTCCACCGTGCTGCTCGGCTTCACCGGGGCCCTCTCGGTCTACCACCAGGAGCGCGGCGCGCCGGGCGCGACCCTGCGGTCCTTCGGGGACGCCGTGTGGTGGACGTGCTCGACGCTCGCCACGGTCGGCTACGGCGACTTCACCCCCGTCACGTTCCGGGGGCGGCTGATCGCGGTGGGGATCATGGCCGTCGGGCTGGGCCTGCTCGGGGCCGTCACCGGCACCTTCGCCTCGTGGCTGCTGCACGTCTTCTCCCACGAGGACGACGAAAGGCCCCCGGGGGACTGAACTCCCCGAGGGCCTCCGACGCGCACACGGGGCCGGATCAGACCTGCGCCCGCTCCTCGACGACCTGCGCGATCTTCGCGATGGCCTCGTCGAAGGGGATGCCGTTCTCCTGCGAGCCGTCGCGGTAGCGGAAGGAGACGGCGTTGTTGGCCATGTCCTCGTCGCCCGCGATGACCATGAAGGGCACCTTCTGCTTCTGGGCGTTGCGGATCTTCTTCTGCATACGGTCCGAGGAGGAGTCCACCTCGACCCGAAGGCCCTTCTTCTTCGCGGCCGCCGCGAACTTCTCCAGGTAGTCCACGTGCCCGTCGCCGATCGGGATGCCGAGCGCCTGGACCGGGGCCAGCCAAGCCGGGAAGGCACCCGCGTAGTGCTCCAGCAGCACCGCGAAGAACCGCTCGATCGAGCCGAAGAGAGCCCGGTGGATCATGACCGGACGCTGCTTGGAGCCGTCCGCGGAGGTGTACTCCAGGTCGAAGCGCTCCGGCAGGTTGAAGTCGAGCTGGATCGTCGACATCTGCCAGGTCCGGCCGATGGCGTCCCTGGCCTGGACGGAGATCTTCGGCCCGTAGAAGGCGGCGCCGCCCGGGTCCGGGACCAGCGGCAGCCCCTGCTTCTCGGCGACCTGGCGCAGTGTCTCGGTCGCCTCCTCCCAGACCTCGTCGGAGCCGACGAACTTCTCCGGGTCCTTGGTGGACAGCTCCAGGTAGAAGTCGGTCAGACCGTAGTCACGCAGCAGCCCGAGGACGAAGGTGAGCGTCTTGTCGAGCTCCTCCGACATCTGCTCGCGCGTGCAGTAGATGTGCGCGTCGTCCTGCGTGAAGCCCCGGGCACGGGTCAGGCCGTGCACGACGCCCGACTTCTCGTACCGGTACACGGTCCCGAACTCGAAGAGGCGCAGCGGCAGTTCACGGTAGGAACGCCCGCGCGCGTCGAAGATCAGGTTGTGCATCGGGCAGTTCATGGGCTTGAGGTAGTAGTCCACGCCCTCGTCGAGCTGCATGGGCGGGTACATGCCCTCGGCGTACCAGTCCAGGTGCCCGGACGTCTCGAAGAGCTTCCCCTTCGTGGCGTGCGGCGTGTAGACGAACTCGTAGCCCTCTTCCTCGTGCCGGCGGCGCGAGTAGTCCTCCATGACCCGGCGGACGATGCCGCCCTTGGGGTGGAAGACGGCGAGACCGGAGCCGATCTGCTCCGGGATGGAGAACAGGTCGAGCTCGTTGCCCAGCTTGCGGTGGTCGCGCTTCTCGGCCTCGGCGAGGAAGTCCAGGTGCGCCTTCAGCTCGTCCTTCGACGGCCAGGCGGTGCCGTAGATGCGCTGGAGCATCGGGTTCTTCTCGCTGCCACGCCAGTAGGCGGCGGCGTTGCGCATCAGCTTGAACGCCGGGATGTTGCGGGTGGTGGGCAGGTGGGGACCGCGGCAGAGGTCCTTCCAGCACAGCTCGCCGCTCTTGGCGTCCAGGTTGTCGTAGATCGTCAGCTCACCGGCGCCGACCTCGACGTCCGCGCCGTCGTCGCTGGAGGCGGCGCCCTTGAGGCCGATCAGCTCCAGCTTGTAGGGCTCGTCGGCCAGCTCCTCGCGGGCGGCCTCGTCGGTGACCACGCGGCGGGCGAACTTCTGCCCCCGCTTCTGGATCTCCTGCATCTTCTTCTCGATGGCCTTGAGATCCTCGGGCGTGAACGGCTTCTCGACGTCGAAGTCGTAGTAGAAGCCGTCCTTGACGGGCGGGCCGATACCCAGCTTGGCCTCGGGGAAGAGCTCCTGCACGGCCTGCGCCATGACATGCGCGGTGGAGTGGCGGAGGATGTTGAGGCCGTCCCCGGAGGAGATCTCGACGCCCTCGACTTCTTCCCCGTCGACGAGCACGTACGACAGATCCCTGAGCTCGCCGCCCACGCGCGCGGCGATGATCGAGCGCTCGCCGGCGAAGAGGTCGGCGGCCGTAGTGCCCGTCGTCACCACGCGCTCTTCCCGCTCGGAATCGCGTTGGATGATCACACGGACGTCTGACACCGGTCTCTCCTGACTGAAGGTGGGTAGCGGCGCCATACCAGGAGCGCGCGCATTACGCGATCGTACCGACCCCACCCACCCGACCGCGAAACGGTCACGCTCCGCGTGAGCGCTCCGCTGGGAGGGGCGGGAGG
>NZ_JAKEIP010000043.1 GCF_021474425.1 Streptomyces muensis | reverse complement strand
CGATGAAACACCCGGTCTGGGGGGCTCGGATATGTGTATACCACCCCGGCCCCCGGCCCACCCCTGACCTGAGCCGGGAAACGCAAAGCGGTGGGCGGCCAACAACCCCGCCCACCGCAACGCCCCTCTTCAGGGGCGCGGGGCTGTATCGATTCGCGGCTCCGCCGCGTGGGCGCGATCAACCCCCACGCAGCCGCACCCGCGCGACGACCGAACCCCGAGCTACTAGGCGGAAACCTCCGACCGATCCCCACCCCACAACGTGTGGAACGTCCCGTCCCGGTCGACCCGCCGATACGTGTGCGCCCCGAAGAAGTCCCGCTGCCCCTGCGTAAGCGCCGCAGGCAACCGCTCGGCACGCAGCGCGTCGTAGTAGGCGAGAGCCGCGGCGAAGCCCGGCGTCGGCACACCCTGCCGGGTCGCCGCGATGATCACCTCACGCCAGTCGTCCTGCGCGTCGGCGATCTCCTGCGCGAACGTGTCGTCGGACAGCAGGCTCGGCAGATCGGCCCGGGCGTCGTACGCCGCGCGGATCCGGTCCAGGAACGCCGCGCGGATGATGCAGCCGCCGCGCCAGATCGCCGAGACGGCCCCCAGGTCGATGTCCCAGTCGTACTCCGCGCGCGCCGCGTCGATCTCGTGGAAGCCCTGCGTGTACGACACGATCTTCGACGCGTACAGCGCCTGCTCGACCCGGTCGGCGAACGCTCCCGCCTCGGCCTCGCTCAGCGGCGCCGCCTTGGGCCCGGCCAGCCCGCGGGACGCGTCCCGCAGCGCCGCGTGCCCGGACAGCGAGCGGGCGAAGACCGCCTCGGCGATCCCGGACACCGGCACACCCAGGTCCAGCGCGATCTGCACGGTCCAGCGGCCCGTGCCCTTCTGCTCCGCCTGGTCGACGACCACGTCCACGAACGGCTTGCCCGTCGCCGCGTCCACGTGCGACAGCACCTCGGCGGTGATCTCGATCAGGTAGGAGTCCAGCCGCCCCTGGTTCCAGGTCCGGAAGATCTCCGCGATCTGCGCGGGCTCGTACCCGGCGACATCGCGCAGCAGCTGGTACGCCTCACCGATCAGCTGCATGTCGGCGTACTCGATGCCGTTGTGCACCATCTTCACGAAGTGCCCGGCACCGTCCGGACCGACGTGCGTCACACAGGGCGCCCCGTCCTTCGCCTTCGCGGAGATCTTCTCCAGCATCGGACCGAGCGAGTCGTACGACTCCTTCGGGCCACCCGGCATGATGCTCGGCCCGAGCAGCGCGCCCTCCTCGCCGCCGGAGACGCCCATGCCGACGAAGTGGATGCCCTGTTCGCGCAGGTCGCGCTCGCGGCGCCGGGTGTCGGCGAAGTGCGCGTTGCCACCGTCGATGATCATGTCGCCGGGTTCGAGGAGCGGCGCGAACTCCTGGATCACCGCGTCGGTCGGCTCACCGGCCTTCACCATGATGACCAGCCGCCGCGGGCGCTCCAGCGCCGCCACGAAGTCCTTGGCGGACTCGGCCGCGATGAACTCGCCCTCGCTGCCGAACTCCTCCACCAGCGCCCGCGTACGCGCCGGCGTCCGGTTGTGGACCGCGACCGTGTAGCCGTTGCGGGCGAAGTTGCGGGCGAGATTGCGGCCCATGACCGCCAGACCCGTGACGCCGATCTGCGCCGAAGTGCTCATGCGTTGGCTCCTAGTGACCTCGATATATCAGCGGTGCCGGTCATGCCCGCCAGTATTGCCCCATCGTCCATCCTGACGTGCCGGTATCCCGACCGCACACCCGGGGTGGCGCGATGTCGCGCAGGCAGATACGCACAGAAGGCCCCGGCGCACTCACCCGTCCCGGGCCGTTCGCGCGCTGTCCGGATGCCGGGCAACGTGCGCCGGTTCCGCGCCACTTGGCGCGAAGAGGCGGCTGAATTGCCGTCTTGTCATGGCCTGTTCGCAGCGCTTACTTTTGCCCCTCCTGACGCATGTCAATGGGGGGCTCCGTCATGGCCGTACGCGGTCGGCACCGCCGGTACCAGCCGAACAGGATCAACCGCGCCTCGCTCACCGTCACCGCGGGCGGCGCCGGCATGGCGCTCCCCTTCATCGGCACCGGCACCGCGCAGGCGGCCGACGTCAGCACCTGGAACAAGGTCGCCGCCTGCGAGTCGACCAGCCGCTGGGACGTCAACACCGGCAACGGCTACTACGGCGGACTCCAGTTCGCCCAGTCGACGTGGGAGGCCTACGGCGGCCCGCGGTACGCGGCGCGCGCGGATCTGGCCACCAAGGACCAGCAGATCGCCGTGGCCGAGAAGGTCCTCGACGGCCAGGGCCCCGGCGCCTGGCCGGTGTGCTCGGTACGGGCCGGGCTGACCCGGGGCGGGGACACCCCCGACATCCACCCGGCCGGCACCCGCGACACGCGTGACAGCCGCGGCACCGGCCGCACCGGCCAGAAGACCTCCGTCCAGGACGTCCAACCGCAGACCACGCCCCAGTCACGGGCGGGCACCGCCGAGATGTACACCGTGGTCCACGGCGACACGCTCTCCGGGATCGCGGAGTCGCAGCAGGTCCGGGGCGGCTGGCGGGGCCTGTACGCCGCGAACCGCGAGGCCGTAGGCGCCGACCCCGACCTGATCCTGCCGGGGCAGCGGCTCGCGCTGCGCGGCAAGGCGGCCACGACGACGAGCGGGCCGACGGCCGCACCCAAGCCTCAGCCCAAGCCGACGGCCACGCCCAAGCCCAAGCCCAGGCCGACCCCCGAGAAGACCTCGTCCGAGCGGCAGGAGCAGGCCACCACGAGCAGCCGCTCGCTGGTCTCCCCGGTGAGCGCGTCCACCGGCACGCCGTACCGCAAGGCCGGTGCCCTGTGGTCGAAGGGCTACCACACCGGCGTCGACTTCGCGGTGCCGACCGGCACCTCCGTGAAGGCCGTCGGTGCGGGGCGGGTCGTGAGCGCCGGGTGGGAGGGCTCGTTCGGCTACCAGGTGGTGATCCGGCACACCGACGGCCGCTACAGCCAGTACGCCCATCTCTCGGCGATCTCCGTGAAGGACGGGCAGTCGGTGGGCGCGGGCCAGCGCATCGGCCGCTCCGGGTCCACGGGCAACAGCACGGGCCCGCATCTGCACTTCGAGGTGCGGACGGGGCCCGGTTTCGGTTCCGACATCGACCCGGTGGCCTACCTCCGGGCGGGCGGCGTCAGGATTTGACGCGCATCCGGTGCCGGTCGACGACCGGCATCATCGGGACGTACGGGCCGCCGTAGAACGGGCCGTAGAGGTTCGGGGACTCCAGATGGCCGGGAACGGGCTCCTCGGCGTCCTCGTACGGCTCCTGCGCGATCTGCACCGGAATGAGGATGCCCTCGATGCCGTCCGGTACGACGATGTCCTCGCGCTGCCTCGTCCCGGCCTGCTCCGGAAGGCCACCGAGCAGCTCCGCGGCGGGCACCGCGTCCAGGGCGGGGCCAGCAAGGGCCGGCTCGGCCAGGGTCTCCCCGGAGCGCACCGCCTCCGGAAGCGCCACGCCCGTCTCGGCCTCCGTACGCGCGATCCGCTCCGTCGTCAGCAGGATCAGGCCACCCGCCGCGACCACACCACAGCCCAGGGCGAGCACGGTGCCCGTGGTGGCGTAGCGGAAGGTCTCTCCGAACATCGTGATGCCGACCGCGGCCGCCACCACCGGGTTCACGACCGTCAGCGTGGCCAGCGGCGCCGCGAGGCCCGCGCCCCGGTAGGCGGCCTGGGACAGCAGCATGCCGGCCGTCGCGAAGACGCCTATCGTCGCCAGCGCGGGCACGTCGGCCATCGACACCCTGCCGTCCCAGTCCACCGCGACGACCTTCGTGAACACCGAGGACATGCCGAACGCTATGCCGGAGCCGGTCGCGAGCAGCATGCTGCGCACCGCCGGGTGGCGGTGGGCCGCCCGGCCCGCGATCATCAGGGCCACGACGATGCCGCCGGTCACCAGGGCCACGCCCACCCGCTCGGCGGTGGCCAGCGACTGCGACTCCGAGGAGCCGACCAGGGACAGCAGCCCGGCGAGACCCACGGTCGCCATGATCGCGCCCCGCCAGGCCGTCGAACCGGCCTTGCGGCCCACGAAGAGCGCCGCCATCGGCAGCGCGAACACGATCGTCAGGGCACCCAGCGGCTGCACCAGACTCAGCGGTCCGAAAGCCAGCGCCACCACGTGCAGCAGCCCACCGAGGCCGTTCAGCGCGACCGCCGCCCACCAGCCCGGCCGACGCATCGGCGCGAACTGCTGTCCCGGGGAGGACACCGCGACACGCTCCTGCACGATCGCCCCGCCCGCGTACGCGACGGCGGAGACGAGCGACAGCAGCACGGACAACGCGAGGGCACTCATGAGCTGCTCCTCTGCGTGAGGCGGGGGCGGTTACCCCGGCGCGGCGAACGGTCGGCTCTCATAACCAACACGATGCCCCGAAAAGCTCTTCCCGTCGTCGTACCAGAGCACGCACTGTGTCGTACTGCCGATGGAGTATTACGCCGCCGGTCTCATCCCCCAGGCGGGTGACCCTCGGTGGAACCCCCGAGGTGACGCCCCTGAGAGGCCTTGGTACTACTGCTCTTCGTGGACCTCGACCCCGATCTCGCCGCGCTCCGGCCGCTGGGCGGCTTCTTCGTACTACACACGGCAGGGGTAGCACTTCGGCCACTCCCGACTCTGGCGCAGACCTACGCAAACCCCCCGGAGGATCCTCAGGCAGATCCCCTGGGCCGCCGCGTCCGGAAGGTCGCGGACGCCCTGCGCGCCCCCGAGCCGCGGATCGCCGCCTCCATCGCCCAGCAGGGCCTCGCGGCGCGGCTGTGGTCGGTGACGCTCGGCTGTGCCGCGCTGTACGGTCGCCTCCCCGACCTCGACCCGCGGCTGCTGCTCTGGGACCCCGAGGGCAGCGCCCCCGACGACCTGTGGCTCACCGAGGTACGACCACTGCCGGCCGACGCGGCCGACGCGGCGGACATCGCGGACGCGGTCCTGCGCGCCCACCTGGAACCCCTGACCGCCGCCCTGCACACCCGCCACCGTGTCGCCACCGGCCTGCTGTGGGGCAACGCGGGCTCGGCGCTCGCGGCCGCGGCCCGGCAACTCGACCAGTGGGCGCGCGCCCACGGCCGTACGGACGCCGCCGTCCGCACCCGCGCCCTGACCGCGGAACTCTTCGCCCACCCCCTCCTCGCCGCCACCGGCACCCGCACCGGGACCGCGTTCCGCCGCCGCAGCTGCTGCCTCTACTACCGCGTGCCGGGCGGGGGCGTGTGCGGTGACTGTTGCTTCACACGACCCCCGCGCTCTTCCCCACGCGCCACATCTGGGTGACCATGAAAGGGCAACCAGCCGCTGAGAACAGGGGGTTCCGGGTGCGTGTGGGACTGCTGACCCGGGAGTACCCGCCGGACGTGTACGGCGGCGCGGGTGTCCATGTCGAGTTCCTCGCCCGGGAGTTGAGGGACCTCGTCGACCTCGAGGTGCACTGCTGGGGCGAGGGCCGAGGGGTCGGCGTACAGCGCCACCGCCCGTGGTCCGCGCTCGACACCGCCAACGACGCGCTGCGCACCTTCTCCGTGGACCTCGCCATGGCCGCCGGGCTCGAAGGCCGCGAACTCGTCCACTCCCACACCTGGTACGCCAACCTCGCCGGCCACCTCGGCAAGCTCCAGTACGGCATCCCGCATGTGATGACCGCCCACTCGCTGGAACCGCTGCGCCCCTGGAAGGCCGAGCAACTCGGCGGCGGATACGCCCTGTCCAGCTGGGCCGAGCGGACCGCGATCGAGGCCGCCGACGCGGTGATCGCCGTCTCCGGAGCCATGCGCGAGGACATCCTCGGCTGCTATCCCACGCTCGACCCGGGCCGCGTCCATGTCGTCCACAACGGCATCGACACCACCCTGTACCGGCCCGACCACCGCACCGACGTCCTCGCCCGCTTCGGCCTCGACGCCGACCGCCCGTACGTCCTCTTCGTCGGCCGCATCACCCGCCAGAAGGGCGTGCCCCATCTGCTGCGCGCGGTACGGGACATCGACCCGGCCGCACAGGTCGTACTGTGCGCCGGTGCCCCCGACACCCCCGAGATCGACCAGGAGTTCCGCGATCTCTACCAGGAGCTGAGCCGGGTCCGCGAGGGCGTGCACTGGATCCCGCAGATGCTGCCGCGCCCCGAGGTGATCCAACTCCTCACGCATGCCGCCGTGTTCGTCTGCCCGTCGGTGTACGAACCCCTCGGCATCGTCAACCTGGAGGCGATGGCCTGCGGAACTCCCGTGGTGGCCTCGCGGGTCGGCGGCATCCCCGAGGTCGTCGACGACGGCAAGAGCGGCCTGCTCGTCCCGCTGGACGACGACGCCGAGGCCTTCGAGGCCGGCCTCGCGCGGGCCCTGGACTCGGTGATCGGTGACCCGGAGACCGCCCGTCGGATGGGCGAGGCCGGACGGGAGCGCGCGGTGGGGGAGTTCGGCTGGGACGCGGTGGCGCGGCGGACGGCACGGCTCTACGGGGAGATCCTCAAACAGGCTTAGCGCGCGCTGCTCAGGGGCAGGCTGGCATCAACCACGGTGAGGGGAGCGGCCATGCGTCGTGGCGGACCTTCGGTGCTCGGAATCGTACTCGCGGGCGGAGAAGGCAAACGCCTGATGCCCCTGACCGCGGACCGCGCGAAACCAGCGGTCACCTTCGGAGGAACGTATCGCCTGGTCGACTTCGTCCTCTCCAACCTCGTCAACGCCGACATCCTGCGCATCTGCGTCCTCACGCAGTACAAGTCGCACTCGCTGGACCGGCACATCACCACGACCTGGCGGATGTCCAGCCTGCTCGGCAACTACGTCACCCCGGTCCCGGCCCAGCAGCGCCTCGGCCCGCGCTGGTACCTGGGCAGCGCGGACGCGATCCTGCAGTCCCTGAACCTGGTCTACGACGAACGCCCCGAGTACGTCGCGGTGTTCGGCGCCGACCACGTGTACCGCATGGACCCGCGCCAGATGCTCGCCCAGCACATCGAGAGCGGCGCGGGAGTGACGGTGGCGGGCATCCGGGTGCCGCGCGGCGAGTCGTCGTCCTTCGGCGTGATCAGCCCCGGCTCGGACGGTCTGACCGTGGAACGCTTCCTGGAGAAGCCCGCCGACCCGCCCGGCCTCCCGGACGACCCGGAGACCGTCTTCGCCTCGATGGGCAACTACCTCTTCACCACCAAGGCCCTCATCGAGGCGCTCCAGCGGGACGCCGAGGACGAGAACTCCGTGCACGACATGGGCGGTTCGATCCTGCCCCAGCTCACCGACCGGGGCGAGGCCCAGCTCTACGACTTCAGCGCCAACCACGTCCCCGGCGAGACCAACCGCGACCGGGGCTACTGGCGGGACGTCGGCACCCTGGACGCGTACTACGACGCCCACATGGACCTGATCGCCGAGCGCCCCGCCTTCAACCTGTACAACCGCAACTGGCCCATCTACACCCACTCCAACCAGCTCTCCCCGGCCCGCTTCAACGCGGGCGGCATGGCCAGCGAGTCCATCATCAGCGCCGGCTGCCTCATACGCGGCCAGGTCACCCGGTCCGTGCTGTCGCCGGGCGTCGTGGTCGACCCGGGGGCCGTGGTGCAGGGAGCGGTCCTGCACGACAACGTGCGCATCGGGCGGGGCGCGGTGGTGCGCGGTGCCGTGCTGGACAAGAACGTCGAGGTGCCTCCGGGCGCGACGATCGGCGTCAACCCGGAGCGGGACGCCGAGCTGTACACCGTCTCCAAGGGCGGGGTCATCGCGCTGGGGAAGGGCCAGCAGGTCCCCTAGCGGGCCGAGAGGACCTCGGCGTACCTCCTCCCGGGGGACGCCGAGGATTGGCCTGTACCTAAGTCTTGTCATGTACCTGGGTGGATGGTGAAATCCGTGGTGTTCTGCCAAGTGTTGTCCATGACAACGTTGTTATGGAGGCTCTGTGCGCACACGACGGATCAGAAACCGACTGGTGTTCCTGCTCGCCGGGGCCCTCGGCCTCGCCGGCCTGACCGCGACACCCGCCCCGGCCGCGGCCGACGACCCCGTGGAGATCCACGGCCTCAAGGGCGAGTACTACACCCAGTCCGCCCCCGGCGCCTTCGACTTCCACGAGCTCAAGGCGACCGCCTTCGACCCCGCCCTCGACTTCGACAACCTGGAACCACGCCTGGCCTTCACCACCGGACGCCCGGACGACGTCAGTGTCCGGTGGACCGGGAGGATCGTGCCGGAGCGGACCGGCTCGCACACCTTCTCGATCAGCGCCGACAACGGCTTCCGTCTCTGGATCGACGGACGGCTCGCCATCGACCACTGGGTCGACGACTGGGACCGCGAACAGACCGCCCCGCCCGTCGAGTTGACCGCCGGCACGGCCTACGACATCAAGGTCGAGTACTTCGAGCACTACGGCGGCTCCAACCTCCACCTGCGCTGGACCGAGCCCGGCGGCGCCAAGGAGCCCGTCCCGCAGTCCGCGTTCCGCCTCCCCGACGGCTTCGACTACGACGGGGCCGTCGCGGCCACGGTCCTCGCCGACGGCCGTACGCTCAAGCTCGACTTCGCCCGGAAACTCGCCGCACCCCCGGCCGGCGTCATCGACCACCTGGACGCGGTCATCGGCGGCGCCACCTGGCCCCTCGGGACGGCCGCGCTGGACCCCGCCGACCCCAGGGCGCTCCTGGTCGCGCTGAAGGAACCCGTGGTCGGCAACAGGATCGGCACCGCTCGCGGCACGGCCGACATCCGCTACGACGGTGAAGGCGGTCTGGCCACCGCCGACGGCAACGTTGTCAAACGCTTCCTGAGCAGCGGCCCCAACCGCTCGACGTACCAGTTGCGCACGAGGTGGGCCGACGAGGTGGGCCCGGACAACGCCCACCCCGAATACCCGCGGCCCCAGCTGACCCGCCCCGCCTGGCGCAACCTCAACGGCCGCTGGCAGTTCGCGGCGGCCGAGGCGGGGGAGCGGCCCCCGGTCGGCAAGGACCTGCCCGAGCGGATCCTCGTCCCGTACCCCGTCGAGTCCCAGCTCTCCGGCGTCGAACGCCACGAGGACCGCATGTGGTACCGCCGCACCTTCACGGTCCCGGCCGACTGGCGCATCGGCTCCGGCAAGCGCCTCAGGCTCAACTTCGGCGGCGTCGACTGGCGTACCGAGGTGTACGTCAACGGCACCAAGGTCACCGA
The DNA here is from genome assembly GCF_021474425.1 of Streptomyces muensis. Lineage (GTDB taxonomy): Bacteria > Actinomycetota > Actinomycetes > Streptomycetales > Streptomycetaceae > Streptomyces > Streptomyces muensis. The sequence goes on along the minus strand of NZ_JAKEIP010000043.1, from coordinate 37,110 downwards.
GCACACGGGCGGCTACGACAAGTTCGGTGCCGACGTCACCGCCGCGCTGAAGCCCGGCCGCACCCAGGAGCTGATCGTCGGCGTGTACGACCCGACCGACGCGGCCAACGGCGAGAACCCACCGCTGGGCAAGCAGCGCCTGGACCCGAGCGGCATCTGGTACACCCCGTCCTCCGGCATCTGGCAGACGGTGTGGATGGAGCCGGTCGCCCCGGATCACGTGGACGGGCTCAAGCTCACGCCCGACGTCGACGCCGGCACGCTCACCGTCGAGGCTCAGGGTGTGCGCGACGGAGTCCCCGTCACGGCGACGGCGTACGAGGGACGGCGCAAGGTCGCCACCGCGAGCGGCCGCACCGGACAGCCCCTCACGCTCACCCTCCGCGACCCGCACCTGTGGTCACCCGACGACCCCTTCCTGTACGACCTGAAGGTGACCGTCGGCGCCGACCGCGTCGGCAGCTACTTCGGGATGCGCTCCATCGCCGTCGAGAAGGTGAACGGCGTGCCGCGCACGGTCCTCAACGGGGAACCGATCTTCCTGATGGCCACCCTCGACCAGGGCTTCTGGCCCGACGGCCTGCACACCGCGGCGACCGACGAGGCCCTCGCGTACGACCTGAAGGCGCACAAGAAACTGGGCTTCAACTCGGTGCGCAAGCACATCAAGGTCGAGCCGGACCGCTGGTTCCACTGGGCCGACCGGCTGGGTCTGCTGGTGTGGCAGGACATGCCCGCGATGACCGCCGGGGTGAACCCCGGTGCCGAGGCCCGCGCCCAGTACGAGCGCGAGATGAAGCAGATGATCGACGAGCACATCAGCAGCCCGTCGGTCGTCATGTGGGTGACCTTCAACGAGGGCTGGGGCCAGTACGACATCGGCCGCGTCGCCGAGCAGGCGAAGGCCTGGGACCCGACCCGGCTGGTCAACAACCAGTCGGGGCTGAACCTCGGGGCCGACGGAGGCGCCGGCGACATCATGGACGAGCACGGCTATCCCAGCCCCGCCCTGCCGCCGCGCCCCGACGGCGAACGGGCACTGGTCAGCGGCGAGTACGGCGGCCTCGGCCTCGCGGTGCCCGGTCACGCCTGGTCGGTGCAGCAGTCGTACGTCGACGTCGACCCGGCGACCTACACGGACGACTACCTCACCAAGCTCGACGAGGTGCGCGCCCTGGTCTGCCGGGGCGGCAACGGTGCCGTGTACACCCAGATCACGGACGTCGAGGGTGAGCTGAACGGGCTGCTGACCTACGACCGCGCGGTGCTCAAACCGGACGCGGAACGGGTCAGGTCCGCTCACGAGGCACTCATCCGTGACGCCTCCCGGGTGACACCGTCGGGATGCCCGGTGCCGCTACCCGTGCTGAAGTGACCTCATATGCACCATGAGTCCCGCCCCTTTCACGAGGGGCGGGACTTAATCTGCCGTTAACTGAGCGTAGCTTGATCGTACTTGACTGTAATCGCCAGAGGGCGATTGACTGCTGGTCCACCCTTCGTCGACGCGAGGCAAGCCATTGACTTCTGACCTGCTCGCCCCTCTCGACCTGGCGTTCTGGAACATCGAGTCCGCGGAACACCCCATGCACCTGGGCGCGCTCGGCGTCTTCACGGCGCACTCGCCCACCGCCGGCGCCCACGCGGCCGACCTGCTCGCCGCCCGGGCCGCCGCCGTGCCGGGACTGCGGATGCGCATCCGTGACGCCTGGCAGCCGGTCGGCCTCCTCCAGCCGTTCTCGTTCGGCGGAGCGACCCGTGAGCCCGCCCCGGACTTCGATCCGCTCGACCACGTCCGGCTGCACGCCCCGACCTCCGACTTCCAGGCGGTCGCGGGCCGGCTCATGGAACGGCCGCTGGAGCGCGGCCGGCCGCCGTGGGAGGCGCATGTGCTGCCGGGAGAGGACGGCGTGTCCTTCGCCGTGCTGTTCAAGTTCCACCACGCCCTCGCCGACGGACTGCGCGCGCTGACGCTCGCCGCCGCCGTCCTCGACCCCATGGACATGCCCGCCCGCAAACCCCGCCCCGAAGAGCCCGGCGGCCGTGGCCTTCCCGACGTGCGCAGGCTGCCGGGACTCGTGCGCGGCGCCCTCTCGGACGTCGGCCGTGCCCTGGACATCGGCGCCTCCGTCGCCGTCTCCACCCTCGGGATGCGCTCGTCGTCCGCGCTGACCGCCGAGCCCAGCGGCACCCGCCGTACCGCCGGTGTCGTCGTGGACATCGACGATGTGCACGTGATCCGCAAGGCCGTCGGCGGCACCGTCAACGACGTCCTGATCGCCGTCGTCGCCGGCGCCCTGCGCCGCTGGCTCGACGAGCGCGGCGACGGCAGCGAGGGTGTCGCGCCCCGCGCCCTGATCCCCGTCTCCAAGCGCCGGCCCCGCACCGCGCACCCACAGGGCAACCGGCTCTCGGGTTACCTGATACGGCTTCCGGTCGACGACCCCGACCCGCTGCGCCGCCTCGCCACGGTCCGCACCGCCATGGACCGCAACAAGGACGCCGGCCCCAACCGGGGCGCGGGCGCCGTCGCGCTGCTCGCCGACCACGTCCCGGCGCTCGGCCACCGGCTCGGCGGACCGCTGGTCAGCCAGGCCGCCCGGCTCTGGTTCGACATCCTGGTCACCAGCGTGCCGCTGCCCGGCATCGCCCTGAAGCTCGGCGGCCACCAGGTCACCGAGGTCTTCCCGTTCGCCCCGCTGGCCCGCGGCCAGTCCCTGGCCGTCGCGATCTCGACGTACCGGGGGCGCGTCCACTACGGGCTCGTCGCCGACGCCGCGGCCGTACCGGATCTCGACGTGCTGGCCAGGGCCGTCCAGGAGGAGGTGGAGTCGCTGATCGCCGCCTGCGCTCCCTGAGCCCCCGGTTCCACGGGTCACTCCGCCGGATTTTGGAGGAGTGACCCGGCGCTCCGTACAATTCCCCGTTCGAAAGCGGGCGCGGTCGGAGCGCCGCTCGGGTGATCAGGGAAACGGCAGCGCGATGACGGTGACAGAGGAAGGCTCGGCGACCGCGAACGAGGTCGTGCACGAGTCCGGTGACGAGGTCGTCCACGGCCCCGGCATCGACCCGGAGCGGCTCGCCGTCTGCCTCAGCGTGCTCGACGAGCTCGACAAGCTGGAGGTCGACCACCCCGATGCCATCGCCGTGCGCCGGGCCACCGCGGGGATCTACCGCACCGTCAAGCAGCGCCGCCGCCAGGAGCGCCGGGCCGCCAAGACCGCGCACGACAAGGCGGTCACGGAGGCCACGGCGACCGGCTCGGCGCAGCGCATCGACGACGAGACCGAGGGCATCCTGCCGTCGTCGGCCACCGAGGCCGGCAAGATCGCCGGGATACTCCAGCGCCCGCGCTCCTGCTACACCTGCAAGACCCGGTACGTGGAAGTCGACTACTTCTACCACCAGCTCTGTCCGGACTGCGCCGCCCTGAACCGCGCCAAGCGCGACGCCGGCGCCGACCTCACCGGCAAGCGCGCCCTGCTCACCGGCGGGCGCGCCAAGATCGGCATGTACATCGCGCTCAGGCTGCTGCGGGACGGCGCGCACACGACGATCACCACGCGCTTCCCGAAGGACGCCATCCGCCGGTTCAAGGCCATGGACGACTCCGGCGACTGGATGCACCGCCTGGAGGTCGTCGGCATCGACCTGCGTGACCCGGCCCAGGCCGTCGCCCTCGCCGACCAGGTCGCCGAGGCCGGTCCGCTCGACATCCTCGTCAACAACGCGACGCAGACCGTGCGCCGGCTGCCCTCCGCGTACGCCGCCCTCGTCGAGGGCGAGAGCGCTCCGCTGCCGGCCGGTGAACTCCCCGCCCACCACGTCATCGGCGCCTTCGGCTCCGGCGCGGTCGATGGCCTTGCCTCCCTGCCCGCCGGAATCTCCGGCATCGACGCCCAGCAGGTCGCCGACCTCGCCCTGGTCGCGGGCAACGCCAGCGTCGCCCGGCACCTCGACGGCACCGCGATCGACGCGGGCGGGCTCGTGCCGGACGTCGTCGACAGCAACACCTGGGTGCAGACCATCGAGCAGATCTCGCCGGTGGAGCTTCTCGAAACCCAGCTGTGCAACTACACGGCGCCGTTCATCCTGATCAGCAAGCTGCGGCCGGCGATGGCCGACGCCGCGAAGAAGGCGGCGAGCGGGCGGGCGTACGTCGTGAACGTGTCCGCGATGGAGGGGGTGTTCGGGCGCGGTTACAAGGGCGCGGGGCATCCGAACACGAATGCCGCCAAGGCCGCGATGAACATGGTGACGCGGACCAGTGCGCAGGAGATGTTCCAGAGTGACGGCATCCTGATGACGTCGGTCGACACCGGGTGGATCACCGATGAGCGGCCTCACTTCGACAAGCTGCGGCTTGCCGAGGAGGGGTTCCATGCGCCGCTCGACCTGGTCGATGGTGCGGCTCGGGTGTACGACCCGATCGTGCGGGGTGAGGCCGGTGAGGATGTGTACGGGGTCTTCTTGAAGGACTACGCGCCCGGTAAGTGGTAGGTACGGCCGGTGGTGCGTCTGCGGGAGTGCGGGGGCTGGTCGCGCCCACGCGGCGGAGCCGCAAATTGATTCAGCCCCGCGCCCCTAGGGGGTGGCAGGGCCGCGCGATCGTAGGTGCCCGTGGACTGCGTATCCCTTTGCCGTGCCGGCCGCGCGTACCCGTGTCCCGCCATCCACCAGCAGGTCCGTCCCTGTCACCCACTCCGCCTCCTCTGAGGCCAGCCAGACCACGGCGCGGGCGATGTCGTCCGGCTCGCCGATCCGGCCCAGGGGCAGCCCGGCGGCCACTTCCTCCTCGCCCGGCTCCCACACGAACCGTGCCATCTCCGTGCGGACCAGCCCGGGCGAGACGGAGTTGACCCGTACCTTCGGGGCCAGTTCGCCCGCCAGTTGCTGGGTGAGGTGGAGCAGGGCCGCCTTGGTGGTGCCGTAGGCGCCGATACGGGGGCCGACGTGAGTGGCGCCTTCCGTGCAGACGTTGATCACCGCGCCGCCGTGTTCGCGCATCCAGGCCCGCCAGGCGCACTGGACGAGCCGTAGCGGGGCCTCGACGTTCACGGTGAAGGACTCGCGCCAGGCGAGGGGGTCGACGTCCATGAGCGGGCCGTACGGCAGGTTGGTCGCCGCGTTGTTGACGAGCACGTCGAGCCGGCCGAACTCGCGCAGGGCCAGGTCCACGACCTCCCGGAGGTGCTCCGGATCGGCCACACTGCCGGCCGCTCCGACGCCGCCCAGGTCGGCGGCCGTCCGCCGCACCTCGTCGGCGTCCCGCGCGGTCACGCACACGAGCGCGCCGGCCCGCGTCAGATGCTCGGCGACCGCCCTGCCGATGCCGCGCGTACCGCCCGTGACGACGGCGGCCCTGCCCCGGAGTGCGTACGACGACGTCATCGCCGTACCGTCTCATGACGGGCCGTCAGTCAACAGCCCCGAGACGCGAGTGACGTGCCGCCACCAGTTCCAGGACCGTGCGCCAGTCCTCCAGCACCCCGGCGTCGAAACAGGTGGCCCGGCTCTCCTCGACCGCCAGGCGCAGGCGCAGCGCGTCCTCGTCCGTGCCGGGGTCGTGGCGGCCGACGAGGCGGTGGACGCGTTCGCCGAGCAGCTGCCGTACGGCTTCGGCGGCGTGCTCGGTACGGCGGGTCTCGTCGCCGGGGCCCAGCAGGCGGCCGATGTCGTGGACCAGGCCCGCCACTTGGAGCTCCTTGTCGGCGGGGCGGCTACGGCGCAGCAGCGCGGCGGTCCGCAACGCGGGCTGGTGCGGGCAGGCGTACAGCAGATCCATCAGCTCTTCGACACTGCGCAGCTCCATGCGTCAGTCCTCCCGCCGGCCGGCCGTTGGCGTACCCGAGCAGATCATGGCCGCCTTGCGATTCGGCCAACGGGACCTGAACTGCGCGGCGTGGTGGGGTCCGGCGGGGGACGACGCGATGTCGTTGAGCCGAACGAGTGACTCGTAAATGCCGCGAATAGTAATGAAACGGGAGGTGGCGGGCAGGTGAAATCCGGTCGACTCCGGATAGTTACCCCTTGTTTGCAGCCCCATCGAGCGGCCACCCGCTCATTTGGTTAGTCTGTAGCGGACGGACAGCATGACAGGGTCCCAACCCACACCCACGGTCCGTCCCGGGACAAGCCGGTGCACAACGGCCTGCTCTCACACCAGTACACCGGCGCCACCGCGTCCGAGCCGACTTTGAGTAAGACCCGAGCGGGCGTCGAGCACCGGACCGCAGACTGGACCGGCCTCGCCCCGAGGGTGATCCGACACAGAAGGAGTGCGCGGTGACACCTGAGCAGACGAATCGCGAACAGCGCCCCAAGGAACGCACGGAGCGCGCGGGCCGCCGGTCCAAGGAGATCGGCAGTCTCGACGTGTGGGCCAGGTCCGCCCCCATCCGCCTGGCGGGCTATGAGGACGACCTCGCCGAGCCCCACATCCTGCCCAGCGTCGACTGACGGGTCGACCGAAGGGGCAGAGCCCTTCGCGATTGCCGGACGCATGGGCGTGCGAGACTCACGCCCATGCAGATCAGAGAAGCCGCGGCCGACGACTGGCCGCGGATTTGGTCTTTCTGGCACCGGATCGTCGCCGCCGGCGAGACCTACACGTGGGACCCGGACACCTCCGAGGACGCCGCCCGGGCCTTGTGGATGAACCCGGCCAAGAGCGTCCACGTCGTCGAGGACGACGCCGGAGTCGTCGTCGCCTCCGCCTACGTCACCCCCAACTACGGCGGCCCCGCCGCCCGTATCGCCAACGCCGGCTTCATGGTCGACCCCGGCCACGCCGGGCGCGGCATCGGCCGTGCCCTCGCCGAGCATCTGCTGGTCGTGGCCAAGGCCGAGGGCTATCGGGGCATGGTCTTCAACGCCGTCGTCGAGACCAACCCGGCCGTGCACCTGTGGACCTCCCTCGGTTTCACGATTCTCGGCACGGTCCCGGAGGCCTTCGACCATCCCCGGCACGGGCGGGTGGGGCTGCACATCATGTACCGGGCGCTTTAGTCGATCACCTTCGCGCCTTCCCTGTTTGCCTAAACGCTTTAGGTGAATGCATAATCGTTTACGGCGAACGGGAGGGCTGTTGTGGCACGCGTGGGACTGAGCACGGAACGACTGGTCCGGGCCGGTGCGGAGCTGGCCGACGAGATCGGCTTCGAGCTGGTGACCGCGTCGGAACTCGCCCGGCGGTTCGACGTCAAGGTCGCGAGTCTGTACTCGCATGTGAAGAACTCCCAGGACCTCAAGACGCGGATCTCGCTCTTCGCGCTGGAGGAGCTGGCCGACCGGGCCGCCGACGCCATCGCGGGCCGGGCCGGCAAGGACGCCCTGGTGGCCTTCGCGAACGTCTACCGCGACTACGGCCGCGACCACCCCGGCCGGGCCGCCGCCGCGCGGATGCGGCTCGACCCCGAGACGGCGGCCGCCAGTGCGGGCGTCCGGCACGCGCAGATGACCCGGGCGATCCTGCGCGGCTACGACCTGACCGAACCGGACGCGACCCACGCCGTGCGGCTGCTGGGCAGCGTCTTCCACGGCTACGCCAGCCTGGAGTCCGCCGGCGGCTTCAGCCACAGCGCCCCCGACTCCGAGGAGACCTGGACGCGGATCCTGGACGCCCTCGACGCCCTCCTGCGCAACTGGCCCACCGAGCCCACCCCTTGACCACAGGCGGAGGACAACATGGACACCGAGCGCGACACCCGGCGCGACTGGATCACCACGCCCGTCACCGCCGCCCTCCTGCGCGGCGCCCTCGACATCGAGCACACCGAGCGCGGAGTGCTGCCGCACCGGCTGCCCGCCCGGGCCCGCGCCCAGAACACCGACGGGCAGCTGGCCATGGCCGAGTCGCAGCCCTCCGGTGTACGGCTGGCGTTCCGCACCCGGGCCACCGCCGTCGAACTGGACGCGCTGCGCACCAAGCGAGCCTATGTGGGCGCGCCGCCCCGTCCCGACGGCGTGTACGACCTGATCGTCGACGGCCGCCCGGCGGGGCAGGGCAGCGTGACCGGCGGCAACGTCGTGACCGTCGACATGACCGCGGGAACCGCCGAGCAGCGGCCCGGCCCGCCCGGCACCGTCCGCTTCACCGGACTGCCCGCAGGCGACAAGGACATCGAGATCTGGCTGCCGCACAACGAGACCACCGAACTGATCGCCCTGCGCACCGACGCCCCCGTCGAGCCCGCCCGTGATACCGGCCGCAGGGTGTGGCTGCACCACGGCAGTTCCATCAGCCACGGATCCGACGCCGCGAGCCCCACCGGCGTCTGGCCCGCGCTCGCCGCCTCGCTCGGCGGCGTGGAGCTGATCAACCTCGGCCTGGCCGGAAGCGCGCTGCTCGACCCGTTCACCGCCCGCACCCTGCGCGACACCCCCGCCGACCTCATCAGCGTCAAGATCGGCATCAACCTGGTCAACGTCGACCTGATGCGGCTGCGTGCCTTCGGGCCCGCGGTCCACGGATTCCTCGACACCATCCGGGAGGGCCGGCCGACGACGCCGCTGCTCGTCGTGTCGTCCATCCTGTGCCCGATCCACGAGGACACACCCGGCCCCTGCGCCCCCGACTTCAGCGGCATGAGCGCCGGCCGGCTGCGGTTCGTCGCCATGGGAGACCCGGCGGAGCGCGCGAGCGGCAAGCTGACCCTGGGCGTCATCCGCGACGAGCTGGCCCGCATCGTGAAGCAGCGGTCGGCCGACGACCCGAACCTGCACTACCTCGACGGCCGCGAGCTCTACGGCGAGACCGACTCCGCCGAACTGCCCCTGCCCGACGGCCTCCACCCGGACGCCGCCACCCACCGCCGCATCGGCGAGCGCTTCGCACGGCTGGCGTTCACCGGCACCGGCCCCTTCGCCGATGGGACCGGCGCGATCTGAGTCCTACGACGACACGGCCTCGTCCAGCGGAGCCGTCCGCCGCCAGGGCCGCAGCTTCTCGATCTGCTCCGCCAGGCCCAGCAGGTCCGCCTCCGAGCCGGGACGCCCCACCAGTTGTACGGCGGCGGGGGCGCCGGAGGGGAGTGTGCCGAAGGGGATCGCCATCGCGGGCCATCCGGTGAGGTTCCACGGGGGAGTCATCGGCGAGTAGTTGGTGTTGGCCAGGACGTTGCGCAGCCAGCCCCGCTCGTGCCAGGGCTCGGACCTGGGGGAGCGGCGGGCGAGGGCCGGGGTGAGGAGCACGTCGTACTCGGCGAAGAACGGCTCCAGACGCCGGCGCAGCCGCTCCCGGCTCGCGCCGCCCCGCACCCGGCCGACGAAGCGCCTGCCGACGGTGGCGTGGACCCGGGTCCGGCGGGTGAGTTGCCGGAGATCGAGACCCCGGGCGTCCTCGGCCGTGCCCGCCGTCCAGTGGGTCAGCGAGGTGACACCGAGGGACATCGGGTACGGCGGGTCGGCGCGCCGCACCTGGTGACCGGCCTTGATCAGCAGCCCGGCGGCGTCGCGGGCGGCGGTCGCGTACGGCTTGCTGATGGTGACCCCGGCGAGGGGGCTGCGCAGCGACACCGCGATCCGGTGCGTGCCGGGCGCGTCCGGCCGTACGACGTCGGTGCCGGCGAGGACCGACAGCATCAGGCGGGTGTCCTCGACCGTCGTGGCCAGCGGGCCGTTCTCCGACATGCCGAACCAGTCGCCGTCGCTGACGCCGGCCGGGACCACGCCGTAGCCCGGCTTGATGGTGATCAGGCCGCAGTTGGCGGCCGGGATGCGCAGCGAGCCCATGCCGTCGTTGCCGAGGGCGATCGGCACCATGCCCGCGGCGACCGCGGCCGCGCTGCCGCCGGACGAACCGCCCGCCGTGCGCGAGGTGTCCCACGGGTTGCGGGCGGTGCCGTGCACGCCCTCCGTGGTGCCGAAGACACACAGCTCCGGCACGTTCGTCAGCCCCACGACCACCGCGCCGACCGCCCGCAGCCGGGCCACGGTCACATGGTCGTCGTCGGCCGGGGTGTCCGGCGTCGCCGCCGAGCCGATCCGCTTGGACTCGCCGCGCACCGCGAGGTTGTCCTTGATGGCCACCGGCACGCCCGCCAGCGGCAGTTCGGCGAGGTCGCCGCGCGAGGCCACCTCGTCGGCCTCGGCGAGCGCCGCCTCGCCGCGCACCACCCGGAACGCGCCGACGCGCGGGTCGAGGCGCTCGATCCGGGCCAGGTGCTCGGCCACCACCTCACGGGGTGTGGCCCGCTTCTCGCGTACGGCGGCGGCGATCTCGGCGGCGGTCCTGCCGACCCAGCTGGTCACGGCTGCTCCTCGGGCTTACTCGCGAGTATGTAGGAGAACTCTGCCCCGCGGCGGGCCCGGCGTCGAGAGGCGCCACGCTTGGATATTCGGGCGGCTCTTCTTGGACTTTTCACGGCGCCCCTTCCCGGCTCCGCGCCGCTGACCTGCGCGTCATCCGATCAATGAGCCAACTCCGCCCTCTTCGCGTCCCATTGACAGCCCCTGAGGCCCGCCCAATGATCAGACATCCGATGAATAGGGGTGCCTCATGAGGAGACGCTGGAGATCGTCAGGTGTCCTGGCGGTGCTGAGCCTGATGCTGCTGCTCGTGGCGCCGCTGCCCGCGGCCGCGCGGGAAACGCGGGCCGCAGCGCCGGTCACGGTGCCCGCCCTGACCGACTGGACACCCGCAGCCGGCGGTTACACCTACGGCCGCTCCACCCGCCTCGTGGCCGACAGCACCGGCGAACGGCGCGTCGCCGACACCCTCGCCGGCGACCTGCGCGCCGCGGGCCACGGCACGCCCGACGTGGTGCGGGGCGGCGCCCGCACCGGTGACATCGTCATCGACGTCCAGCCCTCCCGGACCGCCCTCGGCACGGACGGCTACGAACTCCGCTCCGGCAACCGGCTGACCATCACCGCGGCGACCGAGACCGGCGCCTTCTACGGCACCCGCACCGTCCTCCAACTCCTCGCCCAGGGCGCCCGCGTCCCGGCAGGCCGTACGGTCGACGTACCGCGCTACAAGGAGCGCGGCGTGGGCGTCTGCGCCTGCTACATCCACGTCTCCCTGCCCTGGCTGGAGAACCTGGTCCGCGAGATGGCGTACCACAAGCTCAACCAGCTGCTCCTCGAACTGAAGGTGAAGAGCGAGAACCACCCCGAGGCCAACACCTGGGGCTACTACACCAAGGACGAGATCCGCCGCCTGGTCGCCCTCGGCAAGCGGTACCACGTCGAGATCATCCCCGAGATCAACTCACCGGGGCACATGGACCCGTGGATCGAGAACCGCCCCGACCTGCAGCTGACCGACTCCGACGGCGACAAGCAGCCCTCGCGGCTCGACATCACCCGGCCGGAGGCCTTCGCCTACTACACCGGCCTGATCGACGAGTACGCCGAGGTCTTCCCCGCCACCTCCTGGCACATGGGAGCCGACGAGTACATGCTCGGCTCCGACTTCGCCAAGTACCCGCAGATCCTGACCTACGCGCGCGACAGATACGGCCCCGACGCCACACCCCAGGACGCCTTCATCGACTTCGTCAACCGCGTCCACGCCTACGCGGCAGGCAAGGGCAGGAAGCTGCGCATCTGGAACGACGGACTCACCGGCGCCAACACCGTCCCGGTGACCGCGGGTACGACGGTCGAGCACTGGTTGAACGTCGCGGTCAAGCCGAGCGCACTCCTCGCGCAGGGCTACCCCGTGATGAACGCCGCGTACGCCCTGTACCTGGTCCGCGGCGGCTTCCACAGCGACACCAAGGGGCTGTACGACCAGAGTTGGGACCCGCGCAGCTTCGAGGGCGAGAAGCTCGCCTCCGCCGACGGCGTCACCGGCGCGAAGATCAGCCTCTGGCCCGACAACGGCCGGGGCGAGACCGAGAACGAGGTCGCCGTCGCGCTGTGGCCGGCGCTGCGGCACATCGCCCAGGCGACGTGGGGCGACCCCCACCCGGACGCCACCTACGCCGAGTTCACGGCACGCGGCACGGCCGTGGGCCACGCCCCCGGGTGGCGGGACCTGACCCGCGTACCGGTGTCGGACGGGACGTACACCCTCCGCACGCCCGGGCGTTCCTTCACCGCCGAGCTGAGGCGCACGGCCGACGGATACGCGACCCTGCGCACGGCCGACGGCTGCCTGGAGGTGCGCGGCGGAAAGCTCACGCTCAACGTGCCGCTGCAACCCGGGGTGGAGGCGGCGCCGCAGACCTGCGATCCCGCGAACACCCTCCAGCGCTGGCAGTTGGAGCCCGTGGCCGGGGGCTACCGGCTCGTCAACGCCATCACCCGGATGACGGTGAGCGTGACCGACGACGGCCGGCTCGCCCAGTACCCGCCCGACCAGCGCATGCCCGCCGTATGGCACCTGACCTGAGGAACCCACCCGAGGAGCCCTCCCATGGCCGTTTCCCGACGCGTCTTCGTCGCGACAGCCGCCGTCCTCGCCGCGACCGGCGCCACCAGACCCGCCCTCGCCGCACCCGCAGCCGACGCCGAGGACCGCTACCGCATCCCCGTCAGCCCCGACGACACCGAGGCCGACCTGGTCCGCAAGGCCTCCCAGGTCCGCCCCACCGCACGGCAGATCGCCTGGCAGCGCCTGGAACGCACCGCGTTCCTGCACTTCGGCGTGAACACGTTCACCGGCCTCGAATGGGGCACCGGCGACGAGGACCCCGACGTCTTCCAGCCGGCCGGCCTCGACACCGACCAGTGGGCGCGCGCCCTGCGCGACGGCGGCTTCAGGCTCGCCATCCTCACCGTCAAGCACCACGACGGCTTCGTCCTCCACCCGTCCCGCTACACCGACCACTCGGTGGCCTCCAGCACCTGGCGCGACGGCCGGGGCGACGTCCTGCGCTCCTTCGCCGACTCCATGCGCCGCCACGGCATCAAGGTCGGCGTCTACATCTCACCCGCCGACGAGAACCAGTACCTCCACGGCGTCTACGCCAACGGCAGCCCCCGTACCGAGCACACCATCCCCACCCTCGTCCCGGGCGACGACCGCACACCGTCACGCTCGTACACCCTCCAGGCCACCGACTACGGCGCCCACATGCTCAACCAGCTCTACGAGGTGCTCACCGAGTACGGCCCGATCGACGAGGTCTGGTTCGACGGCGCCCAGGGCCGCATCCCGCCGGACAAGGTGGAGAAGTACGACTGGGACAGCTGGTACACCCTCGTCCGCTCCCTCGCCCCCGACGCCGTGATCGCCGTGTCCGGCCCCGATGTGCGGTGGGTCGGCAACGAGGGCGGGCTGGCCCGGGAGGACGAGTGGAGTGTCGTACCGGTACAGGAGAAGGACTACGGGCGTACGGACTACGCCCTCGCCTACGACGCGCCCGACATGGGCAGCCGCGCCGCCCTGGTGAAGGCCCGGCCGGTCGCCGACCACCTCCAGTGGTGGCCCGCCGAGTGCGACGTGTCGATCCGTGACGGCTGGTTCTACCACGCCGACCAACAGCCCAAGAGCGTCGAGCAGTTGACGGACATCTACTTCAGGTCCGTGGGCCGCAACTCGGTGCTGCTCCTCAACATCCCGCCGGACACGGACGGTCTGCTGCCCGCCGCCGACGTGGCGCGGCTGCGGGAGTTCCGCGAGCGCGTGGACCGCGAGCTCCCCGAGGACCTGGCGCGCGACGCGCGGACCACCGTCTCACCGGGCCGTGTCACGGTCGACCTCGGCCAGGAGCGCGAGGTGGACCGGATCCGGCTCGCGGAGGACATCCGGTACGGACAGCAGGTGGAGAGCTTCGTCGTGGAGGCGCACCGGGACGGGGTCTGGTCGGAGGTGACCCGGGCCGGGGCGATCGGGGCGAGCCGGATCCTGCTGCTGGCGGTTCCGGTGCGGGCGCGGCGGTGGCGGGTGCGGGTGACCGGTTCGCGGGCGTCGGCACGGATCGTGGAGTTCGGGCTGTACCGGTCGAGGGTCTGAAATTCGGTTGACCGGTACAGGGCCGCACGGGCTGGATGGGGCACATGGCCGACATCCAGGGCACCTACGACCGTCTGTTCCTCGCCGTGCCGAACGCGCTGGCCGACATGCTGGACGCGGGGGACGCCGGCGGCTCCGTGGCCGTCTTCGTGGACGGCGAGCCGGTCGTGGACGTGTGGGGCGGGTTCGCGGACGCCGGCCGCACCCTGCCGTGGGAGCGCGACACGCTCGTCAACGTCTGGTCCGTGACCAAGACGATGACGGCGCTGTGCGCCTTGGTCCTCGTCGACCGCGGCGCACTCGACCCGGACGCGCCGGTCGCCCGGTACTGGCCGGAGTTCGCGGCGGCGGGCAAGGACAAGGTGCTCGTACGGCATCTGCTCGCGCACACGGCCGGCCTGCCCGACTGGGACGGGCCGACCGACGAGCTCTACGACTGGCCGGCCGCCACGTCCCGGCTCGCCGCGCGGGCTCCCCGCTGGGAGCCGGGCACCGCCGCCGGATACCACTCCCTCACCCAGGGATTCCTGGTCGGCGAGGTCGTCCGCCGGGTCACCGGCCGCAGCGTCGGGGACTTCCTCGCCGAGGAGGTGACGGGTCCGCTGGGCGCCGACTTCCACATCGGTCTGCCGCCCGCACACGACCACCGGGTCGCCCTCACCATCCCGCCGACGGGCCGGGACGAGGACTACGCGGCGAGCGCGCCGGCCAACCCGACGGGCTCCGAGGCGGGCAACGGCGTACGTGTCCGCGACGGCAACAGCCTGGCCTGGCGCCGCGCGCAGATCCCCGCGGCGAGCGGATACGGCAACGCCCGCTCGGTCGCGCTGGTGCAGTCGCTCCTGGCCTGCGGTGGCGAGGTGAACGGGGTGCGGCTGCTGTCGCGGGCCGGCTGTGACCGCGCCCGGGAGGAGCAGTTCGACGGCGACGACCGTGTGCTGGGCATGCCGATGCGCTGGGGCCTGGGCTACGGCCTGTTCGGCGGCACCTACGGCTGGGGCGGCTGGGGCGGTTCCCTGGTGCTGATCGACCCCGACAGCCGGATGGTCGTGGCGTACGTGACCCACCAGATGCGCGAACCCACACAGGACACCCGGGGTCTTGAGCTCGTCACGGCCGCCTACGAGGGGCTCCAGGGGCTGCGCCGCTAGAGCCGTACGACACCGGTGGCGCGGGGCCGGCGACCGGGGGGCGACGGTCAGGCGCCCCGCGCCACCCCCGTACTGCCCCGTTCCACCAGCCTCGGCACCGGCACCCGGACCGCCCGCGCCGACCCCCCGTCCAGGAGGGCGGTCAGCTCGCGGGCCGCCGTACGTCCGAACTCCCCGCTGTCCCGGGACAGCGCCGACAGCCACGGCTTGACCATGCGGCACAGCGCGGAGTCCTCCCAGGACACCACCGAGACGTCCGCCGGTACCGAGAAGCCCAGTTCGGCCGCCGCGGCGACTCCGGCGACGGCCATCACGTCGTTGTCGTAGATCAGCGCCGTCGGGGGCGTGGGGCCCTCCAGTACCCGGCGCGTGACCGCCGCGCCCTCGGCGTCGGAGTAGTCGGTGGTCACGGACCTCACCTCGGCCAGACCGCGCCGCCCGGCCTCGGCCCGCAGGGTGCGGATACGGCGTTCGGTGTGGGCGAGCCCCGGCAGTCCCGCGATGTGCACGATCCGCCGGTGGCCGAGGGTGTACAGGCCGTCCACGACCGAGGCCATCGCGCCCGCGTCGTCCGCCCACACGGTCGACAGACCGGGGTGCCGCTCGTCGGGCGCGCCGCCGATCACCACGGCGGGCAGGCCGAGTTCGTCGAGGAGATCGGGGCGGGGGTCGGCGGTGCGCGGGTCGACGACCAGGACGCCGTCCACGCGGTGCTCCGCCCACCAGCGCCGGTACACCGCGCACTCGTCGGCGACGTCCTCCACCACCTGGAACAGCAGCCCGAGATGACGTTCCGCCAGCACTTCCTGGATGCCCGAGACGAGCTGGAGGAAGAAGGAGTCCACACCCAGCGTCTCCGCCCGCCGGGCCAGGACGAATCCGACCGTCGCGGCGCCCTCGCCGGACAGCGCGCGGGCCGCCGTGCTGGGCCGCCAGCCCAGCTCCTCGGCGACCTGACGCACCCGCTCGCGTGTCTCCTCGGAGACTCCGGACCGGCCGTTCAGCGCGAAGGAGACGGCGCTCTGGGAGACGCCGGCATGCCGTGCGATGTCCTTCATCGTCGGTCGGCGGACCGGTGAACGCTTGCCTGACACGCTGTTTCCCCATTCCCCGGCACTTTCCGCGCCAGTATGCACTAATGCGGTTCAGCTGCGTCAACCTAATGCGCATTAGTCACTAAACAAATTAGCTGTGCGAGACGCATTGACGGGCCCCGGGAGAGACATGCAGGGTCTGCGTCGTTGGTCAACTCCGCCGCAAAGGAGAACGGTTCGCCGTGCCTGTATCCCGCAGAACCCTCGCTGCCGCCGCCGTCTGTGTCGTCCTGCCGCTGAGCGGCTGCGGTTCCGGCGACGGCGGTGGTTCGACCGACGCCTCGGGCAAGATCGAAGGTGACATCACCTTCCAGACCTGGAACCTGAGGGCGAACTTCAAGGACTACTTCGAGGGCCTGATCGCCGACTTCGAGAAGAAGTACCCCGGCACCGACGTGAAATGGGTCGACCAGCCCGCCGAGGGCTACGCCGACAAGATCAGCGCCGACGCCGCGGGCGGCACCCTCCCCGACGTCGTCAACGTCTCGCCCGACCTGGTCGCCCCGCTCGCCAAGGCGGGCCTCGCGATGGACCTGGACAAGGCGGCCTCCCAGTACAAGAAGGAGTACCTGCCCGGCGCATGGGCCAGCCACCAGATACCGGGCATGACGGGCACGTACGCCTTCCCCTGGTACCTCAACACCGGCCCGCTCTTCTACAACAAGACCCTCTTCGAAGAGGCGGGCCTCGACGCCGAGCAGCCGCCGAAGACGTACGACGAGGTCTTCGACGCCGCGCTGAAGATGGCCAAGGAGACGGACGGCAAGGTCGCCACCCTCGCGAACGTCCCCACCATCGAGGACTTCGGCCGCTACGGCGTCCCGCTCATGAACAAGGAAGGCACCGCCTTCACCTTCAACGACGCCAAGGGAGTCGAACTCCTCGCCAGGTACAAGGAGTTGTACGACGCCAAGGCCCTCGACCCGCAGGCGCTGACCGCGACCCCCGAGTCGTCCGGCAAGAAGTTCCTCACCGGCGCCGTCGCCATGAACCCCGGCAGCGCGCTCGACCTCGGCAACTTCAAGAAGCAGGCGCCGAACCTGTACAAGAACATCGGCATCACCGACCAGATCACCAGCACCGGCCATGTCAACATGTACGTGATGGGCGTGATGGTCAACGCGCAGACCAAGCGCACGCCCGCCGCGGTCGCCTTCGCGCACTACGTCACCGACGCCGCGCACCAGATGTCCTTCGCCAAGCAGGTCGCCATCTTCCCCAGCACCGCAGGCTCGCTCGACGACCCGTACTTCACCAAGGAGGACGGCACCGACGAGACCCGGGTCCGCGTCGCCGCCGCCAAGTCGCTGAAGAACGCGGTCAACTACACGCCCGTGCTGTTCAGCGAGCAGATGAAGACCGAGCTGCGCAACGAGGTCGCCAAGGCGCTGCAGGGCAAGGAGAGCCCGAAGCAAGCTCTTGACAACGCTGTCGGGGCCTGCGACAAGCTGCTCCAGCAGCAGGGGTAGTACACGATGGCCCTCCCCACCGCCTCCCGGGTGCGGCGCCAACTGCCCACCAGTCCCTGGCTGTTCGCCGCCCCGGGCCTGCTGATCATCGGCGCCTTCATCCTGTACCCGTTCGTCTCCACCGTGGTCAACGCCTTCACCGACCGCCGCACCCTGATACCGGGCGAGTTCGTCGGACTCGACAACTTCCGCGAGCTTCTGAACGACGACATGTTCTGGATCGGCCTGCGCAACAGCACGCTGTACGTCCTCGGAGTCGTACCCGCGCTGGTGATCCTGCCGCTGCTGCTCGCGCTGCTCGTGCAGAAGAACATCCCCGGCATCACCTTCTTCCGGTCCGCCTTCTACACCCCGGTCGTCGCCTCGATCGTGGTCGTCGGGCTGATCTGGGTGTGGCTGCTCGACGAGCGCGGACTGGTGAACTCCCTGCTGGAGACCATCGGCGTCGGCCGGGTCGGCTTCCTCAGCGACCAGTGGCTGCTCCTGCTGAGCGCGATGGCCGTCACGGTCTGGAAGGGCCTCGGCTACTACATGATCGTTTACCTGGCGGCGCTCGCCAACGTGCCGCGCGAACTGCACGAGGCGGCCGCCGTGGACGGCGCGGGGGCCGTCCGCCGCTTCCTCACGGTCACCGTGCCCGCCGTCCGCTCCACCATGGTCCTGGTCGGCGCGCTGTCCTCGGTCGCCGCCTTCAAGGTGTTCTCCGAGGTGTACCTGATGGCCGGCCCGAGCGGTGGACCGGCGGGCGAGGACACCACCCTCGTCATGCTCGTCCAGCGCACCGGCACCGGCCTGACCGGCCGCGTCGGCTACGCCTCCGCCATCTCGGTCGTCGTCTTCGTCGTCACCGTCGCCCTGATGCTGCTCGTGCTGCGCGCGGACCGGAGGGACGAGTCATGAGCGTCATGGAAAAGGTGAGGCCGACGGTGCCGGCGCCCGCGAGGGAGCCCCGCGTCACCGACGAACACGGCCGCCGGATACGGGTGTGGGAGCTGGCCCTGCGCTATCTGCTCCTGCTCGGCGTACTCGCCCTCACCGTCGGCCCGTTCCTGTGGCAGTTGTCGACCTCCCTCAAGGGCCCCACCGAGGACATCTTCAGCTCCCCGCCGAAGCTCCTGCCCGGCGACCCCACGCTGCACAACTACGAACGGGTCGCCGACACCATCCCCGTCTGGGACTACGCCCTCAACTCGCTGAAGGTCGCCACCGCCAACGTCGTCACCAACTGCGTCGGCGCGGCCCTCGCCGGATACGCCCTCGCCCGGCTGCGCTACCGGGGCCGCCGCGCGGCCACCCTGGCCTTCATCCTGGCGATGCTCGTGCCCGTGGAGGGCATCATCATCGCCCAGTTCACGACCATGCGAGAGCTCGGCCTCAACAACACCCTCGTCGGCGTCGTGCTGCCCGGCTCCATCAGCGCCCTGAACGTCCTGCTGATGCGCAACGCCTTCCTCAACCTGCCGTACGAGATCGAGGAAGCCGCCTATGTCGACGGGGCCAACGTCTGGCAGCGGTTCCTGCGGATCGCGCTGCCGTCCGTGAAGGGGACCGTCGCCGTCGTCGCGATCTTCGCTTTCATGGGTGCCTGGGACGACTTCCTGTGGCCGCTGATCGTGCTGAGCGACCCGTCCAGGTTCACCCTGACCATCGGGCTCAACTATCTGCACGGCACCTTCGCAAACGACGAACGCCTGGTCGCCGCCGGCACGATCATCGCCGTGGCGCCGCTGATCGCCCTGTTCGCCTGTCTTCAGCGGTACTTCTTCCGCGGGGTGGGCGAGGGCGCCGTCAAGGGCTGACCACCCCGGGGCCGACCGCCCCGCCCTCGTCTCACCTCCGTCCCACCTCCGTCACAAGGACACGCATGCCTCCTGCCGTGCGCTTCGGCGTCAACTACACCCCGAGCGAAGGGTGGTTCCACCACTGGCTCGACTTCGACCTCGACTCCGTACGCGCCGACCTCGACTCCATCGCGGCACTGGGCCTCGACCACATCCGGGTCTTCCCGCTGTGGCCGTACTTCCAGCCCAACCGCACCCTGATCCGGGAGCGGGCCGTCTCGGATCTCCTGCGGCTCGTCGACGCCGCCGCCGAACGCGGTCTCGACGTCAACGTGGACGGGCTGCAAGGCCACTTGAGCAGCTTCGACTTCCTGCCGGCCTGGACCCGGACGTGGCACCGGCGCAACCTCTTCACCGACCCGGAGGCAGTCGAGGGCCAGGCCGCCTACCTGCGCACCCTGGCGGCGGCGCTGGCGGACCGCCCCAACTTCGTCGGCATGACCCTCGGCAACGAGGTCAACCAGTTCTCGGCGGGCCCGCACCCCGACCCCGACCGTGCCACCGAGGCCGAGATCGACCGCTGGCTCACCCGTATGCTCGCCGCCTGCGAGGAAGGCGCCCCCGGGCGGCTGCACCTGCACGCCGAGTACGACGCCACCTGGTACCAGGACGACCAGCCGTTCACGCCGGCTCAGGCAGCCCGGCACGGTGCCGTCACCGCCGTGCACTCCTGGGTCTTCAACGGCACCGCCCAGCGCCACGGCCGTACCTCCGTGCCGGCCGAGCACCACGCCGCGTACCTCGTCGAGCTCAGCAAGGCCTGGGCCGGCGACCCGCACCGCCCCGTCTGGCTCCAGGAGGTCGGCGCGCCCGCCCCGCTGGTCCCGCCCGAGCACGCCGCCGCCTTCACCGCCGCGACCGTCGCGAACGCCCTGGACTGCCCCGACCTGTGGGGCATCACCTGGTGGTGCTCGCACGACGTGTCCCGGGAGCTGGCCGATTTTCCCGAACTCGAATACAGGCTGGGTCTGTTGACCAACGACCGGAAGCCGAAGGACACCGCTCGGGTACTGGAGCGAGCGGCCCGGGAGACGCCGCGCACGCCCGAGCCGCGTACGACGGCGCTGATCGTCCCCGCCGACCCGGCCGTGCGCTCGACCTGCGCTCCCGGCGGTCCCGTCTTCGACGCCTTCTTCCGCCTCACCGCCGACGGCGCCCGCCCCACCACCGTCCTCGACACCCGCGCCGACGACCAGGAACACCTGGCCGCGCGCGGCATCACCGAGGTCGTCACTCCCGATCAGGTACTCCCCGCCCCACAAGGACTCCAAGGAGGCACCCGCTCGTGAAACCCACCAGACGCACCGTCCTCATCGCCGCCACGGCCGCGCTGCTCCCCTCGTCACCGGCCGTGGCGGCACCGAAGTCCAGGGCCGCCGCACTCCAGCCGTACGCCTCCTACTGGTACCCGGACTCCCTGCCCTCCGGCACCCCGGGCACGGGCATCACCTGGCGGAGCCTGAAGTCATGGCGCCCGACCGACGACCCGGACCTCGCCTTCAACGCCTCGACGGTGCCGCTCGCCCCGCGCTTCACCCCGGCCCCGGTGAACGCGACCGCCCGCGCGGGCCAGGCCCGCATCCAGTCCCTGGTGTCCTTCGGGCCGACAGCCGCCAACCCCTCCCAGGGGTCGGCCACCGCCGACTACTACGCCCTCACCCACTGGGCGTACATCGACGAGCTGGTCTTCTGGGGCGGCTCCTCCGGTGAGGGGCTGATCCTGGCACCGAACGCGCCGATCGTGGACGCCGCGCACCGGCACGGGGTGCCCGTCCTCGGGAACGTCTTCCTGCCGCCCGTCGCCTACGGCGGACAGTTGCGGTGGACGCGTGACCTGGTGCAGCAGGATGCGGCCGGGCGGTATCCGCTGGCCGAGCGGCTGGTCGCGGTCGCGGAGGCGTACGGGTTCGACGGGTGGTTCGTCAACGCCGAGACCGGGGGAGGGGACGCCGCCCTCGCCGCGGGCATGCTGGGCTTCATGCGGGAGTTGAAGTCGCTCGCGAGGGCCGCCGGACAGCGGGTGACCTGGTACGACTCGATGACCGTGAACGGCGCCGTGAGCTGGCAGGGGGCGCTCAACTCCCAGAACGAGGCGTTCTTCCAGGCCGCCGACGACATGTTCGTCGACTTCCGGTGGACGGCGGCGAAGCTGACGTCGTCGGGGCAGCGGGCGGGGCAACTGGGGCGCAGCCGCTACGAGTTGTGGGCGGGCGTGGACGTGGAGGCCAACGGCTGGAACTCGTCCGTGAACTGGGACGCGATCGTGCCGCGTGACAGGGCGCATGTGGTGTCGGTCGGGTTCTACCGGCCCGAGTGGACCCGGAACCACCTGCCGGCCGATGGGCGGGCGCCCAGTGAGTTCCACGCCGCCGACGACCGGTTCTGGACCGGGCGGTCACTGGATCCCTCGCGGCCGGACGGTACGGACAGCTGGCGGGCTCCCGCCGTGTCGGTCGCCGACCGCTCGACGGTCACCACCGTGCCGTTCGCGAGCGTGTTCAACACCGGGCACGGGCTGCGGTGGTACGAGGACGGGAAGGTGACGTCGGACGCGCCCTGGAACCACCTGGGGCTGCAGGACCGGCTGCCGTCCCGGCGCTGGGTCGTGCACACGGAGGGGCAGCGGCCCGCTGTGAACTTCGACTTCGCTGACGCGTGGTGTGGCGGGAGCAGTGTGCTGGTCGAGGGTGAACTGGACGAGCCCGCGGTCGTGGATGTGTATGCGACACGGCTGCCGGTCACTGTTGACACGGTTGTCGAGCTGACGCATCGGACCGACGCGGGCGGTGTGAACGTCGAGTTGGCGGTGGCCATGGCCGAGCCGAGCGGGCCGGGGGCGACACCGCCGTACACATATCTGCCTGTGAACTCGGTCAACAGCTGGCAGACCGTGTCCGTCCCGCTCACAGGCCTGACCGGCACCGCACACGCGATCGGCATTCGCCTCACCGCGACCGACGGTGGCCCCGTCCGCTGGCGGCTGGGCGGCCTCGCCGTCCGCAACGCCCCGCACACGCCCGGCGCCCCCTCCGGCCTCCGGATCACCGCGGCGTCCGGCGGCGACCTGCGCTACGCCTGGAACCCGGCGTCCGGCGACGTACGCCACTACACCCTGCACCGCCTCCTCCCCGACGGCACCAGACGTTTCCTCGGCGCCACCTGTCAGCGTGCCTTCTTCGCCGGCGGCCTGGGGCCCGAGCAGGGTGAACGGGCGGCGCGGTTCGAACTGCGCGCCGTAGGGGAGCTCTACACCACGTCCGCCCCCGCGACCGTCACCCACGCCTGGTAACCCGACCCGCCCCGCCTCACCCACGACCTACGGAGTGCCCCCGTATGCATGACGACCGCAGCCTGGTCGAAGCCCGTCTCAAGCGCGTCCTCGACGAGCGCGTCCGACCCGCCGTGTACCCGGAGTCCGTGCCGCTGGACGTGGCGGTGTGGCATGCGCCCGGCGAGCCGGTCCCCGTCGCCGAGGGGCTGGCGGCCGAACCCGAGCCGATCGAGGTGGGCGCCCGCTGGGGTGCTCCGTGGGGCACCAGCTGGTTCCGCGTCACCGGGACCGTGCCCGAGGCGTGGGCAGGGAAGACCGTCGAGGCGCTGCTCGACCTCGGGTTCGACGAGAACATGCCCGGCTTCCAGTGCGAGGGCCTCGTCTACCGGCCCGACGGCACCCCGGTGAAGGGCCTCAACCCGCGCAACCAGTGGGTGCGGATCGGCGCGCCCGTCGAGGGCGGCGAGCAGGTGCGGCTGCACATCGAGGCCGCCTCCAACCCGGTCATCCTCGACTACCACCCCTTCCTGCCGACACAGTTGGGCGACAAGGAGACCGCCGGCAGCGAACCCCAGTACAAGCTGGCCCGGATGGATCTCGCCGTGCTCGACGAGGACGTCTGGCAGCTGGTCATCGACCTGGAGGTGCTCGGCGAGCTGATGGCCGAGCTGCCGGTGGAGTCGGCGCGACGCTGGGACATCCTGCGGGCGGTGGAGCGGGCGCTCGACGCCCTGGACCTCCAGGACGTCAACGGCACGGCGGCCCGGGCACGCGCCCGCCTCACCGACGTCCTCGCCGCCCCCGCCGTACCGTCCGCCCACCGCATCAGCGCCGTCGGACACGCGCACATCGACTCGGCGTGGCTGTGGCCGCTGCGCGAGACCGTGCGCAAGGTGGCCCGTACGACGTCCAACATGACCGCGCTGATCGAGGACGAGCCCGACTTCGTCTTCGCCATGTCCCAGGCCCAGCAGTGGGCGTGGGTGAAGGAGCACCGGCCCGAGGTGTGGGCGCGGGTGAAGAAGGCGGTCGCGGAGGGGCGGTTCGTGCCGGCCGGCGGGATGTGGGTGGAGTCGGACACCAACATGCCGGGCTCGGAGGCGATGGCCCGGCAGTTCGTGCACGGCAAGCGGTTCTTCCTCGACGAGTTCGGCATCGAGAACGACGAGGCCTGGCTGCCCGACACCTTCGGCTTCGCCGCCGGACTGCCCCAGATCATCAAGGCGGCCGGCTCCAAATGGCTGCTGACACAGAAGATCTCCTGGTCGCAGACGAACAAGTTCCCGCACCACACCTTCCAGTGGGAGGGCATCGACGGCACCCGGATCTTCACCCACTTCCCGCCCGTCGACACCTACAACTGCTCCATGAAGGGCAGCGAGATCGCCCACGCGGCCCGCAACTTCAAGGACAAGGGCGTCGCCCGGCACTCCCTCGCCCCCACCGGCTGGGGTGACGGAGGCGGCGGCACGACCCGCGAGATGATCGCCAAGGCGGCCCGGCTGCGCGACCTCGAAGGCTCCGCCACCGTCGTCTGGGAGACCCCGGACGCCTTCTTCCGCAAGGCCGAGGCCGAGTACCCCGACCCGCCCGTCTGGGTCGGCGAGCTCTACCTCGAACTCCACCGCGCCACCCTCACCAGCCAGGCCAAGACCAAGCAGGGCAACCGCCGCAGCGAACACCTCCTGCGCGAGGCCGAGCTGTGGGCGGCGACGGCGGCCGTACGGACCGGATTCCCTTACCCCTACGAGGAGTTGGACCGGATCTGGAAGACGGTGCTGCTGCACCAGTTCCACGACATCCTGCCGGGGTCGTCGATCGCGTGGGTGCACCGGGAGGCACGGAAGACGTACGAGGAGGTCGCCGAGGAGCTGACGGGGATCATCCGCGCGGCACAGCGGGCCCTGGCGGGGGACGCGGACGGGGAGCGGATCCTGCTGTTCAACGCCACACCGCACACACGCGCCGGCGTCCCGGCCGGCGGCGTCGGAACCGCCGAGACCCAGGGCCGGACACAGGTGACGCCCCGGCCCGACGGCGGCCACGTCCTGGACAACGGCCTGCTGCGCGTCGAGATCGACGGACGTGGCCTGGTGGTGTCCGTGTACGACATCGAGGCCGACCGCGAGACGATCGCGCCGGGCGCTGCCGCGAACCTCCTCCAACTCCACCCCGACTTCCCGAACATGTGGGACGCCTGGGACGTCGACGAGTTCTACCGCAACACGGTCACCGACCTGACCGACGCGGAGAAGGTCGACGAGAGCGGCGAGGGAGTCCGGGTCGTACGGGCCTTCGGCTCGTCCCGCGTCACACAGCGGCTGAGCCTCGCACCGGGCGACAAGCGTCTGCTCTTCGACACGATCGTCCACTGGCACGAGACGGAGAAGATCCTGAAGCTGGCCTTCCCGCTGGACGTGCACGCGGAGCGGTACGCCTCGGAGACGCAGTTCGGCCACTTCCACCGGCCCACGCACACCAACACCAGCTGGGAGGCGGCCAAGTTCGAGGCCTGCAACCACCGCTTCGTCCACCTGGAGGAGCCGGGCTGGGGCGTCGCCGTCGTCAACGACTCGACGTACGGGCACGACGTGACCCGCACGGTCCGCACCGACGGCGACCGCGGCACGACCACCACCGTCCGCATGTCCCTGCTGCGCGCACCGCGCTTCCCCGACCCCGAGACCGACCAGGGCGTCCACCGCTTCCGGCACGCCCTGGTCCCCGGCGCGGGCATCGGGGACGCGGTGCGCGAGGGCTGGCGGATCAACCTGCCCGAGCGGCAGCTGTTCGGCGACGTCGACGAGGTCGCCCCCTTGGTCGCCGTCGACCATGACGCGGTCGTCGTGACCGCCGTCAAGCTGGCCGACGACGGCAGCGGAGACGTGGTCGTGCGCCTCCACGAGGCCCACGGCGGTCGCGTACGGGCCACCCTGACGGCGGGGTTCGAGGTCGCGGACGTCGTGGCGACGGATCTGCTGGAGCGCGCCCTGCCCGAGACACCGGTGTACGACGGGCAGCACGTCGCGCTGCGGCTACGGCCCTTCGAACTGGTGACGCTGCGACTGCGCCGGGCCGCCTAGCCCGGACAGAGACAGAGACAGAGACAGAGACAGAGACAGGGGCAGGGACAGGGGCTGGGGCTCACCCGCCGAGCTGGGCCCGCAGCCACTCCTCCACCTCGCCCACATGCGCGGCCGCCGCCGCCCTGGCCGCCTCCGGATCGTGGGCGACCAGGGCGCGGTGGATCGCGGCGTGTTCGCGGCGGGTGCGGGCGAAGGCGCCCTCCTCCTGGTAGCCGCGCCAGACGCGGGCGCGGAAGGTGCGCGAGGACAGGCCCTCCAGGATCGCGGCCATCGTCTCGTTGCCGGCGGCGGCCGCGATCTCGCGGTGGAAGGCCAGGTCGTGGGCGAGGATCTCCTCGGGGTCGTCCGTGGCGTTCATCGCCGTCAGATGCTTCTCGACCTCCGCGAGCTGGTCCGGCGTGATGCGCGCCGCCGCCAGGGCCGTCGCCGTCGACTCCAGGATGCGGCGCACCTCCAGGAGCTCCACCAGCCGCGGCCCCCGGGACAGGTCGGCGACCACACCGAACGTCTCCAGCAGATCGCCGGCCTCCAACTGGGTGACGTAGATGCCCGAACCGTGCCGGGCCTCCAGCACCCCCAGCACCGTCAGCGCGCGGATCGCCTCCCGCATCGAGCTGCGGGAGATGCCGAGCTGCGTCGCCAGATCACGCTCGGTCGGCAGCCGCTGGCCGGGCTCCAGGCGCCCCTCCGCGATCATCGCCTTGATCCGCTCGATGGCGCGCTGCGTCACGGTGCCCTTCTGCGGGGCTGTCTCGTCCACGTTCACGCCGTTCCTCCTGTCACCGGTGCGCGCAGTCTAACCAGCGAAGTGGTCCGACCAATACAGAGGTGGTCCGACCAATATGGTCGCGATGCGGGAAAATCTGATGCTGGAGGGTGTTCTTCCCGGGAAGTGGTCTGATAAATATGCGGGCATCTGCTCGAACCATGTGCTCGACGACGCTCAACGAGGAGCCGCCAGATGCCCGGCAGGACAGCGCGGAAGCAGTACAGGTCACGGAACGTCGGCGCGATGGCCCTGGCCGTCGGCGCCTCGCTCGCACTCGCCGCGTGCGGCAGCACCAAGGACACCGGCGCCGCGAGCGCGGAAGGCGGCGGCAGCGGCAAGGTCGGGGTGATCCTGCCCCTGCTGACCTCGCCGTTCTGGCAGTCGTACAACGACTACGTGCCGAAGATGGCCGACTCCGAGGGCGTCGACACGCTCAAGACGGTCAACTCCAACAGTGACCCCTCCCAGCAGATCACCGACATCAACAACCAGCTCAACCAGGGTGTGAAGGGCCTCGTCGTCGCCCCGCTGGACAGCGCCGCCATCGAGGCCGGCCTCGACCAGGCCGAGCGCAAGGGCGTGCCGGTCGTCGCCGTCGACGTCGCGCCCGACAAGGGCAAGGTCGCGATGGTGGTCCGTGCGAACAACGTGGCGTACGGCGAGAAGGCCTGCCAGTACCTCGGCGAGCAGATCCCCTCCGGCAAGGTCGTGCAGATCATGGGCGACCTCGCCTCGGTCAACGGCCGTGACCGCTCCGAGGCGTTCCGCGCCTGTGTGAAGAAGAACTTCCCCAAGCTGAAGGTCCTGGAGATACCGGCCAAGTGGGAGTCCGACGCCGCGGCCTCCAGGCTGGACACCCTTCTGAACGCCAACCCCGACATCAAGGGCATCTACATGCAGGCCGGCGGCGTCTACCTCGCGCCGACCCTCCAGACCCTGAAGTCCAAGGGCATGCTGAAGAAGGCCGGGGAGTCCGGGCACATCACGATCGTCTCCAACGACGGCATCCCGCAGGAGTTCGACGCCATCCGCAAGGGCGAGATCGACGCGACGGTCTCCCAGCCCGCCGACCTGTACGCCAAGTACGGCATGTACTACATCAAGGCGGCGATGGAGGGGAAGACCTTCGAGCCCGGCCCCACCGACCACGACTCCACCATCGTGAAGCTGCCCAGCGGCATCCTGGAGGACCAGCTGCCGGCCCCGCTGGTGACCAAGGACAACGTCGACGACCCCAAGCTCTGGGGCAACACGGTCAAATGAGGACGGCAGTGATCACACCCCTCGCCGAGGCGCGGGACATCGTCAAGCGGTACGGCCCCACCACCGCCCTCGCCGACGGCCGGCTGACCGTCCTGCCCGGCGAGTCCCACGCCCTCGTCGGCCGCAACGGCGCCGGCAAGTCGACCCTGGTCAGGATCCTCACCGGCCTCCAGGCACCCGACGAGGGCACCGTCCGCTTCGACGGTGAACCCGCGCCGCCGCTGACCGACCGCGACGCCTGGCGCCGCAAGGTCGCCTGCGTCTACCAACATCCCACGGTGGTCCCGGAGCTGACGGTCGCCGAGAACCTCTTCATCAACCGGCAGCCGCTCCAGCGCGGCTTCATCAGCTGGCGCAGACTGCGTACCGAGGCCGCCGACCTCCTCGCCACCTGGGACGTGCACGTCGACCCCGAGGCCCGCACCGCCGACCTCAAGGTCGAGGACCGCCAAATGGTGGAGATCGCACGGGCGTTGAGCTTCGGGGCCCGCTTCATCATCCTCGACGAGCCCACCGCCCAGCTCGACAACCGCGAGATCGAGCGCCTGTTCACACGGATGCGGGCGCTGCAGGACTCCGGCGTCACCTTCCTGTTCATCTCGCACCACCTCCAGGAGGTGTACGAGGTCTGCCAGACCGTCACCGTGCTGCGCGACGCCCGCTGGATCACCACCGCCCCGGTCGCCGAACTCCCGCGCCGGGCCCTGGTGGAGGCCATGGCGGGGGAGTCCCTGGAGGCCCTCGCCGAACAGGCCGTGGACCCGAGGGACGTCGACCACGACGCCCCTGTGCTGCTCGAAGCGCGCGGTCTCACCTCACCGGCGTACGAGAACATCGACCTCACGGTCCGCCACGGTGAGGTCGTCGGGCTCGCCGGGATCAGCGGCAGCGGCAAGGTGGAGCTGGCCGAGTCCTTCGCGGGGCTGTACACGCCGAGCAGCGGGAACGCCCAACTGGGCGGCGAGAGGCTGCCGTTCGGCGATGTGCAGGCCGCGCTGAAGGCCGGTGTCGCCTGCGTGCCCCGGGACCGGCACGACCAGGGCCTGGTCGCCGGCATGACCATCGGCGACAACGCCACGATGAGCGTCCTCGACCGGCTCGGCCGCTTCGGCTTCGTCGGCACCGAACGCAAACGTGGCTTCGCGACGGCGCTCATCGAACGCCTCGACATCCACACCGAGGGCCCCGACCAGCCCGTCTCCGACCTGTCCGGCGGCAACGCGCAGAAGGTCGTCATGGCCCGCGCGCTCGCCTCCGAGCCCCGGCTCCTGGTGCTGATCAACCCCACGGCCGGGGTCGACGTGAAGTCCAAGGAGTCCCTGCTGGCCCGCGTGGACAGCGCCCGTGAGGACGGCGTCGCCGTACTGGTCGTCTCCGACGAGCTCGACGACCTGCGGCGCTGCGACCGCGTCCTCGTCCTGTTCCACGGCCGTGTCGTCGCCGAGCACCCGGCGGGCTGGCGCGACCACGAGCTGATCGCCTCCATCGAAGGAGTGGACCACCATGGCTGACACCAAGGCCCCACCGGCCCTGCCCGTGAAGGTGCCGGACGCCCGTGCCGCCAGGACCGTCCTGCTCCGCCGCGCCCGCGAACTCGCCCTGGTCCCGGCCCTGTTGCTGCTCCTGGTGCTCGGCGCGGTGGTCAACGACTCGTTCCTCACCGAGCGGAACCTGATCTCGATCCTCGGCGCGTCCGCCGCGCTGGCGATGGTCGTGCTGGCCGAGTCGCTGGTTCTGATCACCGGCAAGTTCGACCTGTCCCTGGAATCGGTCGTCGGCATCGCGCCCGCCGTCGGGGCGCTCCTCGTGCTGCCCGCCGCGCAGTCCGGCTGGGGCGCCGAACTGCCCGCCGCGCTCTCCCTGCTGGCGATCCTCGTGGTCGGCGCGGCCGTGGGTGCCTTCAACGGCATCCTGGTGGTGAAGTTCAAGCTCAACGCGTTCATCGTGACGCTCGCGATGCTGATCGTGCTGCGCGGACTGCTGGTCGGCGCCACCAAGGGCAAGACGCTGTTCGGGATGCCCGACAGCTTCTACTCCCTGGCCACCACCACTTTCATCGGCGTCCCGATGTCGGTGTGGCTCGCCGCGGCGGCCTTCGCGGTCGCCGGGTTCGTGCTCAAGTACCACCGCATCGGACGCGCTCTGTACGCCATCGGCGGCAACGCGGACGCGGCCCGCGCGGCCGGTATCCGGGTCGAGCGCGTGATGCTCGGCGTGTTCATCGTGGCGGGCACCCTCGCGGCCGTCGGCGGCATCATCCAGACGGGCTATGTCGGCGCGATCAGCGCCAACCAGGGCAACAACATGATCTTCACCGTGTTCGCGGCCGCGGTGATCGGCGGTATCAGCCTCGACGGCGGCAAGGGCACCATGTTCGGTGCCCTGACCGGCGTACTCCTCCTCGGCGTCGTCCAGAACCTGCTGACACTCGCCCAGGTGCCGTCCTTCTGGATCCAGGCCATCTACGGCGGAATCATCCTGGTCGCCCTCATGATCGCCCGCGTGACGACGGGCCGCGCCCAGGACTGACCCGGCCAGGACCGCCGTCCCAGCGCCGCCCCCGACAACGCCGCCACTGACCGAAAGGCCCTCCGTGTCCCCGACCCCAGGTACCCCCGCCCGCATCACCGCGGTCGACACCTACGACATCCGCTTCCCCACCTCCCGCGAACTCGACGGCTCCGACGCGATGAACCCGGACCCGGACTACTCGGCCGCGTACGTCGTGCTCCGCACCGATGCCGCGGACGGGCTCGCGGGGCACGGGTTCACGTTCACCATCGGGCGTGGCAACGATGTCCAGGTCGCCGCGATCGAGGCGCTGCGCGGGCATGTCGTCGGCCGGTCCGTCGACGAACTGTGCGCCGACCCGGGGTCCCTGAACCGCGACCTGATCGGCGACAGCCAGCTGCGCTGGCTCGGCCCCGAGAAGGGCGTGATGCACATGGCGATCGGCGCCGTCATGAACGCCGTGTGGGACCTGGCGGCCAAGCGCGCCGACAAGCCCCTGTGGCGGCTGCTCGCCGACGCCGACCCGGAGTGGATCGTCCGCCAGATCGACTTCCGGTACATCAGCGACGCGCTCACTCCCGAGGAGGCCCTGACGCTGCTGCGCCGGGGCCGCAAGGGGGCGCGGGAGCGCACGGCCCGGCTCCTGGAGCGTGGCTACCCCGCCTACACCACCTCCGCCGGCTGGCTCGGCTACGACGACGACAAGCTCACCCGCCTCGCCGCCGAGGCCGTCGCCGACGGGTTCCGGCAGATCAAGCTGAAGGTCGGCGCCGACCTGGAGGACGACGTGCGGCGCTGCCGGGTCGCCCGCCGCGTCGTCGGGCCGGACATCCGCATGGCCATCGACGCCAACCAGCGCTGGGACGTGGCCGAGGCGATCCGCTGGACCAAGGCCCTCGCCGAGTTCGACCCGTACTGGATCGAGGAGCCCACCAGCCCCGACGACGTCCTCGGCCACGCGGCGATCCGGGAGGCCGTCGCCCCGGTGAAGGTGGCGACCGGCGAGCACGTGCAGAACCGGGTCGTCTTCAAGCAGCTCCTCCAGGCCGGCGCCCTCGACGTCCTCCAGATCGACGCGGCCCGCGTCGGCGGCGTCAACGAGAACCTCGCCATCCTGCTGCTCGCCGCCAAGTTCGGCGTCCCGGTCTGCCCGCACGCGGGCGGCGTCGGCCTGTGCGAACTCGTCCAGCACCTGTCGATGTTCGACTACGTCGCCGTCACCGGCACCACCGAGGACCGTGTCATCGAGTACGTCGACCATCTGCACGCCCACTTCCTCGACCCGGTGGTGATCAGGGAAGGTCACTACACGGCACCCACCGCGCCGGGCTTCTCGGCCGCCATGCGACCCGAGTCGATCGCGCGGTACACGTTCCCGGACGGCGCCTTCTGGGCCGCCGACCTCAAGGCCACCGACGAGAAGGGGCACGCGGCATGAGCGACTTCGACGGTCTCAAGGCGCTGGTGACAGGAGGGGCCTCCGGCATCGGCCGGGCCACGGCCGAACTCCTCGCCGCGCGCGGCGCCCAGGTCGCCGTACTCGACCTGGACCCGTCGTCGGTGGACAAGCCGCTGCTCGCGTTCCGCGCCGACGTCACCGACGACACGTCCGTCCGCGAGGCGGTCGCCGCCGCCGTGGCCGACCTCGGCGGCCTCGACGTGCTGATCAACAACGCCGGCATCGGCGCCCAGGGCACGGTCGAGGACAACGACGACGCCGAGTGGCACCGCGTCATGGACGTCAACGTCGTCGGCATGGTCCGGGTCGCCCGCGCCGCCCTCCCGCAGCTGCGGGAGTCGGCCCACGCGGCCATCGTCAACACCTGCTCCATCGCGGCCACGGCAGGGCTCCCGCAGCGGGCGCTGTACAGCGCGACCAAGGGCGCCGTGTACTCGCTCACCCTCGCCATGGCCGCCGACCACGTCCGCGAGGGCATTCGCGTGAACTGCGTCAACCCCGGCACGGTGGACACCCCCTGGGTCGGACGACTGCTGTCCAAGGCGCCCGACCCGGCCGCCGAACGCGCCGCGCTTCAAGCCCGTCAGCCCACCGGCCGCCTGGTCTCGGCCGCCGAGGTCGCGGGCGCCGTCGCCTATCTGGCAAGCCCGCTGTCCGGCGCCACGACCGGCACCGCCCTCGCCGTCGACGGCGGCATGCAGGGACTGCGCCTCAGGCCGGTGGGCTCGTGAACCGGCTCGGCCGCACCGACGTCGAGGTCAGCCCGCTGTCCTTCGGCGCCGCCGCCATCGGCAACCTCTACACCGAGGTCGGCGAGCAGCAGGCGTACGAGGCGGTGGACGCCGCCTGGGAAGCGGGCATCCGCTACTTCGACACGGCCCCGCACTACGGCCTCGGCCTGTCCGAACGCCGCCTCGGCGCGGCGCTGCGGGAGCGCCCGCGAGGCGAGTACACGATCTCCACGAAGGTCGGCCGCCGTCTGGAGCCGGTGACGGACGCGACGGGCGACGACCTGGCCAACGGCTTCGCCGTCCCCGCCACCCACCGCCGTGTCTGGGACTTCAGCGCGGACGGCGTACGACGCGGCCTGGAGGAGAGCCTGGAACGGCTCGGCCTCGACCGCGTCGACGTCGTCTACCTGCACGACCCCGACGACCACGCCGAACAGGCCTTCCGCGAGGGCTATCCGGCGCTGGAGCAGCTGCGCTCCGAGGGCGTGGTGGGCGCGATCGGCGCCGGGATGAACCAGGCCGAGATGCTCACCCGCTTCGCCATGGACACCGACGTCGACGTGGTGCTGTGCGCCGGCCGCTACACGCTGCTGGACCAGAGCGCGCTCGACGACCTGCTGCCCGTGGCCGTCGAGTGCCACACCTCGGTCGTCGTCGGCGGCGCCTTCAACTCCGGCCTCCTGGCGGACCCGAGGCCGGACGCCACGTACAACTACACCCGCGCGCCCCAGGAGTTGCTGGACCGCGCCCTGCGCATGAAGTCCCTCGCCGACCGCCACGGCATCACCCTGCGGGCCGCCGCCCTCGCCTTCTGCGCCGCGCACCCGGCCGTCGCTAGCGTCCTGGTGGGCGCCCGGTCGGCCGACGAGGTCCGGGACTGCGCCGAGCAGTTCGCCACGGACGTGCCGAGGGCGTTCTGGCGGGAACTGCTGGAGTCCGGCCTGCTGTCCGACAAGGAACCCTCATGAGAGTCGCCCTGCACACCAAGGTCCGCGCCGACCGCGTCGCCGAGTACGAGGCCGCCCACCAGGAGGTGCCGGTCGAACTCACGGACGCCATCCGCGCGGCCGGGGCCACCTCCTGGACGATCTGGCGCAGCGGCACCGACCTCTTCCACGTCCTGGAGTGCGAGGACTACGGCCGCCTCCTCGCCGAGCTGGAGAAGCTGCCCGTCAACGTGGCCTGGCAGGCCCGCATGGCCGAGCTGCTCGACGTGGTGCACGACTACTCCGACGAGGGCGCGGACGCCGGCCTGCCCGTCGTATGGGAGCTGCCGTGACGGTCGTCGACGCCCACCACCACGTCTGGGACCTCTCGGTCCGGGACCAGGACTGGATCACCGGACCCGAACTGCAGCCACTCCGACGGAACTTCACGGTCGACGACCTCGCCCCCGAGGCGCGCGAGGCCGGAGTCGACCGTACGGTCCTGGTCCAGACGATCACGGTGGCCGAGGAGACCCCGGAGTTCCTCGCCCTCGCCGCCGAGCACGACCTCATCGCGGGCGTCGTCGGCTGGACCGACCTCACCCGCCCCGACGTCGCCGACGAACTGGCCCGGCTGCGGGAGCTGCCCGGCGGCCGGTATCTGAAGGGGATCCGCCACCAGGTCCAGGGCGAGCCCGACCCGGAGTGGCTGCTGCGCGCGGACGTACGACGCGGACTGGCCGCGGTGACCGATGCCGGGCTGGTCCACGACCTGGTCGTCCTCCCGCATCAGCTGCCCGCCTGCGTCAAGGCCGCCGCGGACCACCCCGGCCTCACCTTCGTCCTGGACCACCTGGGCAAACCGCCCATCGCCTCCGGCGAGCGGGAACCCTGGGAGACAGCGGTCCGCTCCCTGGCCGCCCTCTCCAACACCGTCTGCAAGCTATCCGGCATGGTCACCGAGGCCGACCTCGCCTCCTGGACGGTCGACGACCTGCGCCCGTACGCCGACGTCGTCCTGGACGCCTTCGGCCCGGACCGGCTGATGTACGGCTCCGACTGGCCGGTGTGCACACTCGCGGCGTCGTACGGCCAAGTGCTGGACACGGCACGTGAGCTGACCGGGAAGTCCGACCGCAGGCAGATCTTCGAGACGACCGCCACCCGGGTCTACGACCTCTGAGCCACCCCCGCCAGCCTGGTCGGCGGCAGATACTCCCGCACATACGTCCGCTCCCAGCACGCCCCCGTCTCCCGCAGCTCACGCCAGGTCGTGTAGCGGTAGCGGAAGAGCCGGGCGCGGATGTGGCGCGGCGGGGCGTCGGGCGGGAACGGGGAGCGGCGCAGCAGCTTCAGCGTCTCCCGGTCGTTCTCCAGGAGCCGCTCCACCAGGGCGCCGAACCACGACCCGGCATACGCGGGCGACAGCGCGGCGAACCACATCAGCCAGTCGAGTCGCAGATGGTAGGGCGCGAACTGCCGCGGCCAGCGCCGGGGATCGCCGGGTTTGCCCTTGAACTCGTACTCCCGCCAGTCCGAGTCCTCCCGCGGCACGTCGTCGTCGGTGCCCTCGATCACCACCTCGTACCGGATCCGGCTGACGCTGCCGAAGGCGCCGTAGGTGTTGACCAGATGGAGCGGGTCGAAGGAGCGGTTCATGATCTGGCGGCGGGAGACCATGTTGGCGACCGGGTGGTAGCTCAGGAAGACGAGGAGCGCGGCGACCGCGAGGACCACGACCTCGTACCACAGCGGCGCGTCCGCCGCGGTCGGCGGATCGCTCGGGAACTCGATCGCCGACAGGGCCAGCACGATGGTGATCCAGTTCAGCCAGGAGAAGTTGCCCGACAGGACCAGCCACAGCTGGGTGACGACCATCAGCGAGGCGGCGACCGACGCGATCGGCTGGGGGGTGAAGAGGAGGACCGGCACGACGAGTTGGGTGACGTGGTTGGCGGCCACCTCGACCCGGTGCAGCGGCCTCGGCAGATGGTGGAAGAACCAGCTCAGCGGTCCCGGCATCGGCTGGGTCTCGTGGTGGTGGTCCAGGCAGGTCAGCTTCCGCCAGCACTCGTCGCCGCGCATCTTGATCAGGCCCGCCCCGAACTCGACGCGGAAGAGGATCCAGCGCAGCAGGAACAGCACCACGATCGGCGGCGCCACCTCGTCGTTGCCCAGGAGGACGGCGAGGAATCCGACCTCCAGCAGCAGGGACTCCCAGCCGAACGAGTACCAGGTTTGCCCGACGTTCACGATCGACAGGTACAGCGCCCACGGGACGAGCCACAGCAGCATGGCCGCCCACAGCGGCACGACGTTGTCCAGCCCGGCCAGCAGCGCCGCCGACACCGCGGCCCCCGACCAGGCGCACGCGGCGAAGAAGCGGTCCGAGTAGTGCAGTTGGAACAGGCTCGGCGCGGCCCGGAAGCGTACCTGCGCGACGAAGCGCGGCACGGGCAGCATGCCGCGCTCGCCCATCAGCGCCCGGAACTGGAGGGCAGCCGTCAGGAACGCGACGAGATACACGCCGGCCAGAGCCCGCTGGAAGACCAGCCGGCTCGTCCAGTAGTCCGGTGCGATGAACCACTCCACGGCCCGTCCCCTCCTCTCCTCATTGTCGCGTCACCGGTCGCGCCACTCGACTCAGGTGACTCTCCGTATACCACTTCTCCGCTTGCGTAACCCGACCGAGTGAAGCAGACAATGGGGGCGAAATGCCCGAGAACCGGCGGGAGGACGTGGTGCGGACACTCACCCGAGCCCTCGTCACGGCCTGCGCGCTCTCGGCGGCGCTCGTCGTCGCCGGATGCGGGGACGACGGCGACGAGGACACCGGAGCGGACGGCGACGTCCTTCTCCAGCCCGCCGCCGACCAGGGGCCGGACCCCTTCACCGACTCCACGGCGACCACGACCGCCACCCCGCCGCCGGTCACCCGAACGCCGAGGCCCGCGCACTCGGGCCGGGCCGGGCCGCAGTCCCTGTCCGGCGAGACACCTGGCCTGTACGGCGGCACCCGCGGGGCCGGCAGCTGCGACGTCCGGCGACAGATCGACCGGCTCACCGCCGACCGGGCCAAGGGGCGGGTCTTCGCCCGGGCCGCCGGCATCTCCCAGGGGTCGATCCCCGGCTATCTGCGCGGACTCACCTCGGTCGTGCTGCGCGCCGACACCCGGGTCACCAACCACGGGTTCCGCGACGGCACGGTGACCGGCTACCAGTCCGTCCTCCAGTCCGGCACCGCCGTCCTCGTCGACGGCCACGGCGTCCCGCGCGTCCGCTGCGCCTGCGGCAACCCCCTCGCACCGCCCGTCGACCGACACGGCGGATCCGGCACCAGCGGCCGGGCCTGGCCCGGCTACCGGCCGGACCAGGTGATCGTGGTGGCCCCGACAACCCAGGTCATCACCGACATCACGATCATCGACATCGCCCACCACACCTGGATCGAACGCCCGGTCGGCCATCGCGGCCACCGCCACGACCACGTCGTACGGCCCTCCGAGCCGGTGACCCCGACCCCGGAGCCGCACCCGCGCGGCTGCGGCTCCGGGGTGGGGGGCCCCGGCGCGGAGGGCCGGGCGACGGGGTCGTGGCGGGGGCCGCGCTGGGGGGGGCGCGGGTGGCGTACCG
>NZ_JAKEIP010000042.1 GCF_021474425.1 Streptomyces muensis | reverse complement strand
GGCCGGGCGGGCCGCGAAGAAGAGGTCCGGAAGATCATCGGTGTTGCTCCGTGGGGGTCTGGGGGCGGCGCAGGTCGAGCAGGTCCGCGGCGGCCCGGGCGAAGGGGCCGAGCAGGCCGCGGCCCATCTCCAGGCCGAACCAGGCGAGCCAGGTCAGCTTGGCGGCGCGCTTCTCCTGGCCGGTCAGGCGTGGGTCGACCTTGATGCCGTCGATCTGGTCGCGTACGTAGGACTCCGCGGGGACGACGACCTCGCCGGCCAGGTGTGCCGGTTCGCCCTCTCGGCCGAGTTCCACGGTCAGGGCGCGGGTCTGCCGCCACACGTCGCGGCGGGCGCGGGCGTACTTGTGGCCCTCCAGCCACCAGCGGCCCCCGTCGGCGTCGGTCAACTCCAGCCGGTAGCGGAGGAGTTGGTGGCGCAGGCCGTGCCGGTGCGGGATGCCTTCCTCGGGGCGGATCCAGATGTCGCCGCGTGCCACGGTCAGCGGCTCGGGGTGCAGGGCGGGGCAGGTGACCTCGCCGCGGACGTCGACACGGCGTTCCGTGACCAGCTGGTGCATGCTCGCGATGGAGAGGGTGAGGGACATCGAACAGGGGGTGTCGGGGCTGCCGTCGACCGGGCCGACGCCGCCCCGGGTGGTCTCGGTGAACCACAGGTAGGGCTGGTCGTCCTTCTGCGGGAGCCGGGCCAGGCCGTCGTCGGCGAGGCGTTCGAAGGTCTTCAGCTGGGCCCGGGCGTCGTAGCGGGCGGCGGGCGGCAGGCCGAGGGCCTCGACGAGTTGGGTGGTGCGGTCGGCCGTGGCGGCCGGGCCCTTCAGGGTCGCCTCGCACAGTTTCAGGGCGGTGGGGCTCTGCAACACCCGGCTGAGGAAGGTCAGTTCGGGGATCGGCTCGGCCTCCAGGCGGGCGAGGGCGTCCACGCGCCACTCGTCCCAGTCGTGAACGCGGACGTGCATGCCGCCGAACGCCATGTCCCCCACGACGTCGTCGAGGGTGTTGGGCACACCGGTGAGGTTGTAGTCGAAGCCCCAGGCGTCCGGTTCGCAGACGGCGGCGACCACGACGCGGCTGACCCAGTCGACGGGGGCGGCGTTGAGATAGCGGAAGGCAGGAACCGTGCGGAAGCGGCCGAAGGCCGAGATGAGGCCGCTGCTGAGGTCCTGGGGGTTGTAGGCGCCGGTCCTGGTGTGGCCGCCGATGCCGCCTGGGCGCAGGGCCGTGACGACCAGGCCGTGGTCGCGCGCGCGGCGCAGGGCGACCTCGGCGGCCCACTTGGTCTGGTCGTAGCCGGCGACGAGCCGGTCGATGTGGGCGAGCGGGTCGTCCTCGCCCATGGAGGGGATGCCGACCTCGTTGAAGACGGCGATGGAGGAGATGTGGTGCAGGGGCTTGGGGCGTCCGGTCGCCGCCAGTTCGGCGAGGGTGAGGGCGCCGAGGACGTTGCTGCCGCGCAGGGACTGGTAGCCACGCAGGAAGTCCACGGCCGCCGCGACTCCCACGACGCTGTCGAGTTCGTGGGCGAGGGTGTTCCACAGGTCGTCGGACAGGCCCAGACGGGGTCGGCGGATGTCGCCGGGGAGCACGGTGATGCGGCGGCGGACCTCCGAGGACCAGGGCAGCCCGTACTTCTTGAGCGCCTCGCCGAGACGGGCCGTGGCCGCCTCCTCGTCGGCGGCGCGGACCAGGCAGTGGACGTGGGCGTCGCTGTGCCGCAACAGGTCCAGCAGCATGTGGCTGCCGAGGAAGCCGGTGGCGCCGGTCAGCAGCACGCGGCGGGGCGGCAGCGGGTCGGGTGAGGCGGTGAAGGGGAGGCGGTCGGCGAGGGCCAGGTCGGCGAGGATCTGGGTGAGGTCCTCGGGGCGGGCGGTGGAGTGCGGCGGGGCGCTGTGGGGACGCGCGGCCACGGCGGGTGGCGGAGTCGGCCGCGTCGCCGATGGATCGACCGGTTCCGGTACGGCGGTCGGCGGGGTGCTGTGGGGAGGCACGGCTGCCACGACAGTCGGCCGCGTCTCCACGAGTTCGGCCGTTTCCTGTACGGCAGTTGTGGTTCCCCTGGCGTGCAGCCGGCTCTTGGCGAGCGCGACCGGCCTGGCGTCGGCGAAGACCTCGTCCAGGTCGACCGACACGCCCAGCTCGTCCTCCAGCGCCGAGACGAGCTCCACCGCGCTCACGGAGGTGCCCCCGGCGTCGAAGAAGTCGGCGTCGGGCGACAGATGTCCCGCGGGGACGAAGCGACCCGCCACGGCCGCGATGGCGGCGGCGAGTTCGTCGGCGTCACGCGGCAGGGCGTTCCGGGCAGGCGGGGCCGAGCCCGTGACCCTGGCCAGCAGGTCGGAGACGGTCAGACCGACGCCGCCGCGCTCGATCGCCTCCGCGGTCGCCCGCTGGTCGGCGCCTGCCGACACGTTCTCGTTCACCTCACGCATGGGAGCCCTTCACGGTGTTGCCCTGCCCTTTCCTCGCTGCTGTCCGCATGTCCTCGTACCGTCGCCGACCTCGCCGGCCACGCCGGCATCACCCGCGTCACCGCCGTCGCCACGAGCGGAACGTCCGAAGGTGCTCCGGTGTGACCACGGTCTCCAGCCGGTCGTCGTCCTGGTCGCCGCCGCCCAGCGCCGACAGCAGGCGTCGGGCCGGCGTGTTGCGCTCGGTGCGTTCCGCTGTCAGGCGGACCTTCGCGCAGTCCAGTTCCTCGGCCCGGTCGGCCAGCCAGCCCAGCAGCCGTTCCTCGACGCCCCGGCCGAGTGCGCGGCAGCTCATCAGCCAGGCCAGGACGTCGAGCCGGTCGCCCTCGCGGCGGACGGCGAGGAGGCCGATCTGGCCGTAGTCGCCGAAGCGGTCCCGGGCCGTCGCCGTCCAGACCTCGCCGTGCTCGCGCCAGCGGGCGACGTCGCCGCCGTCCGCCGAGCGTGTGCGCAGGGTGAACTGGTTGGTGCGGCGCACGAGTTGCTCCGCCCGTCGCACATCGGCGTCGGACAGCGCGCGGACGTCCACCTCCAGCTCCAGCTGTTCCAGGAACTCCTCGAAACCGGCCTCCGCGCGGACGGCGTCCCGCGCGCGTTCCTGCTCGTAGAACCGTGCGCGCAGCGCGTCCTCGGCGGTGGCCGCCACCGGAACCAGTGGCCACAACCGGCCCAGGAACTCCGGGAGTTCGGCCGCCGAAGGGCAGGTCACCGACAGGACCTGCGGGAGTGCGGCGCGCATCCTGGCGATTTCGGCCGGGTTGTCGTCGAGGAACAGGAAGCTGTCCAGGCCGAGGTCGAGCGTGCGGGCCGCGTCGGCCAGGCGGGCCGGTTTCGGGCCCCACTCGGCGGAGAGCACGCTGAAGTGTTCCGCCTTCAGCGGGCTGTCCGGGCGGTCCAGTACGGCGCGCACCACGTCCTCGTCGTTGTTGCTGACCAGCACCAGCAGTGCGCCGGCCGCCCGCCACTGCAGCAACCTGCGGGCGAGCAGGGCTCGCGGACCGGTCAGGTCCACGGCCTCGGGGCCGGCCTCCCCTGCCACGCCGCCCCACAGGGTCTCGTCGCCGTCGACCGCGATCACCTTGGGCGCCGGACGCCGTACCGCCCGGACGACCTCGGCGAGACGGAGGGCCATGGCCGCCTGGAAGGGCGCGGTGAAGGGGAGGTGGGCCATACGTTCGGTGCGTTCGTCGAAACGTTCCCCGACGGGATGGTGGCGGGTCCAGTCGTCGGGGCCGAGGACGGCGATGCCGGGCGCCTCGGCCAGCTCGGCGGCGACCTCCTGTTCCCACCGGCCGAGCCGGTCCTCCCCCTGGGCGGTGGGCGGGAAGCCGACGATCAGCGGCTTGTGGGTGCGCTCGGCGACCGCGCGCAGCGCTGCCGGGTAGGCGGTGCGCAGTTCGGCGAGCAGCGTGTCGTCGACGGGACCGAAGCGTTGCAGGTCGGTGGCCCGCAGCAGGACGACGCCGGTCGTCGTGGCCGGGTCGGCGAACACTCCGGACGGGTCACGCAGGCTCGCCAGCACATGGTGGTACGGGGCTTCGGCGACGGTGGTCGGGCTGTCCGGTGCCGCGGCGTCGAGGGCCGTCTCGCACATCAGCGGCAGGTTGCCCAGCGCGAAGGTGGCGGCGAGGGCGAGCCTGACGCCCTCGGCCCGGGCCGGCCCGGTGTCCGGCGCCGGGACGCGT
This sequence comes from Streptomyces muensis, assembly GCF_021474425.1. Taxonomy (GTDB): domain Bacteria; phylum Actinomycetota; class Actinomycetes; order Streptomycetales; family Streptomycetaceae; genus Streptomyces; species Streptomyces muensis. The sequence continues at coordinate 42,347 of NZ_JAKEIP010000042.1, read as the reverse complement.
ACCGGACCCGTCGGGTCCTCAGCCGTCTCCACAAGCAGCCGCAGCAGCTCCTCCCCCAACTCGGCGACCGTCGCCGCGTCCAGGATGTCGAGGTTGTGGTCGAGGCGGATACGGCCCGCGTCCGGGGTCATGGTGACCATCAGGTCGAGGTCGGAATAGCCCGTCCCGGCCGGAAGCACCTCCAGGGCGCTCAGTCCGCCCGCGGCGCGCACGTAGTTGAAGTAGACCTCCACCAGCGGAGCGTTCGCCCGGTACAGGCCCTGCCGGGCCAGCGCCGGCAGCACGTCGGAGAACATGGCGCCCTTGGTCAGCACCCGCTCCAGCCGCCCGTCGGTGCGGCGCAGCACGTCCTCGATCCGCTCCCCCGCGTTCGCCTCGGCCGGGAAGGGCACCGGCACGCCGAAGAAGCCCACCGCGTCGTAGGCGTCGGCGTGGATACGGGTGTCCACGGGCACGGCGAGGACGAAGCGTTCCTGCTCGCGCTTTCTGGCCAGCAGGACGGTCAGGGTGCCGAGGCAGAAGGCGGCGGGGGTCACGGCCAGACGGCTCGCGGCGGTGGAGATCCGGTCCATGAGCCCGTCGGGGATCGGCACGGTGACGCTGCCGGCCCGGTACGAGCGGGTCTGCGGGCGCGGTCGGCTCAGGGTCAGGTCGAGGCGGGCGCTGCCCTGGAAGGCCTCGCGCCAGTCGTCGGCGCCGGCGCGGGCGTCGGCCGGGTTGGCCTGCGCATCGGCATGGCCGCCGGTCTGCTGGGCCTCGATCAGCAGTTGGATGTCGCGGTTGGCGACGGTGTCGCCCAGCGCGTGCCCGGAGAGCTCGGCGTCGATCTCGGCCGCCACCAGCAGCAGCGACTGGAGATCGCTGACCGCGTGGTGGGCACCGTAGACCAGGATCTGGCCGCGATCTCCGCCGTCCAGCAGCTCGAAACGCCACAGGGGCGCTGCGGCCAGGTCGAACGTCGGCTCCAGAAGCTCGCGCAGCCGGTCGGCGGCGTCGAGGGCGACGCCCTGCGGAACAACGCCCTCCTGAACAACCCCCTCCTGAACACCTTTCTCCTCCAGAACGACCGTCCACCGCAGCAGCGTCTCCTGCAGCTCGCGGTCCACCCTCAGCTGCCGTCCGCCCTCGTCGGCGGTGACGATGGCGGTGCGCAGGGCCGCGTGGCGCGCGGTGAGGCGGTCGAGGATGCCGGTGAGTGCCTCGCGGGTGGTGGGGGTGGTCAGGCGTACGGCGAGGCCGACGGCGTGGGCCGCGTCGGGCATGCCGGGCTGGGCGCTGCGCAGCAGGCGTACGACGTCGCGGGTCACGGGGTGCAGTTCGGTCGCCGGTACTTCGGCGGTTTGCTGCGGCTCGTGCGGTGTTGTCGGAGTGTCCCGTTCGGGCAGCGCGGTGCTCAGGGCCTGGGCTAGGCCGCGGATGTCGGCGGCGGAGAAGACGGTGGCGGCGGGGAGTTCGACCCCGAGTTCGCGGGCGAAGGCGTTGCGCAGCCGCACCAGCATGAGGGAGTCGAGGCCGAGTTCCTTCAGCGCCGTGGTCGCGGACACCTGGACCGCGCCGCCGGAGACCTCGCCGACGCGGGCGCGGACGTATGCCTCCAGGCGTACGGCCCGTTCGGCGTCGGTCGTCGCCGCGAACACGTGCTTGACGAGGTCGTCCGTGGCGGGTGTGCCGGTGGGGGCGGTGATCAGGTCGGCCAGGATCGGGCGGCTGCGGGCCGCGTCGGGGTCGAGGGCCAGCAGGTCCCAGTCCAGGGCCATCGGGGCGAGCTGACGGCGGGAGGTGGTCAGCACCCGCTCGAACAGTTCGCCGCCGTCCTGCGCGGAGAAGGCGACCAGTCCGGAGCGGGCCGTCTGCGCCTCGCGAACGCCGGACTCGGACACCATGCCCACGCCGGCCCAGGCGCCCCAGTCGAGGCTCAGCGCTCGGCGGTCGCGGAGGGCGAGGTGGTGCGCCCAGGCGTCGAGGAAGGCGTTGGCCGCCGAGTACGGGCTCTGTCCGGCCGAGCCGAGCAGACCGGCCGCCGAGGCGAACAGGACGAAGTCCTCGGCGTCCGGGGTCAGTTCGGTGAGCAGGGCGGTGCCGAGGACCTTGGGGCCGAGGACGCGCAGGACCCGCTCGTCGGTCAGGCCCGCGATCGTGGCGTCGTCCAGGACACCGGCCGCGTGGACGACCCCGGTGATCGGGCCGAGCGCGTGCCGTACGGCGTCCAGCGCGGCCGCGAGGCCTTCACGGTCGGCGACGTCGGCGCGGGCCAGGTGCACCGTCACGCCCCGCTCTTCGAGCCCCCGGATCCAGCCCAGGGCGTCCGCGTTCGGCGCGCTCCGGCTCATGAGGGCCAGCCGTCGGGCGCCCCGGCGGACCAGCCGCTCGGCGACGACCCGGCCGAGACCGCCCAGACCACCGGTGATCAGGTACGCGCCGTCCGGGGAGGTCGCGCCCTGCCCGGAGTCGTCCGGGCGGGTGCGGGTCAGCCGGGGTACGAGGCGTGTGTCCTCCCGCAGTGCGACGAGCCGTTCGTCGTCGGCGTGCCACAGCTGGGTCCACAGGGCGTCGGCGCCGCCGGTGGGCGGGAGGTCGACGAGGGTGGTCCGCAGCTCGGGGTGTTCCTGGGCGACGGCGAGGGCGAAGCCCCAGGCGAGCGCCTGCTGAGGGTGTGTCACCTGGGCGCTGTCACCGGCGGCTTGGCTTCCCCGGGCGACGACGAAGAGGCGGGGCGCCCTCCCCCGGTCGGCGAGTGCTCGCACCAGATGCAGGGTGCTCAGGCAGCACAGCCGGGCCGCCTCGTCGGCCGTACGACCGTCCTCGATCGCCGGGGCGTCGAGCGCGGAGAGCTGCACGACCCGCTGGGGCGGTTCGTCTGCGAAGGCCTCGTCGAGCAGGCGCGCCAGCTGGGCCGGGTCGGCCGTGTCGAGCACGTACCGGCCGGGGCCCTCGGCGGTGAACTCCTCGCCTCTGCGGGCGATCACGCAGGTCGCGGCGGGCGCGGAGGTCGCGGAGGCGCCGAGTCGCTCGACCAGGTCGGCGGCCACGCCCGACTCGTCGGCCAGGACGAGCCAGCTGCCCGGTACGGGCGGCTCGTCGGCGAGCGGGCGCGGCTGCCAGCGGGTCTCGAACAGCGCTCCGTCCAGCGGTGAGAGCGCGGCCAAGCGGAACTCCTCGGCCTCCAGCAGCAGTTGGTCCTTGTCGTCGTACAGGCGGAGGTCCAGGGTGGCGGTGTCGCCGGACACGGACCGCAGCTCGCAGGTCACCCAGGCGGGGGTGGTGCGCAGTCCGGTGTGGCGAAGGCGTGCGACTCCGGCGGGCACGAACGCCCGTCCCTGGGGTGCGTCGCCGGGCAGTGCGGCGGTGTGGAAGGCGGCGTCGAGGACGGCCGGGTGGAGCAGATGGCCGGCGGCGGGCCGGTCGGCCAGGCGGGCGACGGCGGCCGCGTGGGAACGGCGGCCCGACTCCAGACCCCGGAAGTCGGGTCCGTACTCGATGCCGAGGGTGGCGAGGGTGCCGTACACGGTCGGGAGGTCTGCGGGTTCCGTGCACCGGGCACGCACGTCGGCCGGCGCTGCGGTCGGGTCGTTCTCGGCCGTGGGCTCCGCAGGCGTGACGGCTGTGGGTTCCGCGGGGGTGACGGCCATGCGGCCGTCGACGTGCCGCTCCCAGCGGGCGCGCTGTCCGTCGCCCGCCGGGGCCGACGAGATCGTGAAGTCCCTGATGCCGTCGACGGCCGGTTTCAGGACGAGTTGCAGCCGTGTCGGCCGGGACTCGTCCAGGCGCAGCGGCTGGAGGAAGACGACGTCGTGGAGCCGTACGTCCTCGCCGTCGTGCACGGTGGCCGCGGCCTCCAGCGCCATGCTCAGGAAGGCGGCGCCGGGCAGCCACACCTCGCCGGTGACCCGGTGGTCGGTCAGATAGGCGAAGCGGCTGTCGCGCAGGTCCACCTCGCTCTGGAAGAGGTGCCGGTCGGCCTCGTCGCTGGCCTCGACGTGCGTACCCAGCAGCGGTGAGGCGCCGGTCGCGGTGGCCGGGGCGGGGGCGAGCCAGTGGCGTTCGCGGGCGAAGGCGTAGGTCGGCAGGTCGACGCGGCGTCCGGCCGGAAACAGCGCGGACCAGTCGGGCGTGTGGCCGGCCCCGTACAACTCCCCCAGCCCGCGCAGCAGTACGTCCCGCCCGCCCCGCTGGCGGCGCAGCGAGCCGACGCCGACCGCGTCGATCCCGGCCTCGGCGGCCACGGCCTCGATGGACGAGCCGAGCGAGGGGTGCGGGCTGAGCTCGACGAAGTAGCGGTAGCCGTCGTCCAGCATGCGGGTGATGGTGTCCGAGAAGCGGACCGGTTCGCTGAGGTTGGCGTACCAGTACGCGGGGTCCAGTCGGTCTCCGGGTACGGGCTCGGCCAGCACGGTCGAGTACAGCGGGACGGCGGTCCGCGCGCCTCGGATGCCGGGGAGGCGGTCGAGCAGATCCTGGCGGAGCGGGGCCATGAGCGGGGTGTGGGAGGCGAACGGGGTCGACAGGGTCCGGGCCTCGACGCCCTGCTCGTCGAGGCTGCGGCGCAGCTCGGCCAGCGCGTCGGCGGCGCCGGAGACGGCCGTGGCGTGGGGGCTGTTGACGGCGGCGACGAACAGCCGGCCGGCGTAGGGCGCGAGGAGTTCCTCGACGCGTGGTCGCGGCAGGTCCAGGGACAGCATGCCGCCCCTGCCCGCGACCGGTACGACCGCCTGGGCGCGTCCGGTGACCACCGTCACGGCGTCGTCCAGGGTGAGCGCGCCCGCGCTGTACGCGGCGGCGATCTCGCCCAGGCTGTGCCCGGTCACGGCGTCCGGGGTGACGCCCAGCGAGCGCCAGGCGGCCGTCAGGGCGGCGTTCACCGCGAACAGCGTCGGCTGGAGATACTCGGTGCGCTCCAGCGGGGAGAACTCCTCCGGTGCCCGCAGCGCGTTGAGCACCGACCAGCCGACGCGCCGCTCCACCGCCTCGTCGATCCGGGTCAGCTCCGCGCGGAACGCCTCCGACTCGGCCATCAGGTCCAGGCCCATCCCTGGCCATTGGCCGCCGTGCCCGGCGTAGACGAAGGCGACCTTGCCCGTCTGCTCCTCCCGGGGCGGCGGCAGCGGGAGGCGTCCGGCCGCCAACTCGCCGAGCACGGAGCGGAGTTCGTCCCGGTCCTCGGCCAGGATGGCGGTGCGCCGCTCGAAGTGGCTGCGGTGGCGGGCCAGGGTGTGGGCGATGTCCGGCAGAGCGGTATCGGCCTCCGGGTCGACGGCCGCGAGGTGGTGGGCCAGCGCCGCGGCCTGTCCGCGCAGGCCCGCCTCGCTGCGGCCGGACAGGACGAACAGCCGCTTTCCCGGGGGCGGTTCGACAGCTGGCTCGGCGGTCTGCGGTTCCGCCTCCTCGACGATCACATGCGCGTTGGTGCCGCTGATCCCGAAGGCGCTCACGCCCGCACGTCGGATCCGCTCCGCCGACGCGGGCCAGGCCGTGGCCTCCCGCAGCAGGTGCAGTCCGCTGTCCGCCCAGTCGACGTGGCGGCTGGGGGTGTCGGCGTGCAGGGTGCGCGGGAGGGTCTCGTGGCGCAGCGACTGCACGACCTTGATCAGGCCGACCACGCCCGAAGCCGCCTGTGCGTGCCCGATGTTGGACTTCAGCGAACCCAGGTGGAGCGGGCGGCCCTCGGGACGCGAGGCGCCGAAGACCTCGGCGAGCGCGTTCGCCTCGATGGGGTCGCCGAGGGTCGTGCCGGTGCCGTGGGCCTCGATGTGGTCGATGTCGGCGGGTGTGAGTGCGGACCGCTCCAGCGCTCGCCGGATCACCTGCTCCTGCGCGGGTCCGTTCGGCGCGGACAGGCCCTGGCTGCGGCCGTCCTGGTTGACGGCGGTGCCGCGCAGCACGGCCAGCACCCGGTCGCCGTCGCGCCGGGCGTCGCTCAGTCGTTTCAGTACGACCATGCCGGCGCCCTCGGCCCAGATGGCACCGTCGGCGCTGTCGGAGAAGGAGCGGCAGCGGCCCGTGGGCGACAGGCCGCGCAGCCGGCTGAACTCGACGAAGGTCTGCGGCGTGACCATCAGGGTGACGCCTCCGGCGAGCGCCAGATCGCACTCGCCCGCGCGCAGCGCCTGTGCCGCCAGATGCACGGCCACCAGCGACGAGGAGCACGCGGTGTCCACGGTGAGCGCGGGGCCGTTCAGCCCGAGGGTGTACGCGAGCCGGCCCGAGGCCACGCTCAGGGCGGAGCCCGTGCCGACGTAGCCGTCCAGTTGGTCGAGCCGGGTGCCGGACAGGTAGTCGCTGCCGAACATCCCGACGTACACGCCGGTGGTGCTGCCCGCCAGCTCTGCGGGCACGATGCCGGCGCGCTCCAGCGACTCCCAGGCCGTCTCCAGCAGCAGTCGCTGCTGCGGGTCCATGGCCGCCGCCTCCTTCGGGGTGATGCCGAAGAACGCGGCGTCGAAGGAGTCTATGTCGTCGAGGAACCCGCCTTCGCGGGCGTACGACTTGCCGAGCGCGTCCGGGTCGGGGTCGTACAGCGACTCGACGTCCCACCGGCCCGCCGGGAACGGTCCGACCGCGTCCCGGCCCTCCGCGACCAGACGCCACAGCCCCTCCGGGTCGCGCACGCCGCCGGGCAGCCGGCAGGCCATGGAGACCAGGGCCACCGGCTCGTCCGACGGCGGCGTGTGCGCGGAGGCGGATCCGGGCGCGGATCCGGGCGTGGGCTCGCGGCTCGCGCTGCCCGGTGTCGCCAGGACGCCGGTCAGCAGGTACTCGGCGAGCCGGTCTGGCGTCGGGTGGTCGAAGAGGAGGGTCGCGGGGAGTTTGGAGCCGAGGCGAGTGCTGATGCGGTTGCGCAGGTCGACGGCGGTCACCGAGTCCATGCCGAGGTCCCGCAGCGGCTGGTCGGAGCGGACGGACTCCGCCGAGCGCAGGCCGAGCGCGTGGGCGGCCTCCTCGCGGACCAGGGCGAGGACCCGCGCGGCACGTTCGGGCTCCGGCAGCCGGGCGATCCGGTCGGCCAGGGTGCGGCCGCCGGCCCGGGCGGGGCGGGGCGCGGGAAGCAGCGTGCGCCACAGCGGCCCCGCGGGGGCGGCGGCCCGCAGCCGGGGCAGGTCCAGGGCCCAGGCGACCAGGTGGGCGGTGTCGCGGCGCAGGGCGAGCTCGGTCAGCTCGCGGCCCTGGTCGGGGGTGAGGGCGCGGTGCCCGAGGCGTGCCATCCGCTCCAGGTCGGCGTGCTGTGCCGCGAGCCCTTCGCCCGCCCAGGCGCCGAAGGAGACCGAGACTGCGGGCAGGCCCAGGGCGGCCCGTCGGTGGTGGGCGAGTTGGTCGAGGAAGGCGTTGGCGGCCGCGTAGTTGGCCTGGCCCGCGTTGCCGACGACTCCCGCGGCCGATGACACCAGGAGGAAGAGGTCCAGCGGCCGGCCGGCGGTGAGGCGGTGCAGGTGGGCGGCGCCGTCGACCTTGGGGCGCAGCACCTGTGCGAGGCGCTCGGGGGTCAGCTCGGCCACGACGCCGTCGGCGAGGACCCCGGCACAGTGGACGATGCCCCGCAGCGGCCTTTCGTCCCCGACGCCGGCCAGCAGCTCGGCCACAGCGGCGCCGTCCGCGACGTCGCACGCGGCGACCTCCACCTCGGCGCCGAACGCCGCCAGTTCGGCGACGGTGTCCGCGGCTCGGGGGTCCTCGGCTCCCTGACGAGACGTCAGCAGCAGGCGGGGGACGCCGTTCCCGGCGAGCAGCCGGGCGATGCTGCGGCCCACCGCGCCGAGGCCTCCGGTGATCAGCACCGTGCCGTCGGCGGGGAACGGGGTCTGGCGGTCTGACGGGGCGGGGCGCGCCCGTGTCATACGCGGCGCGAGCAACTGCCCGTCACGTAGGGCGAGTTCGGGCTCGTCCGCGTATGCCGCCGCGGCGAGCAGTGACGGTTCGTCACCGTCGAGATCGGGCTCAAGGTCGAGGTCGACGTCGAGCAGGGTCAGTCCGAGGTCGGGGTGTTCGGCGCGGGCCCCGCGGGCGAGGCCCCAGAGCACCGACTGGGCGAACCCGGGCACCGTGTCCCCGTCGGCTGCCGCGACCGCTCCCCGCGTCACCCAGACGGTACGCGCGGGCGCCTGGTCCGGCGGGAGGGCGATCAGCGTCTGGAGTTCGGCCAGCGCGATGGCCGCCAACTCCTGTGCGGCTGCTGCGGGTTCGGGATCGGGTGCGGTGCGGGGCCAGACGCGTACGACGGTGTCGGCGCCCTCGTCGGTGACCTGGGCGCCGGTCTCGGCCGGCGTCTCCGGTACGGCCGTCCACGCCACCTCGTACAGGTGGCGGCCGTTCTCCGAGGCGCTGTGCAGGTCGGCCGGGTTCGCGGCCCGCAGGCGTACGCCCTCCAGACGGCCCGCCGGGAAGCCGTCGGTGTCCCACAGGGTGACGTCGAGAGTGATGTCGGTCCCGGAGCCGCCTGCCCGGCGCACGGACGCGATCAGGTCCGTCGCGCTGCCGGGCGGCAGGACGCAGCGTGCCATCGCGACGGGCAGCAGGACCCGCTGCTCGGAGCTGTCGAGGGCGGCGGCCACGTGGAGGGCGGCGTCCAGGAGCGCCGGGTGCACCGGGTAGGGGTCGGTCGTGTCGCGGGCCACGGGTGGGAGCGTGAGGCGGGCCAGCAGGGTTCCGTCGCCGGTGACGGCTGCCTGTCGTACGCCCTGGAAGGCGGGGCCGTAACGGAGGCCGAAGTCGGTCAGCCGTTCGTAGGTGTCCTCCTGCCAGGCCGGTTCGGCCGTGTCGGGCCAGGCCGGGGGTTCGTCGGCCGGCGTGGCGGCACGCTCGGCGGCGGACGCCGTGGCGTGCAGGGTCCAGTCCGTGGCTTCCTGGCCGCGGGGACGGCTGTGGATCGTGATCTCCGGCGCGGCCCCTGCGGTGACCACCTCCACCGACACCTCGACGGTGCCGGTGGCGGGCAGGATGAGGGGCGCGAGGAGGAGCAGGTCGCTGACGTCGGCGGGGGTGTCCGGGCGGGCCGTGGCGAGGGCGGCCCGGCAGAGTTCCAGCAGGGTGGTGCCCGAGACCACGGTCCGGTCGAAGACGGTGTGGTCGGGCAGCCAGTCGGCGGTGGCCGGGGACCACTCGTCACGGAAGGTCCAGCGGGTCCGGTCCGTGGACCGGAGCTGGATGCCGAGCAAGGGGTGCGCGGCGCGGTCGAAGAGACCGGGTGCGGTCGCGGAGGCGGCCGGCTCGATCCAGTGGCGCTGTGTGTCCCAGGCGTACGTGGGAAGGTCGGCCGGGGTGGTGTGCGGGACGAGGCGGCGCCAGTCGATCCGCCGTCCGTGGACGTGGAGTTCCGCGGTGGCGCGGTCCAGGCAGGCCGGGCCGTCCTCGTCGCGACGGAGTGATCCGACGGCGACCAGGTCCTCGTCGATGGTGCGCAGGGCGGTGAGCAGCGAGGGGTGCGGGCTGAGCTCGACGAAGCAGCGGTAGCCGTCGGCGGCCATGCGCTCGACGGTGGGTGCGAAGCGGACGGGTTCGCGCAGGTTGGTGTACCAGTAGTCGGCTTCGAGTTCCTCCGTGACCGGCTCGCTCGTGACCGTGGAGTACCAGGTCACGGGCGTGGGGTAGGTGGTGACTCCGTCGAGTTCGTCGAGGATGGTGGTACGGATGGGCTCGACCTGAGCGCTGTGGGAGGCGTAGTCGACATCGAGGCGGCGGATGAAGACCTGCTGCCGGTCGAGGTCGGTGAGCAGGGCCTCCACGGCGTCCACGGCGCCGGCGATCACGGTCGAGCGGCCGCTGTTCACGGCGGCGACGGCGATCTCGCCGCCGTGGTCGGCGAGTCGGACTTCGACCTCGTTGTGCGGCAGGGCGACGACGGCCATGGTGCCGGTGCCGGACAGTTCGGTCAGTGCCTGGCTGCGCAGGGCGACCACGGCCGCGGCGTCGTTGAGGCTCAGCGCCCCGGCGACGCAGGCGGCGGCGACCTCGCCCTGACTGTGTCCGATCACGGCGTCCGGCCGTATGCCGCGGGCACGCCAGACCGCGGCCAGCGACACCATCACGGCGAACAGGGCCGGCTGGACGACGTCGACACGGTCCAGGGCCGGGGCGCCGGAGTCGCCGCGCACGACGGAGGTCACCGACCAGCCGGTGAACGGGCGCAGGGCGGCGTCGCAGCGGTCGAGCTCGTCGGCGAAGACGGGGTCACGGTCGAGCAGATCGCGGGCCATGCCGGCCCACTGGGAGCCCTGTCCGGGGAATACGAACGCCAACTTGCCCGCGGTGAGGGCGTGTTCGGGTCCGGTGATCAGCTCGGCGTCGGGGTGGTCCTCGGCGAGTTCGCGCAGGGCGATGAGCAGTTCGTCGCGGCTGCTCGCCCGGACGACGGCTCGGTGGTCGAAGTGGGTGCGGTGGTGGGCCAGGGTCGCGGCGACGGCGGGGAGCGGCGGCTCCGGTCGCGGTTCGAGGTCTTCCAGGAGGCGGCGGGCCTGTGCGCGCAGGGCGGGGTGAGTGCGGGCGGAGAGCGGGAAGAGGGTTGCGCCGGGGAGCTCGGCAGCCGGCTCCGCCGGCTCTTCCTCGGGCGCTTCCTCCAGCACCACATGGGCGTTGGTGCCGCTGATCCCGAACGCGCTCACCCCGGCGCGCCGCACCCGCTCGGGGTGCCGCGGCCAGGACTGCTGCTCGCCGGTCAGGCGCAGCCCGCTGCGCGCCCAGTCGATGTGCTCGGTCGGCGTCTCGGCGTGCAGGGACGCGGGTATGCGTTCGTGGCCGAGGGCGAGGACGGTCTTGATGACTCCGGCGATGCCCGCGGCGGCCTGGGTGTGGCCGATGTTGGACTTCAGGGATCCGACGCCGAGGGGGCGGTCGGCGTCGCGCCCGGGGCCGAAGACGGCGGCCAGGGCGCCCGCCTCGATGGGGTCGCCCAGGCGGGTGCCGGTGCCGTGGGCCTCGATGTGGTCCAGGTCGTGCGGCTGGAGCCCGGCCGCGTCGAGCGCGGCCCGCAACACCCGTTCCTGAGCCGGGCCGTTGGGGGCGCTGAGGCCCTGGCTGCGGCCGTCCTGGTTGATCGCCGAACCCTTGACGACGGCGAGCACCCGGTCGCCGTCGCGGCGCGCGTCCGCGAGCCGCTTGAGCAGCACCACACCGCAGCCCTCGGCCCACACCACGCCGTCCGCGTCCGCCGAGAACGGACCGCACCGCCCGGACGGCGACAGTCCGCGCAGCCTGCTGAACTCGACATGCCCGCGCGGGGTCACCAGCAGCGTCGCGCCGCCCGCCAGCGCGAGGTCGCACTCGCCGCCCGCCAGGGCCCGCGCGGCCAGATGCAGGGCGACCAGGGAGGACGAGCAGGCGGTGTCGATGGTGACGGCCGGGCCCTGGAGGCCCAGGGTGTAGGCGATACGGCCGGACGCCACGCTGGACGCCGAGCCGGTGCCTACGTGCCCGTCGAGCTGGTCGAGGGCGGCCGAGGCCAGATAGCCGCTGTCGTAGAGGCCGATGTAGACGCCCGTGGAGCTTCCGTTCAGCGTGTCCGGGACGATTCCGGCGCGTTCGATCGCCTCCCAGGCGGTCTGCAGGAGCAGCCGCTGCTGGGGGTCCATGGCGGCGGCCTCGCGCGGTGAGATCCCGAAGAAGGGGGCGTCGAAGCGGTCGATGCCGGAGAGGTAGCCGCCGTGCAGGGAGTAGGCCTTGCCGGTGGCGTCCGGGTCCGGGTCGTGCAGCCCTCGGGTGTCCCAACGGCCCGCCGGTACCTCGGTGATGGCGTCCTCGCCCGCGGCGAGCAGCCGCCAGAGCGCCTCGGGGTCGTCGGCGCCGCCGGGGAGGCGGCAGGCCATGGAGATGATCGCGATGTCGTCGTCGGTGCGCGGCGGCGTGCGGTCGGTGGACGGAACCGCTGCCGGGGTGGGCGTGGGTGTGTCGTCGAAGACCGCCTGGGCGAGGGCCGCGATGGTGGGGTGGTTGAAGATCAGGGAGGGGTCCAGGGTGCGGCCGGTGGCCGCCGACAGGTCGGCCGCCAGTGTCACCAACTGCCTTGATCCCAAGCCGAGTTCGGCGAGCGGACGCTCCGGGTCGACAGCCGGCGGGGCGACCCCGGTCGCCTCGGCGACGGCCGACTCCAGCCAGGCCCGCACACCGTCCGGTGTGGTGAGCGACGGCTCGGAGAACTGCTTCGGGGGCTCGTGCGCAGGCATCTGGAGAGGTGTCCTCGTGGATTCGGGCAGGGGTGGTGGCCGTACGTCGGGGTGGGCGCGCGTGGCGGTACGGCTGCTGGGGCCGCGGCCGGGCGGCGGACACGCGGGCGTACGACGCCCGGCCGGGCGGTGTCAGGTGTCAGCTCGGGTCGGGTGCGGCTACGGCGGCGAGGGTGCCGTTCAGGTAGGCCGCCCGGGTGGCGTGGCGCTGGATCTTGCCGCTGGACGTCTTGGGGATGGTGCCCGGCTCGACCAGGACGACGTCACGCACCGACAGGCCGTGGGCCTCGCCGATCTCGCCGCGGACGACGTCGGTGATCTTCTCCCTCTCGGACGCCGCGTCCGGGGCGATCTCGGCGACGACGACGGGCTGTTCACCGCCGGTGCCTCCCTCGTCTCCCCCGTCTCCCACGTCTCCGCCGTCGACGGAGAACGCGGCGGTGCAGCCGGGGCGCAGGGCCGGGTGGGCCATTTCGGCGGTCAGTTCCAGGTCCTGCGGGTAGTGGTTGCGTCCGTCGATGACGATGAGGTCCTTGAGGCGGCCGGTGACGAAGAGTTCGCCGTCGTGCAGGAACCCGAGGTCGCCGGTGCGCAGGAAGCGTCCCTCGTGGCCGGCGAGGGTGGCGCGGAAGGTCTCGCGGGTGGCGAGGGCGTTGCGCCAGTAGCCCTTGGCGACGCTCGCGCCGCGCAACCAGATCTCGCCGACCTCGCCGTCGGGCAGCTCTTCGTGCCGCTGGGGGTCGGCGATGACGACGGTCACGTGCCGGCCGGGGCGGCCGCAGCTGACGGTCGCGGCGTCGGCCTGGCCGGCGTGCGGGCCGGATTCGGCGGGCCGCAGGAGGGTGGGCGCGGTGTGGGCCGTGCTGCCGGTGACCATCAGGGTGGCCTCGGCGAGGCCGTAGCAGGGGTGGAGGGCCTCGTGGCGGAAGCCGGCCGGCGCGAAGGTCTCGGTGAAGCGCCGCAGGGTGGCGGCCCGGACCGGTTCCGCGCCGTTGACCGCGACCTTCCAGCTGCTGAGGTCGAGGCCGTCCAGGAGCCCGGGGCCGGCGTGCTTCAGGCAGAGTTCGTACGCGAAGTTGGGGCCGCCGCTGGTGTGCGGGCGGTAGCGGCTGATCGCGGTCAGCCAGCGCTCGGGCCGCTGGAGGAAGTGCAGCGGCGAGAAGAGCGTGGCGGTCACACCGAGGTAGGCCGTGTTGAGGACGGGGCCTATGAGGCCCATGTCGTGGTACACGGGCAGCCAGCTGACGAACATCTCGTGGCCGTACTCCTCGATGGTGTCCGGCGTGTGGCCCATGGACTCGGTGAGGATCCGCTCGTTGTCCAGCAGGTTTCCGTGCGTGACCATCACGCCGCGCGGGGCGGAGGTGGAGCCGGAGGTGTACTGGAGGAAGGCGACGGAGTCGGCGGTGAGGTCGGGCTCGCGCCAGGCGGCGGACATCTCGTCGGGGATGTCCTCGGTGGCGACACGGGTGATGTCGGCGAGCTCGGGCAGCTGCTCGGCCATGCCGGCCAGGGCGGTGATCACCTCGCGGTCGCCGAGGATCACCATGGCGTCGGCGTCGGCGATGAGCCGCTTCATCCGGATCAGGGCCCGGTGGTTGTGCGCGCGGCCCTGCGGCGGGACGCCCGGTACGGCGACGACTCCCGCGGCGAGGCAGCCCAGGTAGCCGCTGATGAACTCCAGGCCGGGCGGGTAGAGCAGCATGGCGCGGGTACCGGCCAGGCCGCGCTCCTGGAGCCAGGCGGCGACGGCTCGGGATCGGGCGGCGAGACGGCCGTAGGAGATCTCCTGGATCTCGCCGTCGCAGTCGCCCGTGACGAGGTGGCGGTAGGCGGTTCGGTCGGGGTGGTGCGTGGCGTGCTGGGTCAGCAGATCGACCAGGGATCGAACCATGTGGCGAGTCTCACCTGTCTGGATCGGTGGGCGAGGAACTGGAGTTCGAGAGCCAGGCACTGGATGGGCGCGGCAGCCTCGGTCGACCCGGCCCCCACCCGTCCCCCGTTGGCTTGCTACCGGCGAGTAGCACCATAGCAACTCCGTTCGGTCGACGGGCCGAACGGATGTAAACCCTACGTGTCCAAAGGGCGTTCGCGAAGCGACGCATGCCACACACGGTCCGTCACGACTTCCGACCCGACGAGAACACGGACCGACACACGGACGGACAGACGAAGGCCCGGACACCGGCAGCGCGGTGCCCGGGCCTCGAACGGCCGCTCGGTCAACCGCCGTTCAGCCGCCGTTCAGTCGCCTGCGCAGCAGCGTCTTGCCCAGCTCCGCGCCCTTGCGGCTGTCCGCCTGCGCCTTGCGGAACAGGTCGGCCACCTCGGTGTCCTTGCCGCGTTCCGCGTCCTCGATGTAGGTCTCCAGCCGCAGCGCGTTGCTCAGGCACGCCTCCACGTACCAGATCAGGTTGTAGTCCTTGTCCTGTGTACCGGTCACGCCACCGGTCTCGGTGCCACTGGTCATTCCGGGCCTCCTCCGGCGTGGTCGTTCCTGGGCTCGCCGAGTACCCGTCGTCCGACCGGGCACACACCGTGTCGATCGGGGCAGACATCCGCGTCAACTCCCCCATGTTGTACGTCAATTCAGACAGTCCGCGCAGAAGCGAGCAGAGTCCCGGCAGTTTCGAAACGAAGTATCGATCGACCGTGCGAGACCGGTCGATGACGGTGTGTACTGTGCTCCGAGCGCCTCGCCCCACGGCCGTGGAACCAGCCCTGCCCGACTGTCCCCGATCCGACTCCTGGGAATCCGACTCGATGATCGAACTACCGGACCTGGCGACCGGCGGTCTCGCCGTCGGCATGCTGTCCGCGCTCGCCCTGGGCGGCGGTCTGCTGCGCGCACAGCGGCAACAGGCGAAGCAGCGTGCCGAGATCGAAGCGTTGCGCCGCCAACTCAAGGGCGTGCTCCAGGCGTTCACGGCCGAGGTGGAGCACCTGGCGCAGCAGCGCGTTCCCGCCGCCGCCCGGCAGCTGGCGCACCCCCATGTCACTGTGCCGGGGCCGCTGCATCCGCAGACCGCGGGCTCCGCCCTGGACCTCGCCCTGGAGCAGGTGCTGACCGGGCTGCGCACCGAGCTGGCCACGCAGCGCACGCGCATCGACGCCGCCGCACAGGCGGGCATGCGAGGGGCGACACGCGAGATCCAGGCGGCCCTCTACCGGCTCCAGGACGCCCTGCGCCAGCTCCAGCAGAAGTACGACGACCCGGAGTTGGCGCAGACTCTGTTCCAACTGGACCACGAGAACGAGCAGTCGCTGCGACGAGCTCAGGTCGCCGCCGTGGTGTGCGGGGCCTGGGTCGGGCTCGCCCGCGAGGAGTCGCATCTGGTGGAGGCGGTGACCGGCGGTCAGGCCCGGCTCGCGGGCTACCACCGGGTCCGGGTCCACAACCACCTTGCCGCGGGCACCGGGCTGGTGTCGCACGCGGTGGAGCCGGTCGCGATCATCGTCGCCGAACTCCTGGACAACGCCCTGCGGCACTCCGCGCCGGACACGGACGTCGTGGTCAACCTGGAGCACGTCCACCACGGCGTCTGCGTCACCGTCGACGACTCAGGCCTGGGCATGACCCAGGACGAACGCGCCCGCGCGCAGCGCCTGGTGGCGGGGGCGGAGCCGATCCTGCTCACCGACCTCGGCGATCCGCCGCGCATGGGGCTCGCCGCGATCGGACAGCTGACCCGGCAGTTCGACCTGAGCGTGGACCTGTCCTCGCCGTCGCCGTACGGCGGAGTCCGGGCCGTGCTGCTGGTCGACAGCCACCTGCTCAGCGCCATCGACCCGACCGAGCGGCCGCCCGCCGCGAGCGCGCCGCGCTCCACCCGGAAGGCCGCCCGCGACGAGGCACCCGTCGAGCCCCGGGCCGAGGCGTCCGGCACCTCGCACGACTACGGCGCCGAGCAGGACGACGAAACCGCCGACGCGGTACCCGGGCATCACGCTCCACGCGACGCCGGTGGTCTGCCCCGGCGCCGGCGCCGTACGCGCGTGGCCGCGGCGCGGGAGGTGCCCGAGGCGCGGCCCGCGACACGTCGGCCGGAGCAGGCCGCCGCGGCACTGGGCGCGCTCCAGGCGGGGACCGCAGCGGCCCGCGCCGAGGACGGTCAACGCACCGACGACGATGCCTCCGCCGCCGTGCCGGAGACCGGGCGAGCGGCCGACGAGAACCGTCAGACCGAACAGAGCGACCAGACCGACCAGACCGACCAGAACGTCCACGAAGGGGGAACGGCTCGATGACCAGCCGCGATACGGGAGACACGGCGTGGGTGCTCGAACCGATCCTGGAGGTGTCGCACGTGGTGGCCGCCGTACTGCTGACGCGGGACGGGCTGGTCACCGGGTACACGGACGCCCTCAGCCAGGCCTCGGCCGAGCGGGTGGCGGCGATCACCAGCACCGTGCAGGGGGCGTGCCGTACGGCGGCCGCCGCGTTCGCCGACCGGGACCGGGCCGAGGTACGGCAGGTCGTCATCGAGTCGGACCACGGTTATGTGCTGATCGTGCCGACGGACCACGGCACGTGCGTGGCCGCCTACGGGGACGCGGAGGTGCGCCTGGACCTGCTGGCGCACCGGGTGCACTCGCAGGTGGCGAGACTGGGCGAGAAGGCGATGGCCGCGGCGGCCCGTCATGCCGACGGCGGCGCACCGGTATGACGGGCCGCCCCGGCGGCCGTCCCCTGGTTCCCGCGTATCTGTCGACCGGTGGCGTGGCCCGGCCCAGCCGGCCCCAGCTGGAGCGGCTGTCGGTGCTCACCGGCACCGGCACGTCGCCGCCCACCGGTCTGCCCGCCGCCCAGCTCGCCCTGCTGGACGCCCTGGACGACGGTTCACTGACGGTCGTGGAGGCCGCGGCGCTGCTGCGGCTGCCGGTGTCGGCGGTGCGGGTCCTGGCCGGCGAACTCGTCGACCGGGAGCTGGTGCTGGCCCGCGCGCCGATCCCGCCCGCCGGACGCTTCGACCCCGACCTGCTGGAGAGAGTGGCCGATGGCCTTCGCGCCCTCAAGCACAACTAGCCCCCGACCGGGCACGACGCGGGGCATCCATCTGCCCGACACCGCCCGTGACCTGGTCAAGATCCTGGTCGCCGGCCCGTTCGGCGTGGGCAAGACGACCCTGATCGACTCCGTCTCCGAGATCCGGCCGCTGCACACCGAGGAGCCGCTCAGCGAGGCGTCCGCGCAGGTGGACGATCTGGCCGGGGTGCGGGACAAGTCGACGACCACCGTCGCCGTCGACTTCGGCCGGATCAGCCTGCCGGGCGGGGTCGTGCTGTATCTGTTCGGCACGCCCGGGCAGGAGCGGTTCCGGGCGCTGTGGGACGACATCGCCTACGGCGCGCTGGGCGCTCTCGTGCTGGTCGACAGCCGTCGGATCGACGCGTCGTTCGACGTGCTGGGCCTGGTGGAGGAGTCGGGGCTGCCGTACGCCGTCGCCTTCAACGCCTTCCCGGACGCGCCACGGCACCACACCGAGGAGCAGCTGCGCGCCGCCCTGGACCTGGAGGTGGGGACGCCGATGGTGACGTGCGACGCGCGCGACGCCGGCTCGTCGGTCGACGCGCTGCTCGCGCTGGTCCAGCACCTGATCGACCGCAACGCTTCGGAGGACTCCCGGTGACCACCGACACCCCCGACCGGCAGGCCTTCACCCGCTCGGCGCCCGTGCGGCTGTGGGAGGACGGCTTCGCCCTGGACCCGTACCGCTACTACGCGGCGCTGCGCGCGCAGGGGCCGATCGGCTGGGCGGAGTTGGCTCCGGGCGTGCCCGCGTACGTCGTCACCGACCGGCAGGCCGCGCTGGACCTGCTGCACGACACCGAGACGTTCTCGCACGATCCGCGGCCGTGGGAGTCGACGGTCGCCGACGACTCTCCGATCCTGGGCATGATGCGCTGGCGGCCCAACACGCTGTTCGCCGACGGCGCTGCCCACGTCCGGTACCGCACCTCGCTGATCGACACGTTCGACCTGATCGAGCCGCACGACCTGCGGGCGCGGGTGCACCGGGCGGTGCGGGTGCTGGTGGGCCGGTTCGGGCCGCGGGGCGAGGCCGATCTGGTGGGGGACTTCGCGCGACCGCTGATGGCGCTGGTGTTCAACAACCTCTTCGGTCTGCCGGACAGTCAGAGCGACCGGCTCGACGGAGCGTTGGGCAAGATGATGGAGGGCGGCGCCGAAGCGGCCGAGGGTGAGGCGGAGTACGGCGGTTACGTACTGGAGCTGATCGCGGCCAAGACCGAGCGCCGGGGCGACGACCTGCCGAGCCGGCTGCTGGACCACCCCGCCGGGCTCACGCCCGAGGAGGTCACCTGGCAGGTGTTCCTCACCCTGGGCGCCGGGCACGAGCCGACGGCCAACCTGGTGTCCAACGCGCTGTCCCGAATCCTCGGCAACCCGCTCTACTACTCCACTCTCACCAGCGGGGCCCGCCCGGTAATGGACGCCGTGGTCGAGGTGCTCCACCACGAGACTCCGCTGGCCAACTACGGCATCCACTACGCCCGCAACCCGGTGTCCTTCCACGGCACCTGGCTCAGGGCCGCGGTGCCGGTGGTCGTCTCCTACGGGGCGCTCGCCCACTTCGCCGAGCAGGAGGTCACCGAAGGCCGGCACCCCAAGGACGCCTCGCATCTGTCCTGGTCGGCGGGCCCGCACGCCTGCCCGGTGCGACAGCACACGCTGCTCATCGCCACCGAGGCGATCGAGCGGCTCACCCAGTGGCTGCCCGACCTGGAGCCGGTGCTGCCCCGGGCCCTGCTGACCTGGCGGCCCGGCCCCTTCCACCGCTCGCTGACCTCCCTGCCCGTCCGGTTCAGCCCCCGCTCCCCCGACCAGCCAGGAGTGCCCTCGTGACCGTGACCGACCGCACCGACCGCTTCGCCATCGACCCGTTCGGCTCCGACATCGCCGCCGAGAGCGCCCGGCTGCGCGCCCTCGGCCCGATCGTGCCCGTGGAGCTGCCGGGCGGCATCCCCGCCTGGGCGCCCACGGGTTACGACATCCTCAAGGAACTCATCCTCGACCCGCGGGTCAGCAAGGATCCCCGGCTGCACTGGCGGCTGTGGCCGAAGATCGGCGAACACCCCTCCTGGGGCTGGATCCTGGGCTGGGTCGGCGTGGTCAACATGCTCTCGACGTACGGCCCCGACCACGCGCGGCTGCGCAAGCTGGTCGCGCCGAGCTTCACCCAGCGGCGCACGGAGATGATGCGCCCCCGCGTCCAGGCCATCACCGCCGAGCTGCTCGACGCCCTCGACACGCTCGACGACGGCGGGTCGGGGGGCGAGTCGGCGGTGGATCTGAAGGCCGGGCTCGCGCATCCCCTGCCCATGCGGATGATCTGCGAACTGTTCGGCGTGCCCGAGGAGTTGCGGGAGGCCACCCGCACCCTCATCGCCGCGATCATGGACACCACCGACCCGTCCCCGGAGCACGCCGCGTTCGTGCAGGAGCAGATCGGTACGGTGCTGGGGTCGCTGATCGCCCATCGCAGCGAGCACCCCGGGGACGATCTGACGACCGAGCTGATCCGGGTGCGCGACGAGGACGGCGACCGGCTCAGCGGCGAGGAGCTCGTCTTCACCCTGCTGCTGGTGATCGGCGCCGGCTTCGAGACGACCGTCAATCTCATCGGCAACGCGGTCGTCGCCCTGCTGACCCACCCCGAGCAGCTGGCCGCCGTACGCTCCGGGGAGATCGGCTGGGACGCGGTGATCGACGAGACGCTGCGGGTGCATCCGTCGATCGCGTCGCTCCCTTTGCGGTTCGCCGTCTCCGACATCGAGATCGGGGGCGTGACGGTGCCGGCCGGGGACGCCATCATCACGACGTTCGCCGCGGCGGGACTGGATCCGTTGCACTACGGGCCGGAAGCGGACGGCTTCGACGCGTCGCGCGGGGCGGACGACCATCTGGCGTTCGGGATCGGGGTGCACCGGTGCATCGGCGCCCCGCTGGCCCGCGTCGAGGCCCGCACGGCACTTCCCGCGCTCTTCGACCGCTTCCCGGACCTGCGGCTGGCCGTCGACGAGAAGGAGCTGCGTCAGGTGCCGTCGTTCATCGCGTTCGGCTGGCAGGAGATTCCGGTGCGGCTACGGGCCTGAACGAAGTACACACGCGGGGACGCGACCGGTCCCCCGTTCCGGTCGTGCCCCCGCGGGAAGTCGAACCTACGTCTGCGGCGGAGCGCTTGGGTATCGCGTCGATGCCCGATGCGCCGCCGCCGGGACTCACTTGTGCACAAGTGAGTCCGGAAGGCCCGGTTTCGTCGTCGGCAGTGCGGGCTGATCCAGTTCCCCCACCGCGAGATGGGCCAGGACGACCTCGTACAGGTCGCTGCCGCCGGCGAGGAGCTGGCGTTCCAGGACGGGTTCCGCGCTGCGGACGTGCTCGCGGACGGTCTGGGCGTGTACGCCGAGGGTCTGCGCGGCGCGTTCGGCGTTGCCGCCCTCGGCGATCCAGGTGCGCAGGGTGCGGCGCAGGTCCCGGGTGTCCTTGTCCAGGCGGGCGAGGACGTCCTGTGCCCAGGTGTGCATGGGGGGTCCGGAGAGCAGATCGCGCAGCGAGGCCCGGCCCTGCTCCGGCGTGCCGTCGTCGGCGGGGGCGTCGGCGAGGCTGACCTGGGTGTTGAGCGCGAGGTGGACCACGGCGCGGGCGGTCAGGTCGGAGAAGTCCGTGCGCAGGAGGGCTTCCACGCGTTCCATGCGGGCACGGACGGTGTTGCGGCTGACGCCGAGGACCTTGGCCGCGTTCACGGCGGTGAACTCCAGGCCCAGCCGGGTCGTGGCGAGCAGTTCGGCGCGGGTGTGGTGCGCCAGGGTGTCGAGCGGGTGCAGCAGCCGGGCGGCCCAGCCGCGCAGGGGCGCCGGGTCGATCAGGCGCTCGGGGTGGGTGCGTTCGGCGTACACCGCCGCCTTGTCGGGACGGAAGTGGGCGACGGCCAGGGCACTGACGGCCTGACCGTACGCGGTGGCGGTGCGGGCCAGGCTCTGCCGGGCGCTGCCGCCTATGAAGGTGCGGGGCCGCGGGCCGATCAGCGAGCGCAGTTCCCCGGCCTCCCCTTCCCCGGGCGTCACGACGATGACGTGCTCGTCCACCGCGGGACAGAGCACGACCAGTGCCCGCTCTCCGGTCACCTCCAGGCATTCCTCGGCAAGCCGGTCACGCTCGTCGGCGGGGCTCTCGACGACATGGACGCAGGCGGTGTCGGTGTCGAGCAGACCGGGCCAGAGGCCGGCGGCGACGCGGCGGGCGGAGACGGTGTCCTCCACCATCAGCAACTGAAGGATGGCCAGGCGCAGATCGGAGGTCGCCTGAGCGAGCCGGTGTCCGGCGGCGGTCGTCTCACTCGCCTTCAGCAGGAGTTCGATGACCTGGACGGTGTGCGTGACCATGTCGGAGGCGCGCCGGTCGAAGGGGGCTTCCCGCGACACCGCGAGCACTCCGGCCGACGCCGGGTTCGGGTACGCCACCCTGACCAGCCGCAGGTGGCGGCCCTGGCCCTCCCAGGCGGCGGAGGCGATGCGGCCGGCGGCGACGGCCGCGACGAGGGTGTCGTCCAGGTCCGGGCGGGTGCCCGTGAGCAGGGTGCCGGTGTCGTCCTGCAGTGAGGCGGTGCCCCGCACGGCGTCGGCGAGCCACGCGACGACCCGGCCGACGTCGCGCCCGTTCGGCCGCAGGTGCTCCAGCAACTCCTGCGCCCACACCGAGGTGTCGGCGCCGCCCATCCCCGCCTGACGAACCCCGTCCTCTCTGCCAGCCACGTCGGCCTTCACCTCGTCCTGCACTTCACTCACGGCATACCGCTCGGGACGTTACCTCACCCGTGCGCTGCGGCAAGTCGGCGCTCGCGTCCGGGAACGGTTTCCCGGGAACCCGGCGCGCATTCCACCGGCCCGCCCGGGCCTGCATCGCCGAGGCGGCCGCAGGGCATAGGCTCGTCGAATGGCGAAGTACTTCGACGTGCACCCCGACAACCCTCAGTCGCGCACCATCTCCCAGGTCGCCGACAGCGTCCGCTCCGGTGCGCTCATCGCGTATCCGACGGACTCCTGCTACGCGCTGGGCTGCCGGCTGGGCAGCCGTGACGGCATCGACCGGATCCGGGCCATTCGCCGCCTGGACGACCGGCACCATTTCACCCTCGTCTGCCAGGACTTCGCGCAGCTCGGCCAGTTCGTACGGGTCGACAACGACGTGTTCCGCGCGATCAAGGCGTCGACGCCCGGCAGCTACACGTTCATCCTGCCCGCGACGAGGGAGGTGCCGCGCATGCTGCAGCATCCGAAGAAGAAGACGGTCGGCGTGCGCATCCCCGACCATGTCGTCACCCAGGCGCTGCTCACCGAGCTCGGGGAGCCGCTGCTGTCCAGCACGCTGCTGCTGCCCGACGAGGACGAGCCGATGACCCAGGGCTGGGAGATCAAGGACCGGCTGGACCATGTGCTGGACGCGGTGGTCGACTCCGGGGACTGCGGCACCGAGCCGACGACGGTGATCGACTTCTCGGGCGGCGAGGCCGAGATCGTGCGGAAGGGAGCGGGCGACACGTCCCGGTTCGAGTAAAGCGGCCGGTAAAGCGGCCCCCAAGCCGTCCTCAAACGGGAGGGGGTGCCATGGGTCGTTGAATGCTGCATGAAACCATGTGCGCGACCCGGTTCCACCGGGTCGGCGACCCGTTCGCCGTGAACCGCGCAGAGAGGCAGCCCCCCATGACCTCCGTACAGGGCACCGCCGTGGACATCCCCACCGAGGACGGCACCGCCGACGCCTATCTGACCCACCCCGCCGACGGCGAGCCCCGTCCGGCGGTTCTGCTGTACATGGACGCCTTCGGTCTGCGGCCGCAGCTGCGGGCGATGGCGGACCGGCTTGCCGAGGCCGGGTACACGGTGCTGGTGCCGAACGTGTTCTACCGTCACGGGCGCGCCCCGGTGTTCGAGTTGCCCGAGTTCATCGATCCCGGGGCCCGGCCGGAGATCTTCCAGAGCATCATGCCGGTCATGCAGGCGCTGACGCCCGAGGCGGCGATGCGGGACGCGGACGCCTATCTGTCCTGGCTGGCCGACTGCCCGGTGGCGGCCGACGGGCCGGTGGCGCTGACCGGTTACTGCATGGGCGCCCGGTTGTCGCTGCTGACCGCCGGCACGTTTCCGGACCGGGTCGCGGCGGCGGCCGGCTTCCACGGTGGCCGGCTCGCCACCGAGGAGCCGGACAGCCCGCACCTGGTGGCCGAACACATCACCGCCGAGCTGTACTTCGGCCACGCCGACCAGGATCCGTCCCTGCCCGTCGAGCAGATCGAGCGCCTGGAGAGCGCGCTCACCGAGGCCGGGGTCCGGCATCGCTGCGAGGTCTACCCCGGGGCGGGGCACGGTTTCACCCAGGCCGACACCGCCGCCTACCACCGCGAGGGCGACGAGCGGCACTGGGCGGCGCTGCTGGATCTGTTGAAGCGGACGTTCTGAGCGACGGGCCGGGACGACCACCGGTTGTCGGCTACCGGCTGTCGACGGCGCCCGGTCATTTCACGAACCGGTACTTCAGGTGGGTGGCGAGAGGGGTGTCGACCACCCGGACCGGTTCGAGGCGCCGTGGCCCGGCGCCCGGTCCCTCGAAGAGCCGCAGGCCGTCGCCGAGGAGCGCGGGCACCACGTGCAGTTGCAGCTCGTCGATGAGGCCTTCCCGGAGGAACTGCCGCACGGTGCTCGCCCCGCCCGCGATATCGACGTTCCGGTCACCGGCGGCGGCCTTCGCCTGGTCGAGGGCGTTGTGGACGCCGTCGGTGACGAAGGTGAAGGTGGTGCCGCCCTCTTTCACCAGGGTCGGCCGGGGACGGTGGGTGAGGACGAAGACCGGGGTCCTGAAGGGCGGGTTGTCGCCCCAGAACTCCTCACCCGTGTCGTACATCATCCGCCCCATGACCACCGCGCCGGTGGCGTCGAACCACTCGCGCATCAGCTCGGAGTCCCGGTTCTCCTCCCCACCGGCCATCCCCTGGCGCTCCCGCCAGCTCGCCAGGTTGTGGATCCACTCGAAGAGCGGCTCGGCGCCGTTCCCTCCGGGGTTGTCGAGGGTGACATCGGTGCCGGCGATATAGCCGTCGAGGGAGATGGCCAGGTCCGCGGTCACGATCACGATGGGTGCTCCTGGTTCTTCGGGTGTACTGCTTTCACCCTCACGTCGATCGGGGGCCGCCGCTTTCGACAGGCCGCACACGCCGCGACAGTGATGACCGCCGTCGCGGTCAGGACGATCCCGGCGCCGACGTAGAGCGGTGCCGTGTAGCCGTACCCCGCTGTGATCGCCAGGCCGCCGAGCCAGGCGCCGAGGGCGTTGCCGATGTTGGAGGCCGAGACGTTGGCGCCGGCGGCGAGTGCGGCGCCGTGGGCGTGGTCGGTGACGCGGGTGATCAGGCCGGGTACGGGGGCGAAGCCGGTCAGGCCCAGCAGGAACACGAGGATCACCGACGCGAGGGTGCTCTCCGCGAGGAGACCGAACGCGGTCAGGGTGACGGTGAGGGCGAGCAGGGAGAGGACCAGGGTGCGGTCACGGTCGTGGTCGGCCGCGCGGCCGCCGATCAGGTTGCCGACGACCAGGCCGACGCCGTAGACCATCAGCAGCCAGGCGACGTCCGCCGAGGAGAAGCCGCCGACCTCGGTGAACGTGTAGGCGATGTAGCTGAAGGCGCCGAACATCCCGCCGTAGCCGAGCGCGGTGGCCGCAAGGGTGAGCCAGACCTGCCGGGACCGGAATGCCCGGAGCTGGGCCCGCAGGCCGGCGGGCGGTGCTGTCGGCGGCAGTGCCCCGTCCACTCGACCCGGGACGAGGGTCACGATTCCCGTCAGTGCCAGCACGCCGATCGCGGTGACCGCCCAGAAGGCGGCCCGCCAGCCCCAGCGTTCCCCGACCAGTGCGCCGAAGGGCACGCCGAGCACGTTAGCGACGGTCAGTCCGGCGAACATGACGGCCACCGCGCGGGACTTCCTCTCCGGCGCGACCATGTCGCGCGCGACCAGTGAGCCGATCCCGAAGAACGAGCCGTGGCAGAGCGCCGCGACGATCCTCCCGAGCATCATCACCGGATAGCTCGGCGCGACGGCCGACAGCAGGTTGCCGACGACGAACAGCACCAGCAGGCCCACCAGGACCTGCTTCCTCGGCAGCCGTGCCGTCGCCGCGGTCAGCGCGATGGCGCCGATCGCGACACTCAGCGCGTACCCGGAGATCAGCCGGCCGGCCGTCGCCTCGGACACCGCGAAGCTCGCCGCCACCTGCGGCAGCAGCCCCGCGATCAGGAACTCGGTCAGCCCGATGCCGAATCCGCCGAGCGCCAGTGCGACGAGTCCGCTCGGCATGCGTGGCCGTTCGTTCGCGCGGCCCGGTAAGAGGAAATCCGTGTCCCCGGCCCTGAATTCGCTCATGGTCCCCACCTTCACGGGTGGTGGCGGATCCGCCCATGGACAAAGATCGACGGGCCCTTGGACGGAAGTGACAGCCCTGGCCCGGGTGTGCGAAGCGGATGTGCGGCGCCGGAGGGGTGAGCGCAAGCTGGAGGGGGACCCGTCCCGAACCCGTCGCGACCGTGAGCGGTGCCCTCAGCAGCACAACCGTGGGAGGTCCTGGAATGACTTCGACGTCGAACCTGCCGGCGGTGGTTTCGCGTGAGGAGTGGCTCGCCGCCCGCAAGGAGCTGCTGGCCAGGGAGAAGGAGCTCACACGGGCGCGGGACCGGGTCAACGCCGAGCGGCGGCGGCTGCCGATGGTCCGCGTCGACAAGCCGTACACCTTCGAGGGGCCGAACGGCCGGGTCGGTCTGCTGGATCTGTTCGAGGGGCGGCCCCAGCTGGTCGTGCACCACTTCATGTGGACGTACGACATCGACGCCGACGGCACCGAGCACCCCCGTGACACCGGGTGCAGCAGTTGCTCCTCCGCGGCCGACCAGATCCCCGCCAGGCTGCGGCAGCTGCACGTCCGCAACACCTCGCTGGCCGCGGTGAGCCGGGCGCCGTACGAGAAGCTCGCCGCGTACCGCGCGCGGATGGGCTGGGCGTTCCCCTGGTATTCGTCGGCCGGCAGCGACTTCAACTACGACTTCCACGCCACCGTAGACGACCGGGTGGCGCCGGTTCAGGTCTACCTGCGCTCCGAGGACGAGCTCGCCGAGGCGGGCATGCCGTGGTCGGCGGACCTGCGCGGCGACTATCCGGGCATCAGCGCGTTCCTGCGGGTCGGGGACGAGGTCTTCCACACGTACGCCACGTTCGGCCGTGGCATCGAGGAGTTCCACAACTGCTACCCGTACCTCGACCTCACAGCCCTGGGCCGCCAGGAGGACTGGGAGGAGCCTGAGGGCCGCGCGGAGCCGCTCGGGCTCGAGGTCGGCGGACCCGGGCTGCGGGTGCCCGACGAGTACGACACCTGACAGCCGGTGGCGTGCCGGGCCGGGTGCGGGCGGTGAGCGGCGTTACCGTCGGCGGCATGGACGGTGATCGCCGGGGGTGGCGTACGTGTCTGTCGGCCGGCGCGGTGTTCGCCGTGTGCATGGCCGGCACCACGCTGCCGACGCCGCTCTACGGCCACTACCAGGACAAGTTCGGCTTCTCCGAGCTGATGGTGACCGTGGTGTACGCCGTGTACGCCTTCGCGGTCATCGGTGTGCTGCTGCTCGTGGGCAACGCCTCGGACGCGGTGGGCAGGCGCCCGGTGATCCTGTGGGGGCTGGGCTTCGCGGCCGCGAGTGCCGTCTGCTTCCTGTGCGCCACCGGGCTGGGCTGGCTGTTCCTGGGGCGGCTGATGTCGGGACTGTCGGCCGGTCTGCTCACCGGGGCCGCGACGGCGTACGTGATGGAGCTGGCGCCCCCGGGCGGCGCGTCGCGGGCCACGCTGGTGGCGACCGCCGCCAACATGGGCGGCCTGGGGTGCGGCCCGCTGCTGGCCGGAGTACTGGCGCAGTACGCCTCCTGGCCGCTGTACCTGCCGTTCGCCGTGCACCTCGCCCTGGTGGCCTGCGCGGTCGCCGTCGTGCTGTGGCTTCCGGAGACCGTACGGGAGCGGAGTCCGCTCGGTACCGTACGGCCCCAGCGGCCCGGTCTGCCTCCGCGGGTGCGGGCGGTGTTCGGGCCGGCGGCCATCGCCTCGTTCGTGGGTTTCGCCCTGTTCGGGGTGTTCACCTCGGTGAGCCCAGCGTTCCTCGCCGAGTCCCTGAACGAACGCAATCACGCCGTGAGCGGGCTGGTCGTGGCGCTGGCGTTCTTCTCCTCGACCGCAGGTCAGCTCGCCGTCGGCCGGGTCGGGGTCGGCCGGTCGCTGCCGCTGGGCTGCGCCGGTCTGCTCGCCGGTCTCGCGCTGCTCGCGGGCGCGCTGCGCTGGGATCTGCTGGCGCTGGTGGTGCTGAGCGCGATCGTCGGCGGGACCGGTCAGGGGTTGTCGTTCCGCGGGGCGCTGTCCGCGGTCGCGGCGGCCTCTCCGTCGGAACAGCGCGCGGCAGTGATCTCGACCCTGTTCGTGGTGGCCTACACGGGCATCTCGGTGCCGGTGATCGGTGTGGGCGTGCTGGCCGATCCGATGGGCCTGGAGGGCGCGGGGCTGGTGTTCATCGCCTGCATGACCGTCCTGGTCTCGACCGCGGCGGCCTATCTGCTGCGGCGACCGGTGCCGGCGAGGACATGAGTTCCCCGCCATGCGCCGACCGCGCCCGGGATCCCGTGAGCGAGCGGCGATGACTTCCGCGCCTTGCGACGGTCTCACTGTCGAACCCCGTACCGAGGAGGACTCCTGATGCGCAAGGTGACCTATTCGATGAACGTCTCGCTGGACGGCTACATCGTCGGTCCGGACGGCAGCTTCGACTGGTCGGAGCCTGACAAGGACGTCTTCCGCTTCTGGATCGACGAGATCCGCGGGGTCGACGTCCACCTGCTGGGGCGGCGGCTGTACGAGACGATGCTGTACTGGGAGACCGCCGCCCAGGATCCTTCGCTCGACGACGACCAGCTCGAGTGGATCGCCCTGTGGAATCCGCTCCCCAAGGTGGTGTTCTCCAAGACGCTGTCGACGGTGCAGGGCGCCGCCCGCCTCGCCTCGGGCAGCCTCGCGGAGGAGATCGAGCGGTTGCGAGCCGAGCCGGGAGAGGGCGAGATCGCGATCGGCGGCGCCACTCTCGCCGCCGAGGCCGCCGCGTCGGGCCTGATCGACGAGTACCGGGCCGTCATCTACCCGGTGCTGGTCGGCGGTGGCATCCCGTTCTTTCCCCGGCACGAGCGCCGGGTGGACCTCGAACTCGTCGAGACCCGCACCTTCAACTCGAAGTTCCCCCTCCTCTGCTACCGCGTGCAGCGCTAGGGGGTGTTTTGAAAGTCCGGTGCGGTGCCCGCGGTGGTCGGTGCGTGCCCTCGGCGTGCCGGACGAAGGCCCTCGTAGCGGAGCTACTTGGGCCTTTGGCCGGTGCGGCGAGGGTGCGTGCCGGGCGCCGTGGGTGCTGTGCGGGACTTTCAAAACACCCCCTAGGTCGAGTCCGCAAAGGCCAGGCCTCGGCGCAGGCATTCGGCGAGGCGGGCGGCGATCGTGCCGTCGGGGTCGAGGCGGGGGTTGAAGATCGTGACGTCCAGCCCGACGGCTCCCGGGTCGCTCAGCGCCGTGCGCAGCACCGTCTGAAGCTCCTCCCAGCTCAGACCGCCGGGGAGTCGGTAGTCGACGGCGGGCATGATCGCGTCGTCCAGGACGTCGACGTCCAGATGGACCCAGAACCCGGCCCCGGTGCGGGCGGTGAGCCGGTCCACCGCCCGCCGTGCCGCCGTGGCGGCGCCCGAGGCCCGTACGCCGTCGAGGTCGACGGCGTGCAGCCCGGGCGGCAGCGGCTGCATGCCGGCCTGCTCCGATTCGTCGGTGTCGCGGAAGGCGAAGGCGACCACGTCCTCGTCCCGCACCAGCGGGCCGTGGCCCTCCAGGTCGGTGAGCGGCCGAGGTCCGCGCCCCGTGGCGAGGGCGAGGTCCATCGAGGCCGCCTCGCCGTACGGCTCCGCCGAGGGCTGGTAGAAGTCGGTGTGACCGTCGAGGAAGAGCAGACCGGGGCGTCGTCCGCGGCGGCGCAGGGCGAGGAGGTTGCCCAGCAGGATGCTGCAGTCTCCGCCGAGGACGACCGGGAAACGGCCCGTGTCCAGCACGTCGCCGACGGCGTCGGCCAGTCGGGCGGAGTAGTCCGCGATGCCGTGGGGGTTGAGTACTCCGGTGGTGGGGTCCCGTGTCGGGTCGTAGGCCGGCGGTTCGACGCGGCCGGCCCGTACGGCGTCGAGCCCTGTCGACAGACCGGCGTCGAGCAGCGCCGTCGGCAGGTCCTGGACCCCGGAGGGCCGCAGGCCGAGCACGGACGGTGCCTCGATGATCGCGAGTTCCCGCATGTCCGGCCCTTTCCGCCGCTGCCGCCTTCTGGTCGCCGCTGCCGCCCTTCTGAGTCCATCTGTGCCACATCCCGGGCACGGGCACCACTCGTGGCCCTCCGGTGCGGGGGCGGGGCACGGCCACCCGTCTCGTAGCAGGTCGCGGCAGGAGTCTCCGACGAAGGCGTGCGCCTGGCCGGAACTCGCCCAAGTGTGACCAAAGTTCAATCGCGATGGTGCAGGGTTCAACTGCTACCGGTGGTAAAGGCTTGCTTTACGCACTCTTGACACGTAGACCTTGCTCCACGACTGCATCACAACTGGCCAGAACTCTGGGGGGAGTTGGCTTATGCAAGGCACGGTTGACGGGTTCCGCTACGGTGCGGTGACCCCGGTGGCGGCCTATCTGATGGCCTGCCTGGGAGGGGCGTTAGGACTGCGCTGCATCGTCCGCTCCCTGCTCAACGGAGAGTCCTGGCGGCCCGGTTGGCTGGCGCTCGGCGCCGCGTCGATCGGCTGCGGCATCTGGACCATGCACTTCATCGCGATGATCGGCTTCCAGGTCGAGGAGGCCCGGATCCGCTACGACACGGGCCTCACCGTCCTCAGCCTCGCCGTGGCGGTCGTCGTGGTCAGCGTCGGCGTGTTCATCGTGGGCTATCGCGGGGCGGGCAAGGGTGCGCTGACCGGCGCCGGCGTGATCACCGGGCTCGGTGTGGCGGCGATGCACTATCTGGGCATGGCGGCGCTGCGCCTCGACGGCAGCATCCGGTACGACGTGTTCACCGTGGGCCTCTCGGTCCTGATCGCCATCGTCGCCGCGACCGCCGCGCTGTGGGCGGCCGTCACCATCCGCGGCTTCCTGACCAGCCTGGGCGCCAGCCTGGTCATGGGCATCGCCGTGTCCGGCATGCACTACACCGGCATGGCCGCCGTGAGCGTGCATCTGCACGGCACGGGCGGCTCGTCGTGGGCGGGGGACTCGCCCTCCTCACTGCTGCTTCCCATGCTCCTGGGTCCGGTCATCTTCCTCGTGCTGGCCGGAGTCGTGGTGATGTTCGACCCGCTGCTGGTCCTCGGCGACGGTGAGCGCGGCCGGTCCGGCACGGCTCGGCGCACCGGGACGACCGCGGGTGTCTTCCCCCAACCGTCTGCTCGTGACACGGAGTTCAAGGATCCCGTCGGCACGTCGCGCGGCCGTCGGGACCCGTACGCCCGCAGGGGGTGACTCGGGAGCGGCGGCGCGGCGACGCGCCCGGGCCGCGCTCCCCCCTCTCGGCGTTCTCTAGATCGTTGTTACGGTGCTCGGGTGTCTGACTCCTCACGCGATACCGCCGAAGGCGCCGGCTGGGGCGCCGCCGAACTCGGCACGTACAAGCGGCTGATGCCGCACAAGGTCGAGAAGATCTCCTGGCTCGACCCGAGAATGCTGTGGGCCGCCCGCAACGGTGTACTGGCGTCCTGGTTCGGCGACCCCACGGGCCGTATCCGCAGCCGCTGGGTGGCCGAGCGGGCGGCCGCGGGAGCGCCGGCCGACAAGGTGATCAGACGTGACGATCCGGACCGGTTCTCCTTCCTCGTCATCGGGGACACCGGAGAGGGCGACGACCCCCAGTACGCCGTCGTGCCGGGGTTCTTGAAGGCGGGTCAGGGCACGAGCTTCTCGGTGCTCGCGAGTGACGTGATCTATCCGGTCGGCAGTGCCGACGACTACGGCAGCAAGTTCTTCCGGCCGTACCAGGAGTACCAGGCGCCGATCTACGCGATACCGGGCAACCACGACTGGTACGAGGATCTCGGCGCGTTCATGCGCGTCTTCTGCGGCGACGCCCCGCCGCCGGCACCCGAGCCCGCGCCGCGTCCGCTCAGCCGGGCCTGGCTGCGGTCGCTGCTGTGGCACCGCCCGCGCAAGGGCGACGGCCAACGTCTCACCGAGCAGCGGACGTTGAGGTCGGCACCGGCCCAACAGGCCGTCCAGCCGGGGCCGTACTGGGCGATCGACGCCGGGCCCATACGCATCATCGGCATCGACACCGGACTGCTCGGGACCATCGACGCCGAGCAGGGCGCGTGGCTGCGCGAGGTGTCGCGGGATCCCCGCCCGAAGATCCTGGTCACGGGCTCGCCCCTGTACGTGGACGGCGAGCACCACCCCTGCGCGATCGAGGGCGGCGGGACCGTCGACGAGATCGTCCGCGACCCGGCGCACCGCTATGTCGCCGCGATCGGCGGCGACATCCACAACTACCAGCGCTATCCGGTGCAGGTGGACGGCCGCACGATCCAGTACGTGGTCTCGGGCGGCGGCGGTGCGTTCATGCACGCCACGCACACCATCCCGCGCGTGGACATCGGAAACGTCACCGAGAAGGAGTTCCGCTGCTATCCGCTGCGCGGTGACTCCCTGGCGTTCTACAGCAGGCTGTACGGCCGCCGGCTGCGTATGCGGCGCTTCTTCACCCTCAGCGAGGCCGAGGCGTCGGCCGTCGTCGCCGAGCGGCTCGGCATCCCGCTGACCCGGGCCCAACAGCGGACGGCCCGCATCACCCGGCGCACCCGTCTGGTGGCCGCCCTGCTCGGCGCGGGCCGCCGCCCCGACCGCACGGCACGCTTCCGCCTCCCGGTGCGCAAGATCTACACATCCTTGTTCTCCCCGAGCTCGGCGACGTACAGCCCGCCGTTCTTCAAGCAGTTCCTCCGTCTCGACGTCACCCCGGAGACCATCCGGCTGCGCTGCTACGCCGCGACGGGCAGCCTCGCCCAGGAGCTGGAACCTCCGGTCGAGGACGAGGTGACGATCCCGTTGGTCTGAGCGCGGGCGGCGGGAACAGGGCGGGGCGTGATCGAGTTGGCAGTGACGCACACCCATTGAATTTTCAATGATGGAGGAGTCCATGCCGTCGACCTCACGCCCGCTGCGCAAGCTGGGCTTCCTCACCATCGGGCTCTTCGACGAGGCGGAGCCACGCCGGGGCCATGAGTCCACGCTGGGGATCATCGAGCTCGGCGAACGGCTCGGCTTCGACAGCGCGTGGCTGCGCCACCGTCATCTCCAGTACGGCATCTCCTCCCCCGTCGCCGTTCTCGCCGCCGCCTCCCAGCGCACCAGCCGTATCGAGCTGGGCACCGCGGTCATCCCGCTCGGCTGGGAGAACCCGCTGCGGCTGGCAGAGGATCTCGCGACGGTCGACCTCCTGTCGGGCGGCCGCCTCAACCCGGGCGTCAGCGTGGGCCCGCCGATGCACTACGACCGGATCAAGGAGGCCCTCTACCCCGACACGGCCGACGCCGAGGACTTCGGCTACGAGCGGGTGCGAAGGCTGCTGGACCTCGTGCGCGGCAAGCCTGCCACGGACTTCAGCGGGGTCGAGGGCTTCGAGGTGTTCTCCGACCGAGTGCAGCCGCACTCCCCCGGCCTCGGCAGCCGTATGTGGTACGGCGGTGGCAGTCTGAGTTCGGCGCGGTGGGCCGGTGAGCACGGGATGAACTTCCTGACCAGCAGCGTCGTCAAGGCGGAGGGTCCCGAGGGCGCGGCGGCGACGGCACCGGACTTCGCGGAGATCCAGCTCTCCCACATCCGCGCGTTCCGCTCCCACCACCCCGACGGCGAGAACGCCCGTGTCTCCCAGGGCCTCGTCGTCATCCCCACCGACTCCGCCACGCCGCGGCAGCGCGCGAAGTACGAGGAGTACGCCGCCAAGCGCACGCCGCGCACCACGTCCCCGCAGGGTCCGGCGCGGCTGCTGTTCGCGCCGGACCTCGTCGGCACCTCGGCTCAGATCGCCGAACGCCTCCACGCCCACGCGGCGTTCCGCGAGGTGGACGAGGTGGCGTTCGCGCTGCCGTTCACCTTCGAGCACGAGGACTACGTGCAGATCCTCACCGACATCGCTACCGGGCTCGGTCCGGCGCTGGGGTGGCGCCCGGGCGGATGACCCGGTCGAGCAGGTGCAGCGGCGCGGGCCGGATCCCGGCGGCCTCCACCGCGTCCCAGTGCGCGAGGGCGCCGGGCAGGTCGACGAGGCCATGCGTCAGGGGCAGTTCGCGCGCGGGCGGGCCGGAACTCCTGAGGTGGGCGTGGAGCAGTGACTCCAGTCGGCACGAGGCCAAGGTGCCCTCGATCCCGGGCGGCCGTAGCGCGAAGCCCGCGCTCGCCACGGCAGGCAGGTCCTCGCCGAGCCGGGTCCCGGTCCGGTCGAGGGCCAGCAGGCCGCCTCCGACGACCAGCACGTCCTGCTCGCGACTCATACGGTCCAGTGCGCTCGCGGTGTCGAAGCAGTGCGGGAAGGAGTCGTCGACCACGATCGTGCCGGGGCGCAGCCGGTCCACGTCCAGGAGACGCGTCGCCCCGCTGACGGCGGTGACGATGACGTCGGCCCCGTAGACGGCGGCGGGCAGGGTCTGCCCGGACTCGACGACCTCGACCGGCATCCCCGGATGCCCGGACGACAGCTCCGCGGCCAGCCGTTCGAGCCGCGCGGCGCCTCCGGGCAGGTCGCAGAGCAGCAGTCGGGCCGGCGGAGAGGGCGCGGTCGCCAGCAGCAGCCGTAGGGACGAGACGCCGATCGAACCGCAGCCGACGACCGCCAGGGTCAGCTCGTCGAGGCGGCGGCCGGTCGCCGCGAGCGCGACGCCGACGGTCTTGACGACGGCGACGGTCGTCGAGGCGTGTCCGGTGGTGAGCGCCACGCCGGACGTCGTCTCACGCAGGACGTCATAGCCGTAGCCGGTGAGCGACGGGATCATGCCCGCGAGCGAGACACAGCGGGCGCCCAGCGAGGCGGCGTGCTCGACGGCGCGGGCGGTGCGGGCCGCCAGATCGCCGGCCGGGGCCAGCTCGTCGGCGAAGAGCGGGAGGGCGACGAACCCGGAGTTCCCCAACGGGGTCCCGGTCTCCTCCAGCAGACGGGCACGACCGTCCGGGAAGAGGAGCGAGCGGATCTGCTCACGGCCGAGGCCGGGAGTGTCGTGCGGGAGTCCTGCCAGGGCGGCGAGGTGGTGGGGCGCGGGCAGGTATCCGACCAGCGCGGCGTCGAGCCGAGGGCGGCGGCGGCCGACGGGACCGCGAACGGCTTCCCGCAACTCCCTCTCCAACTCCCCTGCGAATCCGGCCACTTCAGTGGAGGTGAGGGCGGCCGCCGAGGCCCGTACGGTGACGCGCAGGCCCTCGCCGTCCGCCACCGGACGCACGGCCAGGAAGACGTCGGTGCCCAGCGGCGGCGGGGCGAGGGAGGTGTCGGACTCGTCGGGCCGAAGCGACAGGGTGCCGCCCGACTCGAAGCCCAGGGAGGTGAAGTCGAGGAAGGTGAAGAAGAACTGGGCGTGACACGGCAGTCCCGCAGCCGTGCGCACATCGCTGGGGCCTTCGGCCCGTGCCAGATCGGCCTCGACCGACAGACGCCGCAAGTCGTCCTCGAAGGCGGCCGGTTGGCCCCCGTTGTCCGTGGGCAGCGTGGGGCGCAGTGTCACCGCCTCCGCGAACGGGCCGAATACCCGATGTGCGTCCGCCGTGGACTCCTCGCGTCCGGTGACGGCGAGACCGAGCATGAGGTCGCGCTGTCCGGTGAGTTGTGCGAGTGCCCGGTAGTACCCGGTGAGGAGCGGTGCGTACAGGGTGCGGTGGGCGGCTCGGGCGAGTCGGCGCAGTGCGGTGGTCGTGGCGGGGTCCAGGGTGAAGCCCCTGGTGTGGAACGCCCGTGGGGAGTCGGTGGCCGGGTCGGAGTCGGTGCTCGGGTCGGCCGGTCGGCGCAACGCGGGCGGCGTGTAGGGCGCGCGGAGTCGGGCGCGGTACGCGTCGGCCTCGGGACCGTGCGGGCGCGGTCGTACGGCGGAGTGGGTGACGTGGTCACGGAAGGTGCTGTCGAGCGGCGGCAGGCCGTGGGGCAGACCTCGGTCGAGGCGGTCGTAGGCGGTGAGCAGTTCCCCGGCGAGGAGGGCGGCGCTGTAGCCGTCGCCGATGAGGTGGTGCGCGTGGACGAGGAGCACGTGCTCGCCGGGTGCCAGGGTGAACAGCCTCAGCCGGAGCAACGGCCAGGCCCAGGGCTCCAGTCGGCGCTGCGCCTCCTCGGCGATCCGCCGCTCCAGCAGCTCGGGATCCGAGAGGGTCTCTGTCTCCACGGGCAGCCGCAACGAGTCCGGCAGTTCCTGCTGGACGGGCGGACGGGTGCCCGCCGGGAAGAGGGTGCGCAGCATCGGATGACGGGTCACCAGGACGTCCACGGCACGCTGGAGGACGTCGTGGCGCAGCGGACCGGTCAACCGGAACCGGGCGAGCCAGCCCGAGCCCGCCTCCGGGTTGATCGTCTCGGCGAGCAGGAAGCCCCGCTGGGAGGGCGTGAGGGGGTAGGGCGCCTGGGACTGCGCCGGGGCGGGGCCGGGGTGCGGGTCCGGCGGGACGTCGGTGGCCGCGGTGTCGACGGCAGCCGCGAGGGCGCTGAGGGTGCGGTGGGTGTAGACGGTGGTCGGCCGTGGGACCGCGGGCAGTTCCTCGCGCAGGCGGGCGAAGAGTTCCAGCACCATGATGGAGTCACCGCCGAGCCCGAAGAAGTCGTCCTCGCGGGTCACGTCCGGTACGTCCAGCAGGGCCGACCAGATACGGGCCAGGGTGCGCTCGGTCGGGGTGGCGGGCGGAGTTCCGGGGCCGGAGTGCGAGGGCTCGGGGTGGGGCTCGGAAGCTTCGGGATGAGGCTCGGAGGGTCCGGAGGGTTCAGGATCGGGCTCGGAGGCCAGCAGAGCGCGGTCGATCTTGCCCGTGCCGGTCAGCGGGATCACCGGGATCGAGCGGATGCGTCCGGGCAGCATGTAGGGCGGCAGCACGCGGGACAGGAAGGCGCGTATCGCGCGTGCGTCCGGCTCCGCCGAGCCGGAACGGGGCTCGACGTACGCCACCAGGCGTCCCTCGACGAGCAGTACGGCGGCGCGGGCGACGTCCGGGTGGGTGAGCAGCGCGGCCTCGACCTCGCCGAGTTCCACCCGGTGGCCGCGGACCTTGACCTGGTCGTCGAGGCGGCCGAGGAACTCCACTACCCCGTCCGGCGACCGGCGGACCCGATCGCCGCTGCGGTACCAGCGTCGCCCGTCGCGCTCGACGAAGGCCCGCGCGGTGAGCTGCGGCTCGCCCAGGTAGCCGGGGGTCAACCCGACACCGGCGATGAGCAGTTCACCGGGCTCACCGGGCGCGCAGGGACGCCCGTCGTCGGTGACGACGGCCAGTTCGGTGCCGGCCACCGGCCGGCCGATGGGCAGCTGTCGTACGTCGTCGGCCGGACGGCTTTCGATGACATGGCAGGTGGCGTTGATGGTGGACTCGGTGGGCCCGTAGAGGTTGGAGATCCGGTGCTCCGGTCCCCCGCGTCCGTCGAGCAGGTCGAACCAGCGCCGCACGTGCGCGGCGGGCAGTGCCTCGCCGCCGACATGGACCCAGCGCAGCGCCGACAGGTCCGGTGGTGTCCCGTCCCGCCTCGCGCGGGTCTCGGCGGCGGTCAGGAGCCGCTCCCACAGCGTCGGCACCGAGCTCCACACCGTGATCCGGTCGTCGACGATCCGGTCCAGGAGGGCCTCGGGGTCGCGCAGGAGGTCCCGGGTGAGGGTGTGGACGGTGGCACCGGCCAGCAGCGGTGCCAGCAGCTGGCGCACGGAGGCGTCGAAGCAGACGGACGCCGTCTGCGCGAGGCGGTCACCGGGGCGGTAGCCGAAGGCGGTCAGTGCCCAGTCGAGGTAGTTGAGCATCGACCGGTGGGTGATCGGGACGGCCTTGGGGCGGCCCGTCGAGCCCGATGTGAAGATGACGTAGGCGATGGCGTCCGGATCGGCGGGCGACGTCACCTCGTTCGGGACCGGCGAGGCGGACGTCCGGTCGTCGAGCGCGACCGGCGTGATCCCGTCCAGCGCGGTGACCGCCTCGTGTGTCGCGGTGTGGCAGACGACCACGCCGACGCCGGTGCGTGTCACCTGGTCGCGTACGCGGGCCAGGGGATGGGTGGCGTCCAGAGGTACCCATCCCGCGCCCGCCCGGAGGATGCCCACGACGCCGACGACGGTGTCCGCGCCCGGTTCGGTCAGCAGGCCGACCAGGTCGCCGGGGCGTACGCCGCTCGCTCGCAGTCGGGACGCGAGCGTGCCGGAGGCGGCGTCGAGTTCGGCGTAGGTGAGCGTGGTACGGCCGGTGTCCACCGCCACGGTCTGCGGTGCGGCTCGGAAGCGGGCACGGAGGCGGTCGACGATGCCTCCGTCGCTGTCGTGCTGCGAGGGAAGGGTGGTGAACTGACCGGTCACTGCCCGCAGTTCCTCGACGTACTCCCCCGCCAGGCGTTCGACGGTCTCGCGTCGGAAGAGGTGCGCGGGGTGGTTCCAGGAAAAGTGCAGGGTCGCGTCCGCTTCCCAGCACAGCAGTCCGAGCCGGGTCGCGGCGGAGGCGGTGGCCGCCGCGGTCGGGGTCACGGTGACCGGCCAGTCCCGGCCGTGGCGCACGGGGAAGCGGGCGAAGCTGAACCCGGCCGGGGCGACCGTACGCGGGGCGGGGCCGGTGGTGGGCAGCAGCGCGGCGATGTCGGGGCTGGCGAGCGTCGCGTGGGACTCCGCCTCATGCCAGATCCGCCGCAGCCGCCGGGCCAGCACGGGAACCGGCTCGTCGGGGTCGACGGTCGCGAACACGGGCAGCGTGTCGGCGAGCGGGCCCACGAGCCGGTCGATCCCGGGCAGGGGAGCCTCACGTCGGGCGCGGGCCACGTTCACGGCGATGGCCCGCTGTCCGCCCCAGCGGGCCAGGCAACGGCCGTACACCGCGAGGAGCAGGTGGAAGAGGGAGACCTCGTGGCGGGCGGCCACCGCGCGCAGCGCGTCGGTGAGCGCAGTGTCGACGGTCGTGTGGTGGTGGGTGAGCGGAGGCACCGGGAGTGCTTCCGGGTCGCCGTCGTACGGCAGTGCCCCGGCCGTGACCACGGCGGTGTGCTGCGCGATGCGGTCACGCCAGTACCGCTGG
This sequence comes from Streptomyces muensis, assembly GCF_021474425.1. Taxonomy (GTDB): domain Bacteria; phylum Actinomycetota; class Actinomycetes; order Streptomycetales; family Streptomycetaceae; genus Streptomyces; species Streptomyces muensis. The sequence goes on along the minus strand of NZ_JAKEIP010000042.1, from coordinate 3,830 downwards.
TCCCGGGTGAAGGCTGGGGACTGCCGGCCCGCGGCGGTCAGTTCGGCGTAGTCGATGAACTCGGCCCTGGGTGCGGCGAGTTGAGAGGTCCGGCCATGGGCGAGATCGGTGTAGAGCCGCCAGAGTTCCTCGCACAGCACCTTGAGGCTGAAGCCGTCCGCGGCGCTGTGGTGGACGACCAGCAGCAGGTGAGCGAGGTGCGGGTTCTGCCGGTCGCGGACAAGGACGGCGCGGGCCGGGTCCTCGGCGGTCAGGTCGAACGGCCGGTTGTACAGCCGCTGTTCGAGGTCCGACAGGGATGCCGTGGTGGCGTCGGACTCGTGGACCGAGTACCAGCGGGGCGCCCGGTCGGTGGGCTCGGCGGGCGCGGTGTACTGGCTCGGCGGTGTGCCGTCCCCGGTGATCCGCAGGCGGAGCATGGGGTGGCGGGCGGCGAGGTGGGCGAGTGCGCGGCCGAGGAGGTCGGGGTCGAGGGGGCCGTGGACGGTCTGGCGGAGATAGCCGTACGCGGTGACGCCTTCGTACAGCGCCTCGGTGGTGAGGAAGGCGCGCTGGAGGCGGGTGAGGGGGTACGGGGTGTGCGCCGGGGTGCGGTGCTCGGTGGTGGCGGCCGGCGGAGGGGACGGCCGCGGGCTCTGTGTACCGAGGTAGGCGGTCAGTTCGCCGATCGTGCGGTACTCGAAGAGCAGGGTGGCGGGCAGCGGCAGCCCGAGTTCTGTCTCCAGGCGGCGGGCCAGGTCGACGGCGGTCAGCGAGTCCAGCCCGAGGGCGAGGAACTGTTCGTCGTCGCCGATGTCGTCGGAGGCCCGGTGCAGGGCCTCGGCCAGCAGGTGGCGGACCAGGTCGGCGGTGCGGGCCGGGTCGGTCACTGGGGTGGTGGCCTGGGCCGGTGCGAGCCGGGCCGCGGGCGACGAGGCGTCAGCCGGAAGGCCCGGAAGGGCTGCCGCCGCTACGGAACTCTCGCCCTCCTTCACGGACCGGGGCGTCCGAGCCGGATGAGGCGGCGTACGGACCAGCACGTGCGCGGCGCCGGTGGCCACGGCCGCGCGCAGCCCCGTGATGGCGGCACGCGTGCTCATGGGGCTCAGTCCGTGGCCGCGCAGCCGGGTCTCGGCCGACGTCCCGGCAGCCAGTCCCGCGTCGGCGACGGGACCGAAGCCGATCGACTGCCAGGGCCGGCCGGCCAAGCGCTCGGCGGCGGCGAAGGCGTCGAGGAAGGCGTTGGCCGCCGCGTAGTCGCCGAGCGCGCCTGCGAGACCGGGCAGCGCCGAGGCCACGGACGAGAAGGCGACGCGTACGGCAGGTTCCTGGCCGTGGCGGTCCATGGCCGCGGCGAGCACCAGGGTGCCCCGTACCTTCGCGGCGAGCACCTGCTCGATCTCGTCGTCGGTCTTGGCGCGGAGGGTGCCGGGCCGGACCGTGCCCGCGGCGTGGAAGATCCCGTCCAGCGGCGGCAGGGACGCGAACAGGGCGTCCACGGCGGCTTCGTCGGACACGTCGGCCGCGTGGTAGCGGGCGCGGGCGCCCCGGGCACGCAGGTCGGCAAGGAGTTCGTCGGGGACGGTTGCGGAACGTCCGGTCAGGATCAGTTCGCATGCGCCACGGTCGGCCAGGTCACGGGCGACTGCGGAGCCGAGCGCACCGGCGCCGCCGGTGATCAGGTAGGTGCCGTCCGGCGGCAGGTCGGCGGGCGGCGTCGAGGCGTCCGCCGCTTCGACCGGCGTACGGCCGAGCCTGCGCCCCGCGCGCCAGGCCACCACGCCCTCGGCGCCTGTCTCGTGTGCCGAGTACAACTCCCGTTCCAGGGCGTCGACCCGAGCGTCGAGCGGGTCGTGGGAGGACAGGTCCACACTGCGGGCGGCGAGCCCTGGGTGCTCGTCCGGGAGTGCGAGTGCGAAGCCGTGGAGGAGTGCCCGGGCGGGGCGCGGCCGTTCTGGCGAGGCGCCGGTGACGTACGCGTCCTCGGTGACCGCCAGCAGTCGGGAGCAGTGGGTGGGGAGGAGGTCGAGTACGTGGCGCAGAGAGGCTGTCGCGGAGGCCGGGGCCTGCCGTCCTTCTGCGCCGGTGCCCGGGACCTGCCGTCCGTCTGCTCCGGCGTCCCCGTCTCCGCCCAGCCACACCACGGTGTCCGCCGACGCCGGACTGCCCGGGTCATGCGCGCGGTCGTCCCCAAGAACCGTCACTCCACGGCCGGTGAGCCGTTCGGCCAGGGCCTGGCCGAGTTGCCGGTCGGCACCGATCAGCCGGACCACGCGGGGTCCCTCCGCGGGCGTGAGCGGTGCGGCCGCCCAGTCGAGCCGGCGCATCAGGGGCGTCGTGCCGGGCTTGCGCGGCCAGTGGCGGGTGCGCTGGAACGGGTACGTCGGTACCGGCACCCTCGGGCGGACAGCAGAGCGGGTGGTCAGGTCCAGCGCGGCTCGGTTCAGGGTCGCCCGGTTCAGGGCCGCGCCGCGTGTCCACAGCCGGCCCGCCGTTTCCAGCAGCGCCCGTGCTCCCGAGGGCTCCGCGTCACTGCCCGGCGCTGAGAGCCCTGCCGCCAACACCGCCGTGTCCACGGCACCTTGAGCGCTCGCGACCGCGCGGACGGCCCCGCCGAGGCTGTTCCCGGGTCCGAGCTCGACGAACGTGTCGTAGCCCTCCTCCAGCAGCTTCGCGACAGCCGCACCGAAGCGCACGGGCCGTACGGCATGTGCCTGCCAGTAGTCGGGCGTGAGGCCGGGCCGCCATGCGCCGGTGACCGTGCTCAGCATCGGAACGGCCGCCGGTCTGACGGTCAGGGCCTTCGCGGCGTCCCGCAGCGGATCGAAGACCGGCTCCAGCAGCGGTGAGTGGAAGGCATGGGACACGCGGAGCCTGCGTACGGCCACGCCGCGGCTCGTCAGCTCCGCGAGCGCGCGGTCGACGGCGTCCTCGTCGCCCGAGATCACCACCTGCCCGGGCCCGTTGACGGCGGCGACGCCCAGCGCGCCGTCGGACGCGGAGACGAGCCCGGCGACGGTGTCCTCGTCGCCCCGGACCGCGGCCATGGCTCCGGGGCGGGCCAGTTCGGCCACCAGCCGTCCGCGTTCCGCGGCGAACCCCACCGCCTCGTCCAGGGTCAACGCACCGGCCACGCACGCGGCCGCGATCTCGCCCACGCTGTGCCCGGCTACGGCGTCGACCGACACTCCCCACTCCGCCAGCTGCCGGGCGAGCCCCACGCCGAAGGTGACGAGCAGCGGCTGCGCCACCTCGGTCCTGGCCAACTCTCCGGGATCCGTCCGGGGGTCCAGGGACCACTCGGCGAGCGACCGCCCACGAATGGGACCTGTCAGCGACGAGGCCTCGTCCAGGACCTCCCGGAACACCGGCGCCGACCGGTACAGGTCGCGTCCTTGGCCGGGTCGCTGGGCGCCCTGGCCCGGCAGGAGGAACACCGTGCGTGGGCGGGACCGGACGGGAGTGAGGCCCGCCGTGGCCGTGCGGGCGGCGTCGAGACGGTCCGCCAGGTCGCCCTCTGCGACGACGGCGAGCCGATAGGGACCGTCGTCGCGCGCGGTGTTCACGGCGGCGCAGATGTCCGCCTCGTGGGCGTCCGGGTGCGCACGGACATGAGCGGCCAGGTCGGCGACGGCCTCGCGCAGGGCGTCGGAACTGCGGGCCGACAGGGTGAGCAGGTGAGGGCCGGGGGTGGCGGCCGGTGCGGAGGTTATTCGCGCGGACGCTGTTCGTTCGGTGGTTGTTCGTGCCGAGACCGTTCCTGCCGCAACCGTTCCTACCGCAACCGCTCCTGCCGAGGCCGCTCCCGCCGACGGCCCTTCAGATCCCTCCGACCCGCCCGGCTCCCCCGC
>NZ_JAKEIP010000041.1 GCF_021474425.1 Streptomyces muensis | reverse complement strand
GGGGAGGTGCGGGCGTCGTTGGGGGCGCTTGATCCTTCGTTGGGTGTGGTGGTGGTTGCTGCGGTGAATGGGCCGGTGGCGACGGTGGTTTCGGGTGATGTGGGTGCGGTGGATGAGGTTGTGCGGGTGTGGGGGGAGAAGGGGGTGCGGACGCGGCGGTTGGCGGTGAGTCATGCGTTTCATTCGCCGCATATGGAGGGTGTGCTGGGTGAGTTCCGGCGGGTGTTGGAGGGGGTGGAGTTCGGGGCTCCCGGTATTCCGGTCGTGTCGAATGTGACGGGTGTGGTGGCGGACGCGAGTGAGTTCGGTTCGGCGGAGTACTGGGTGCGGCATGTGCGGGAGGCGGTGCGGTTCTACGACGGGGTGGTGCATCTGCGTGAGCAGGGTGTGACCCGGTTCGTGGAGCTGGGACCCGACGCCACCCTCACCGCCCTGACGCAGCAGGCACTCGACGACGACCACGACGTATCGGTCCTGCCCACCCTGCGCCGCGACCAGCCGGAAACCGACACCCTGGCCAAGGCCCTCGGCACGCTGCACACCTGGGGCCTGCGGGTCGACTGGCCCACCTGGTTCGCCGGCACGGAGGCCCGCCCCGTCACACTGCCGACCTACGCCTTCCAACGCGAGCGGTACTGGATGCGCGCCGACGACGGCGGTGCCGCGACCACGGCAGGACCGAACGACACCGGGCACCCGCTCCTCGGCCATCGGACGGCCGTCGCACACACCGGCGACCTGCTCTTCACCGCCCGAGTCCTGCCCGACACCCACGACTGGACCGCCGACCACGCCGTCCTCGACGCCCCGGTGCTGCCCTCGTCCGCCCTGGTGGAGGCGCTGACCCGGATGGCCGACCACGGCGACGCCGGAACACTGCGCCACCTCACCGTGCACCGGCCCCTGGTCCTTCCCGGCGACGGAGCCGCACAGCTGCAGATCGTCGTCCACGCCGAGGACGACTCGGGCCGCCGCCCCCTGTCGGTCCATCTCCGCCCCGACGACGCCGAGTCCCCCTGGACCCTGCACGCCGAGGGAGAGCTCGCCCCCGACGACCGGCCCTCCGCAGCCGGCCGGGGCTTCGACGACCGGGGCGAAGTCCGGCTCCCCGACGATCTGTTGCCCGACGCGGCCCGGTACGGACTGCATCCGGTGCTCCTCGAAGAGTCCGTACGCGACGCGCTCGGCCCGGCACCGGCGGGCAGCACCCGGTTCGCCGAACGGTGGGAGGGCGTACGCGTGCACACCACGGGCGCCACGGTCGTACGGGTCCTGACCGAACCCGGCGAAGCGGACTCGCTCTCCCTGCGGCTCCTCGACACCACGGGGCAGCCCGTGCTCACCGTCGACCGCCTCACCTTCCGTGACGTACCCGACGACCGGTTCGTGCCGTCGGACGGCCGGGCACTTCCGCTGTACACGATGGCCTGGCAACCCCTCACGCCCCCACCGTCCACGGCCTCGCCCGAGGGCTGGGCGGTGGTCGACTCACAGGACCCGAAGGATCCGCAGGGCACGGAGGGCATGGAAGGCACGGCCAGCATCGACGCGCTCCGTTTCCCGGACGTCCCCGCGCTCGCCGCCGCAATGCGGGACGGGGCACCGGTCCGGCATCTGCTCGTGGAGTTCGCGGAGACCGGCTCGACACGGCGTCTCATCGGGCAGGCGCTGACCCTCGTCCAGGAGTGGCTCGCCGAGCCGCTCCTGGCCGACACCCGCCTGGTCGTCCTCACCCGAGGCGCCGTCGCCGTCGATGCCGAGGGAGTCGACGACCCGGAGGCCGCCGCCGTCTGGGGGCTGCTGAGGTCCGCGCAGACGGAGGCTCCCGAGCGGATCGTGCTGCTCGACACCGACGGCGCCCCGGTGCCGGACACCGTGCTGGCCGGTCTGGCGGCCTCGGGCGAACCGCAGGCCGCGCTGCGCTCCGGCACCCTGCTCGTGCCTCGACTCGAGCGCGTCGAACAGGACACCGAGGACACCGCGCCGAGCCCGTGGGCGTCGCACGGCACCGTGCTCGTCACCGGCGCCGGGGGAGCACTCGCCGACGTAATAGCCCGGCATCTGGTCGCCGAACACGGCGTACGTCATCTCCTGCTGCTGGACGACCGGGCCGACGGCACCTGGCCGGGGCCCGAACTGCTGGCGGATCTGCACGCCTCGGGTGCCGACGTCACCGCCCTCGCCTGCGACACCGCCGACCACGCGGCCCTGCGGGCGGCACTGACCGCCATACCCGAGCACCGTCCGCTCACCGCGGTGGTGCACACCGCCGCGCTGCCCGACGAGATCGCGCTGTCCGAGCTGACGCCCGGGCGCCTGCAATCCATGCTGCGGTCCACCGCGGACACGGCATGGCAGCTGCACGAACTCACCCGTGAGCTGGACCTGTCGGCCTTCGTGCTGTGCACCTCAGGCGCGGGCGCGATCGGCGGGGCCGGCCGGGCCGGCGACTCGGCGACGGCCGCCTACCTCGACGGCCTCGCCCGCCACCGCACGGCCCTCGGCCTGCCCGCCACGTCCCTGGCCCTCGGACCGTGGGACCAGGCCGCCTCGACAGGTTCCCCCTCCACCCGCCTTCCGTTGCGTGAACTCACGGCCCGGGACGGGACGGACGCCTTCGACGCCGCACTGCGCTCGGACCGGCCGGCGCTGGTCGCCGTACGCCTGGACGGTGCCGCGCTGCGGGCCGGCGCCGGCCTCCCCGCCGTACTGAGCTCCCTCGTCAGGACACCGGGGCGGGCGCGCGCGGCGGGCGCCGGGTCCGGCACGCCGGCGCTGAGTCTGGCGGGCCTGACCGTGCAGGAGCGGCACCAGACCGTCCTGGACCTGGTCAGGGCCGAATCGGCCGCCGTGCTCGGCCACGCGGACGCCGGTGCCGTCGCCGCCGACCGGGCCTTCCAGGAACTCGGCTTCGACTCCATGACCGTCGTCGAGCTGCGCAACCGCATCACCGCGCGCACCGGCATCGCCCTGTCGGCGACGCTCGCCTTCGACCACCCCTCGCCCGCGGCGCTCACCGAGTACCTACTGGCCCAGCTCGCCTCGGAACACGAGGCCGCCTCCCTCTCGCCCGTCGACGGCGAACTACGGCGCCTGGAGGCGCTGTTGCGCCAGGCGCCCGAGGACGCGGCGGAGCGGCACGACATCGTCGTACGTCTGCAGACCCTGCTGTCACGGCTGACGGAGGCCGACGAGGAGCGTCCGTCCGCGGACCTGACGGGCCGTATCGAGGCGGCCTCCGCCGAGGAGATCTTCGCCCTCATCGACGACCAACTGGGCGGATCCACCGACTGATCAGGTACGACCCCGCCCCTGAGTACACAGAGGAACAGAGGTTCCCCATGTCCACCATGTCCAACGAAGACAAACTGCTCGAATACCTCAAGAAGGTCACCGCCGACCTGCAGAAGTCCCGCCGGCGCGTCGCCGAGCTGGAGTCGGGCAGGAACGAGCCCATCGCGATCGTCGGCATGGCCTGCCGCTTCCCCGGTGCCGACTCCCCGGCCGACCTGTGGCAGTTGGTCATGGACGAGACCGATGCCATCTCGGAGTTCCCGACGGACCGCGGCTGGGACCTGGACAACCTCTACGACCCGGACCCCGCCAAGCCCGGCCGCACCCATGTCCGGCACGGCGGGTTCCTGAAGGACGCCACACGGTTCGACGCGGCCTTCTTCGGGATCTCCCCGCGCGAGGCCCTGGCCATGGACCCGCAGCAGCGCCTGCTGCTGGAGACGGCCTGGGAGGCGTTCGAGAGCGCCGGTGTCGATCCGGCCGGCCTCAAGGGCACCCGCACCGGTGTGTTCACCGGGCTCGTCGAGCAGAGCTACCTCGGCCTGCCGACACCCACGGAGTTCGACGGCTACCTGATGACCAGCATGCTCAGCAGCATGGCGTCGGGCCGTATCGCCTACGTCCTCGGCCTCGAAGGCCCGGCCGTGTCCATCGACACGGCGTGCTCGTCGTCGCTGACCGCCCTGCACCTCGCCGTGCAGTCACTGCGCGCCGGGGAGTGCACGCTGGCCCTGGCCGGAGCGTCGTACGTCGCCGCGAACCCCGTCGGCCACATCGACTTCTCGCAGCAGCAGGGCCTCGCCGCCGACGGACGCTGCAAGCCGTTCTCCGAGTCGGCCGACGGCATCGGCTGGTCGGAGGGCGTGGGCCTGCTTCTGGTGGAGCGGTTGTCGGACGCGCGTCGCAACGGGCACACGGTTCTTGCGGTGGTGCGGGGTTCGGCGGTGAATCAGGACGGTGCGAGCAACGGGTTGACGGCGCCGAACGGTCCGTCGCAGGAGCGGGTGATCCGTCAGGCGCTGGCGAACGCCCGGTTGGCCGCCGCGGATGTGGACGTGGTGGAGGCGCACGGGACCGGTACGACGCTGGGCGACCCGATCGAGGCGCAGGCCTTGTTGAACACCTACGGTCAGGAGCGGCCTGATGGTGATCGGCCCTTGTGGCTCGGGTCGTTGAAGTCGAACATCGGGCATGCCCAGGCTGCGGCCGGTGTCGGCGGGATCATCAAGATGGTGCAGGCGATACAGCACGGCGTGCTGCCCAAGTCGCTGCATTCCGAGAAGCGGACGTCTGTGGTCGACTGGGACGCGGGCGCGGTGGAGCTGCTGACCGAGGCCCGGCCCTGGCCCGAGACCGGGCGCCCGCGCCGTGCCGCCGTGTCGGCGTTCGGCGCCAGCGGCACCAACGCCCACGTCATCATCGAGCAGGCACCCCCGGCCGACGAGACCGATCGGACCGACGAGACCGACGAGACCGACGGGTCCCGCACGTCCGCCTCGGCCACCGGCCCGATCACACCGCCCTGGACCCTGTCCGCCAGGTCCGCCCAGGCGCTGCGCGACCAGGCCCGCAAACTCCTGGACCACCTCCGGGACGAGCCCGACCTGCGGCCGTGGGACGTGGCCTACTCCCTGGCCACCGGCCGCTCCCACCTCAGCCACCGGGCCGCCGTCGTCGGTACCGGACCCGACGAGGTGCTCGCGGGCCTGCGCGCACTGAGCGACGGCGAGAACTCGCCGCACCTGGTCACCGGCCGGGTCGCCGAACCCGGCAAGACCGTCTTCGTCTTCCCCGGCCAGGGCGGCCAGTGGCCCGGCATGGCCGTGGAACTCCTCGACACCTCCGAGGTGTTCGCCACGCAGATCCGCGCCTGCGGCGAGGCGCTCGCCCCGTACGTCGACTGGTCCCTCGAAGACGTGCTGCGCCAGGCCGACGGCGCCCCCTCGCTCGACCGGGTCGACGTCATCCAGCCCGCGTCCTTCGCGGTGGCCGTCTCCCTTGCCGCGCTGTGGCGGGCGCACGGAGTCGAGCCCGCGGCCGTCGTGGGCTCCTCCCAGGGGGAGGTCGCGGCGGCCTACGTCAGCGGCGGACTGACCCTGGCGGACGCCGCGCGCGTGGCCGCCATCCGCAGCCAGGTCACCAGCGCGCTCGAAGGCCGCGGCGGCATCGCCTCCGTCGCCCTGTCCCGCGACGAACTCGCCGCCCGCATCGAGGGCTGGGGCGACCGGCTGTCGATCGCGGTCGTCAACGGCCCCGGCTCGACGGTCGTCTCCGGCGACCACGAGGCACTGGAGAAGTTCGTCGAGGAGTGCAAGGCCGAGGGCATCCGCACCCGCCGCTTCCACGCCGACTACGCCTCCCACTCGGCCCAGGTCGAGGAGATCCGCGACCGGCTGCTGCACGACCTGGCGCCGATCCGGCCCCGGCCCGGCACCGTGCCCTTCTACTCCACGGTCACCGCGGGTCCGCTGGACACCACCGAACTCGGCGCCGAGTACTGGTACCGGAACCTGCGCCACCCCGTGGAGTTCGAGGAGACCACCCGCACCCTGGTCGGCCACGGTCACCGCACCTTCGTCGAGGTCGGCCCCCACCCGGTGCTGGCCCCCGTACTGGAGGACAGCCTCGACAACCCCGTGGTCGTCGGTACCCTGCGGCGCGAATCGGGCGGCCTGGCACAGTTCCTCACCTCGCTGGCCAGGCTGCACACCGGCGGTGGCACCGTCGACTGGCACGCCCTCTACGCCGGGCACGACGTGCGCCGCACGCCCCTGCCCACGTACGCCTTCCAGCGCGAGCGCCACTGGTACGAGGCCTCCGCCGCCGGCACCGACACCGGCCGCCTCGGCGTGGCCGCGGCCGAGCACCCGTTGCTCGGCGCCGCCGTCGCCGTGGCCGGCTCCGGGGAGACCCTGCTCACCGGCAGGCTCTCGGCACGCACCCACCCCTGGCTGGCCGAGCACACCGTCCACGACGCCGCCGTGCTGGCGCCCGCGGTCCTCGCCGAACTGGCCGTACGGGCCGGTGACGAGCTGGCCCTGAACGCCGTCGACGAACTCTCCGTCCACCAGCCCCTGGTGCTGCCCGACCGGCAGGGACTCCAGATCCAGCTGGCCGTGGCCGGCGACGACTCCGCCTCGGAACGCGCCTTCACCGTGCACGCCAGGCCCGACGCCGGCGACGTCACCTGGCAGCGCGTCGCCTCCGGCCGGCTCGGCCGGCACGGCACCGGCGGCGGCGCCGACCTGACCCAGTGGCCGCCCGCCGACGCCGTGCCCCTGTCGCCGCACGACATCGGCGAGCGCCTCGGGGCGACCGCGACGGACGACGGCCCGCTGACCGGGGTGTGGCGCCGCGGCGACGAGGTGTACGCCGAGGTCCGCCTCCCCGACGAACTCCAGCGCCGGGCAACGGACTTCGGCCTGCACCCCGTACTCCTTCAGGCCGCCCTCCAGGCGCTGCCGCTCGCCGTGGACCTGCCGGGCGACCCGGGGGCGTGGCTCGCCTCCCGCTGGCAGGGCTTCCGACTGCACGCCACCGGAGCCGCCGGCCTGCGGGTCCGTATCCGCCCCCTGGGGTCCGACACCGTGTCCGTGACCGTCGCCGACCAGCAGGGACGGCCGCTGGCCACGATCGAGTCGCTCACCGCGCGCCCCGTCACCACCGAGGAACTCGGCCGCAGCGCGGCACGTGTGCAGGACGACCTGCTGCACGTCGGCTGGCGGCCCGTCCGGCTCACCGCCGACACGGAGCACCTCACCCTGCTGCAGCTGGACACCGACCGCTTCGACGCGGCGCAGACCGTCGACCTGGCAGCCGTCGGGGCGGCCGCCACCGGGCCGCGGCCCCCGGCCGCCGTGCTCTCCTGGCATGCCGCACCGACGGGCGCCGACCCCGTCCGGGCCGTGTACGACGCCACGCACAAGGCCCTGGACCTGGTCAGGGAGTGGCTCGCCGACGAACGCCTCGAATCCGTCCCGCTCGTCCTGGTCACCCAGGGCGCCGTCGCGGTCGGCGACGAGGACGTCACCGACCTCGCGGCCGGCGCCGTATGGGGCCTGCTGCGCTCCGCGCAGGCGGAGTCGCCCGGCCGTTTCGTCCTCGTCGACACCGACGGCGACGAGGCCTCCCTTGCGGCGCTGCCCGCGGTCGTCCGCTCCGGGCAGGCCCAGGCGGCGATCCGGGCCGGCCACGCCCTCGTCCCGCGGGTGGCACGCGTCGACGCCGCGAGCGCCGACACCGCGCCCAGCGGCACCTGGAACCCGGACGGCACCGTCCTGATCACCGGCGGCACCGGCACCCTCGGCGCCCTGTTCGCCCGGCACCTGGTTCTCGAACACGGCGTACGGCACCTGCTGCTGACCAGCCGCAGCGGCCCCGCCGCACCCGGTGCCGGCGAACTGCGCGACGCGCTCACCGCCCTGGGCGCCCACGTCACCGTCGCCGCCTGCGACACCGCCGACCGCTCCGCCCTCGCGGAACTGCTCGCCGCCGTCCCCGCCGACCGGCCCCTGACCGGTGTGGTGCACGCGGCCGGTGTCCTCAGCGACGGCCTCATCACCGCGCTGACCCCCGAACGCCTCGACGCCGTACTGCGCCCCAAGGTCGACGCCGCCTGGCATCTGCACGACCTCACCCGCGACCTCGACCTGTCGGCGTTCGTGCTGTTCTCCTCCCTCGCCGGAGTGATCGGCAGCGCGGGCCAGTCCAACTACGCGGCGGCCAACTCCTTCCTCGACTCCCTCGCCCTGCACCGAAAGGCCCACGGCCTCCCCGCGACCTCCGTGGCCTGGGGCCTGTGGGAGCAGCTGAGCGCCATGGCGGCGAACCTCGACGAGGCCGACGTGGACCGGATCGTCCGCTCGGGCTTCGGGCTCGTCGCCTCCGACCGCGGACCCGCCGCCCTCGACCTCGCGCTGCGGCTCGGCCACGCCACCCTGGTCGGCGTGCCCGTCGACATGGCCACCCTGCGCGAACAGCCCACCCGGGCACCCCTGTTGTTCGCCGACCTGGCCCGCACACCGCTGCGCCGCAGCGCCCAGGACGGCACCCTCGGCGCGGACTCGCTGGCCGCCCTCCTCCAGGGCCGCTCGGCCGACGAGCGGTACGACATCGTGCTCGACCTGGTCCGCGCCGAGGTGGCGGCGGTCCTCGGCCACCCCGACCCCGGAGCCATCGGGGCGGACCACCGCTTCACCGAGCTGGGCTTCGACTCGCTCACCTCCGTCGAACTGCGCAACCGCCTGGGCGAGGCGGTGGGCAGCCGGCTGCCGGCCAGCCTCGTGTTCGACCGGCCCACCCCCGGCGAGCTCGCCGCGCACCTGTGCGCCGAGGTGCTGCCCGGCGGGGACCGCACGTCGGCCCCTGCCATGGAGACCGACTTCGCCGCGGAGATCACCCTCGACGAGGACATCCGGCCCGCCGCTGAGGTGGTGCGGGTCACCGAGAGCCCCCGCGAGGTGCTGCTGACCGGTGTCACCGGGTTCCTCGGCGCCTTCCTGCTGCGCGACCTCCTCGCGACGACCGGGGCCACCGTGCACTGCCTGGTCCGGGCCGCCGACGAGCACGAGGGGCTGCGGCGGGTCAGGGCCAACCTGGAGTGGTACCGCATCTGGGACGAGGTCGACCCCGACCGGATCCGTGTCGTCGTGGGCGACCTGGGCGCACCGGGGCTCGGGCTCGACGAGGACCACTTCGACCGGCTCGCCCGGACCGTCGACGCCGTCTACCACGCGGGCGCCGCGGTCAACTGGATCCAGCCGTACCCCACGCTGAGCGCGGCCAACGTCGCCGGTACCCGGGAGCTGCTGCGGCTCGCCGCCCGGCACCGCACCGTGCCCCTGCACCACGTCTCGACCACCGGCGTCTTCCCCGGGCCCGTGACCCGCGGTGTGCCGCTGGAGGTCACCGACCCGACCGGCCCCGGCGCGGCACTGCCCAACGGCTACACGCAGAGCAAGTGGGTGGCCGAGCAGATCATCGGCATCGCCCGCTCCCGGGGCCTTCCGGTGAACGTCTACCGCGTCGACCAGGTCGCCGGAGACCAGGTCAACGGCGCCTGCCAGACCCGTGACTTCGTCTGGCTGACCGTCAAGGGCGTCCTCCAGGCGGGCTCGGTCCCCCGGGACCTGCCCGGCGTCTTCCGGCTGATGCCGGTGGACTACGCCAGCGCCGCCCTGGTCGCCCTGTCGCGCACCGAGGACGCCGCCGGAGGCACCTTCCACCTCTACAACGACACCCATGTGACCCTGGAACGGATCGTGACCCGGCTGCGCGCCGCCGGCCACCAGGTGACCGAGATCGCCCAGGCCGACTGGTTCGACCTGGTCAGGGCCGACCCGGACAACGCCGTCGCGCCGCTGCTGGACGCCGTCGAACTCCTCATCGAGGACAGCGAGTCCTTCTACCCGGCGATCTCCACCACACAGACCGCCGCCGCCCTCGAAGGCACCGGCATCAGCTGCCCGCCGGTCTCGGACGAACTCCTCGACAGGTACATCGGGTTCTTCGCGGAGAGCGGCTATCTTCCCGATCCTGAACAGGGCTGACGCACCGTCCTGAAAGCCTGGCGCACGAAGAGGGAGCCGGCCCGTGAAGGCCGGCTCCCTCTTCGTATGTCGTCGGTCAGTCCGGGTCCGACACGGTGACCGCCGCGCCCGGGCAGCATGCGGCCACGTCCTCGGCCGACTCGATGTCATCGGCATCGGTGAGATCGCCCCGCACCGGCTCGCCCCGGCCCTCCTCCGTGAGCCGGAAAAGGGCCGGATGCATGGCGGCGCACAGCCCGGAGGCCACACACGCCTCCTGGTCGACCCGAAGCATCGCCATGAGGTCGCCCTCCGGGCGGCGGGCGTTCACCGCTTTCCTTCGCCGTGCAGCTGGACCGGGAACGACTTGATGCTGCGCACCAGCCACATCTCGTCGTAGCGCAGCTCCTCGGCGGGCACCGCGAGGTTCATGTCGGGGAAACGCCGCATGATCGCGGGAATGGCGACCCCCGCCTCCAGCCGGGCGAGGGCGGCCCCCATGCAGTTGTGCAGGCCGTGCCCCAGCCCCACGTGGCGCGGGCCGGTACGGGTGATGTCGAGCTTGTCGGCGTCCGGCCAGCGGCGCGGATCCCGGTTGGCCGATCCGACCGCGGGTATCACCGGCGCACCCGCGGGCAGCGTGACCCCCGCGAACTCCAGGTCCTCCTTGGCGAACCGGAAGAAGCCGACCGCCACACCGCCGTTGAAGCGCAGGAACTCCTCGACGGCCGTGTCCTTGAGCTCGGGCCGCTCCAGGAGCAGTCTGCGCTGGTCGGGCCGCTCCAGCAGGGACAGGATGGACGTCCCGATCAGGTTCCGGGTGGTGTCGAGGCCGGCCATGATCAATACGGCGATCATGGCCACGAGCTCGGTCTCGTCGAGCCGGTCCTCGCCGTCCCGGGCCTCGATCAGCGCGGACGCCAGATCGTCCGCGGGGTTGCGACGCTTGTGGGCGATGAGTCCGCGACCGTACTCCGCGATCTCCTCGAACGCCCGCTGGTTGGCGCCCTCGTCCTCCGGATCGGTGTGGAAGGCGCGCTCGATGGCGTGGATCATCTCGTTGAAGCGATCGAGCGGGAAGCCGAGGATGTTGCCCATCAGCGCCGCCGGGATGGCACCCGCGTAGTCCATGACATCGGGCCGGTCCTGCTTCTCGAGCCGATCGAGCTCCGCCTCGACGACCGCGTGGGTCGGCTCCTCCCATTCCGCGACGCGCCGCGGCGTGAAGGTGCTCATCGCCAGTCGGCGCACCCGCGTGTGGTCCGGCGGATCGAGCATCGTGATGATCCGCTCGATCGCCGTGCCCCTGCCCACCGCCATCCCGCCGTCGACGAACTCCTTGCTCGCCCAGGACGGGTTGGTGCTGAAACGAGGATCGCCGAGGAGTTTCTGCACATCGTCGAAGCGGGTGGCTATCCACAGGGGTATGTCGCCGACGGGAAAGTGGAACTGGTGCATCGGGGAGTTCTCGCGAAGCCATTCCAGCGTCGGATACGGGTTCTGGTAGTAGTCGAACCCGAAGAGTTCGCTGGGCGGCGCTGATGTCGTCATGGAGGACCCTTTCAACTGGGTTGGAGACGTAGTGGTGACTCACGGGAAACTGGTGCGCGGCAACGCGGCACGCGTCGACCTGCCCAGTTCACGGGCCAGTGAGTGAAGGCGCACGGAGGCGTCCACGGCGGAGGGGTTCTCGGCGAGGACGAGGACCAGACACTCCAGGACGAGCGCCGAGACCAGGGCCCGGTGACCGGCCGACAGCTCCGCCGGGCCGCCGCCGACGGCGAACAGCACCCTGCGGGCCTCTCGGGAGAGGGCGGCCCGCAGGGTGCCGTCATGCAGTTCCGCCGTGGTGAGGGCGCGGGCGAGAGACGCCTCGAACGCGGTCAGCACGGCGGTGGGGAAGGGGGCGGCAGGCTCCGTGCCCGGGCCGCGGCCGTCGGCGGGCGCGTGTCCCGCGGAGAAACGGCCCGTGGGCGGGCGGCCGGCCGCGGTACGGCCGCGCTGTGCCGTCGCCCGGGCGAGGCCCTCGTTGAGCGCCTCGGTGAACCAGCGGCCCGCGGCGGCCGCGTCCACCATGCCGAGGCTGTCAGCTGTTTCGATGTCGGTGTGCATGGCTGCTCAGCCCCCGAGCGGAAGGTCGGTGGATCTCAGTGGCGGGGCGCGGTGTGCTGGAACCGGCCGCCGAAGAAGAGCAGTCCGGCGTCGGCCGAGCCGCTGCGGGCGCCGACCACGTCCCCGATGAATATCGAGTGGTCGCCCGAGTCATGGGACTCGGACAGCTCGCATTCCAGCCAGGCCAGCGCGCCCCGCAGCAACGGCGCCCGGGTCAGCGGGCCGGGCTCCCAGTCCACCCCGTCGAACTGCTCGGCGCCCAGGGGCCGGTTCTTGTCGGCGAAGTGACGTGCCAGCCCTTCGTGCCGGGCGCTCAGCACCGAGACGCCGAAGCGCCGCTCGGCAGTGATCGCCTTGTGCATCACCGCGCTGTGGGACACACAGCACAGCACACTGGGCGGGGTGAGGGAGACGGAGCTGAAGGCGTTGGCGGTCATCGCGTGGATGTTGTCGCCGCCGACGCTCAGCACGACGACACCGGTCGCGAACCGCGACATCGCCTCGCGCAGTTCGTCCGGCGTCGCCCGCAGCGCCTCGGCGCCCTGCGCGGCGGTGGGGGAACTCATCCTGGAACCTCCGAGCTCAGTTGGCATACGAGTAGAAGCCGTGTGCGGTCTTCCGGCCGAGCATGCCGCCCTCCACCATGCGGACCAGCAGCGACGGCGGCGCGTACAGCGGTTCCTTGAACTCCTCGTACAGCGAGTCCGCGATCGAGGCGACGACGTCGAGTCCGATCAGGTCCGCGAGCCGCAGCGGGCCCATCGGGTGGGAGCAGCCCAGCTGCATGGCCCGGTCGATGACCTCGGGCGTGGCGAAACCCGACTCCACCATGCGCACGGCGGCCAACAGGTAGGGGATCAGCAGGGCGTTGACGACGAAGCCGGCCCGGTCCTCGGTCCGGACGACCTGCTTGCCGAGCACCTCCGTCACAAAGCGTTCGGTGCGGTCGCGGACGTCGTCGTCGGTCAGCAGCGACCCCGTCAGCTCCACCAGCGGGAGCACGGGCACCGGGCTGAAGAAGTGGACCCCGACCACCCGCTGCGGGCTGCCGGTGGAACGCCCCAGCCGCATGATGGGGATGGAGGAGGTGTTGGAGGCCAGGATCGCCTCCGGGTCCTTGACGATGCTGTCGAGGCGGGCGAACAGCTCGACCTTGGTGCTCTCGTCCTCGCGCACGGACTCGACGACGAACTGCCGGTCGGCCAGCTCGTCGAGGTCCGACGTCAGGGTGATGGCGGCCAGGGCGGCGTCCCGCTCGTCCGCCGCCAGCTTCCCCTTGGCCACGGCACGGTCGAGCGAGGCCTCGATACGGCGCCGGCCCGGGGCGATCGACTCCGGACGCGAGACCACCACGGTCACGTCCAGGCCCGCCTTCGCGCAGATCTCCGCTATTCCGGCGCCCATCTGGCCGCAGCCGACGACCCCCACCCGGTGGATGTCCGGCGCGCTCGGCACAGTCGTGGTCATGCTGTCACTCCCCAGCGAATCAGTCCGGCGCCCATCGACATGCCGCCGCCGAAACCCGCGAGCAGCACGATGTCGCCGTCGTTGAGATGGCCTTGCCGCACCGCCGCGTCGAGCGTCACGGCGACGGCGGCGTTACCGGGATTTCCGTACCGGTCCAGAGTCCGGTGGGTCATGGCGGTCTCCAGGCCGGAGCGCGCCACGATCTGCGCGAGCATGACCCCGTTGGGCTGGTGCGGCACGAAGTGGTCGATCCGGTCACGGGGCACCCCCGTGCGCCGGCACAGCGTCTCCACCAGACCCGGGAAGTTCTCCAGGACGAAGTCCCGCACGGCCCGGCCCTCCATGCGGAAGAAGTGGGACCCCTCCCGCACGGTCCGCTCCGACGCAGGCAGCCGGCTGCCGCCCGCCTCGACCCGGATCAGCCGGTGGGCGTCACCCCGGCTGGCCAGCTCCACACCGAGGAACCCACGAGAGTCCTCGACCTCGCCGAGCACGGCCGCACCCGCGCCGTCCGCCATCAGCACGGCCGTACGCCGGTCCGTGAAGTCCAGGATCCGCGAGTACACATCGGCGCCGACGACCAGTGCCCGGCCCCCCGGCCGCCCGGCCAGCAGCCGGCGCGCGACCTCCAGGGCGTACACGAAGCCGGTGCAGACGACGTTGATGTCGAAGCAGACCGCGGCACGGGCGTCCAGGCCACGCTGGACGTGGTACGCCGTCGGCGGCTGCGGGGAGTCCGGCGTGGACGTGGACACGATGAGGTAGTCGATCTCCGCCGCGGTCACCCCCGCCGCCTCCAGCGCGCGTTCGGCGGCCCGCACCGCCAGGTCCGAGGTGGCCTCGTGGGGCGCGGCGAAACGGCGGGCGGTGATGTGGGTGCGCTCCTCGATCCACTGCGGGGTGACGCCCACCCGGGCGGCGATCTCGGCGTTGCCGACCTCGTCCTTGGGCAGATAGGAGCCCGTGCCCAGGATCCCGATGGGCCGCTCGTCCATCACAGGCTCCGCAGCGGGTTGAGCGCGTCGGCGCCGATCTTCTCCCGCAGCTGCGGATCGGTGACCCCGAGGCCCTCGTGGGGCGCCTGGCACAGCACCGCCACCTTGCCCAGGTGCTGGTTGGTCTGCACGAGCCGGGCCGCCTCGCCCACCTCGTCCAGGCCGTACACCGACGACAGCACGGGGGAGATCTTCCCGAGCGCGACCAGCCGGTTCAGCTCCGCCTGCTCCTGGAGGTTCGCGGCGTGACTGCCCACGATCCGCTTGGAGTTCATCCACAGGTAGCGGTTGTCGTAGACGTGCTGGTAGCCGGTGCTTGAGCCGCAGGTGACCACGGTCCCGCCGCGGCGTACGACGAACACCGAGACGCCGAACGTGGCGCGGCCGATGTAGTCGAACGCGACGGCGGGATCCTCGCCGACCTCGCGGCGGATGATCCGCCCGAGGCGCTTGCCCTGCTCGATGGTCTCCTCGGGGGTCGTCGCCTCGCCCAGACCGATCTCGGCCCGGTTGACGATCACCTCGCAGCCCAGGGCGCGCAGCGCCTTCGCCTTGTGCTCGGAACTGACCACACCGACCGGGATCCCCCCGGCCTGCCTGACCAGTTGCACCGCGAACGCCCCGAGGCCGCCGGTCGCACCCCAGATCAGCACCACGTCGCCGAGCTTGATCCGGGCGCCCCTGTCGCTGATCAGCATGCGGTAGGAGGTGGCCGCGGTGAGCAGCACCCCGGCCGACTCCTCCCAGGTCAGATGGCCCGGCTTGGGCAGCAGCTGGCTGGCCTTGACCACGGTGTACCGGGCGAGGCCGCCGAAGTTCGTCTCGTATCCCCAGATGCGCTGTTCCTCGCCCAGCATGGCGTCGGCGTGGGTGGCGGGCTCGTGGTCGTCCACCTGGACGCAGGAGACGACGACATGGGCGCCCGGCCGCCAGCGCCGCACCGCGGCGCCGGCCCGGACCACGACACCGGAGGCGTCCGAGCCGATCACCTGGTACGGCAGGTCGTGCCGGGCGGCGTAACCGCCCTGGCGGCCGTAGCGCTCCAGGAACCGGAAGGTCGGCACCGGCTCGAAGGTGGCCGACCACACCGTGTTGTAGTTGATCGCGCCGGCCATCACCGCCACCAGCACCTCGTCCGGCGCCAGTTCCGGCATGGCCACCGGGCCGACCCGTATCGACCGGCGTACGTCCTTGTCCTGCGCTCCCTCGAACATGCCGACGTCCTCGGCGCGCAGATGGGCGGCGTCGAAGTGGTCCGGCAGCTTCTCGCGCGCGAGTACCTCCCCCGGAGCACCCGAAAGGAGAGCCTCGGTCAGAGAATCCATCGTGATCCGTTCTCGTGAGATGTGGGCCCGCGGGGGCGTCGGTCCAGGGGGTGGCCGCTAGGCGTTCGGGTCCTGCATCACCGGACGGTCGATCGCCATGATCCACTTGCCGTTCGCGTCCCGTACGAGGACGTCCGTGCACCGGCCGTCGAGCTTCTCCGGGGTGCCGTCGGCGCCGACGGTCTCCACCGAGAAGTCCACGATCAGCAGCATCGTGTCGCCGGTCCGGTAGGTCTGCCGCACCTTGGCGGTCAGCTTCGGTCCGGTGGCGAGGAACTCGGTGATGGCCTGGGTGCGGGCGGAGCCGGTCAGGGTCCGGCCGGTGAGGTTGGAGATCGCGTCCGACCGGTACAGCTGGTCGAAGATGGCGCCCTCACCGGAGTTGAAGGCGTCGGTGAACACGTCGTTCTGCTGGTGCGGGTCGTCGGTGAGGGTGAGGTCCAGGGCCTGGCTCATGATCGGGATTCCTCGCTTCCAGGTGGGGGAGGGAACGTCAGATGTCCGTGCCGTAGGGGTTGTCGACGGCGAAGCGCCACTGGCCGTCGGCGCCGCGCCGCAGCACGTCCACCCCGATGCCCTGCTGGCGCTCGGTGCCCTGCGCCGTGGGGATGTCGATCGTCCAGTCCACGGCGAGCAGCGCGGTGTCGGAGATGACGTAGGACTCGAGAATCTCGATCTTCATCACCGGCCGCTGCGCCAGGTATTCCGCGAGACCAGCCCTGCGCTCGGCGCCGCTCACCGGCTTTCCCTTTTCCCAGACGGAAACCGCGTCCTCGGTGTAGAGCCGGTCGACGGCGGCCGCGTCGCCCGAGTTGAAGGCGCGGACATAGTTCTCCGCGTGGGCGAGGACTTCCTTGGTGAGTTCGACGTTGTCGACGGTCATGGCGATACCGCTCCCATTCTCTGAGAATTCGACGCCGGTCGTCGTCGGCGTGGTGGAGACACGGACCTGCGAAAGTGCCGTCACACGGTATGGTCGGCGGTCTCATCAGCCGGTCATCGACCGACCAGGATCCGGTGGTTACCACACCGTTACTGCCTTCTTGAAGCGCCCCTGTAGCTTCCTCAGGCGTTAGGCGGTGGCTGCTTGAATTCCGCTGCCCATTCGGTCCCGGATCCCCCGCCTCTCGGCCGTGGAAGCGGTCCCGTATCCGCCGCTGCCGTGCGGCAGTGAATTGCACCGCGCCCCCCGATCGGAGCATCACGATGATCAACGTTTTTCAGCCCACTCTGGGCGCTGAGGAACTCGAGGCCGTTTCAGAAGTGTTCGCCGCGAACTGGCTGGGACACGGCCCCAGGACCAAGGAGTTCGAGGCGCTTTTCGCCGAGCACCTGGGCGTCTCCCCGGACCACACGATCTTCATCAACGCCGCCACGGCCGGACTGTTCCTCGCCACCGAACTCCTCGGCCTCGGGCCCGGCGACGAGGTCGTGCTGCCCTCGGTGAGCTTCGTGGCCGCCGCCAACGCCGTCGCGGCCACCGGTGCGCGCCCGGTCTTCTGCGACGTCGACCCGCGCACCCTCAACCCGACGCCGGCCCACGTCGAGAGCGCGCTGACCGCCCGCACCAAGGCGGTGCTCCTGCTGCACTACGGCGGTCTGCCCGGCGAGGTGGCGGCCATCGCCGAGCTGTGCCGCTCCCGTGGCGTCCCGCTGATCGAGGACGCCGCGTGCGCCGTCGCCTCCGGGGCCGACGGGACCAGCTGCGGCACCTTCGGCGACCTCGGGGTGTGGAGCTTCGACGCCATGAAGGTCCTGGTCACCGGGGACGGCGGCATGCTGTACGTGCGCGACGCCGAACTCGCCCGCAAGGCCCGCCGGTTGGCGTACCACGGCCTGGACAACAAGGCCACCGGCTTCGCCAAGGCCAAGGTGTCCGACCGCTGGTGGGACCTGGAGGTCAGGGAGTTCGGCCGCCGGCTGATCGGCAACGACCTGACCGCGGCCATCGGCACCGTGCAACTGCGCCGCCTGCCCGCCTTCGTCGCCCGGCGCCAGGAGATCTCCCGGCTCTACGACCGGCTGCTGGCCGGCACCGAGGGCGTCGTACTGCCGCCCGCCCTCCCGGACGGACACCACAGCACGCACTACTTCTACTGGGTGCAGATGGACCCGGCGATCCGTGACCAGGTCGCCGCCGACCTGCTGGCCCGCGGCATCTACACCACCTTCCGCTACCCGCCGCTGCACAAGGTGCCCGCCTACGGCTCCGGACCCCTGGACCTCCCCGGCGTCGAAGCGGCCTCCGAGACCACGCTGCTGCTCCCCCTGCACCAGGGCCTGGACGACTCCGAGGTGCGCACCGTCGCGGACGAGCTGCGCAAGGCGGTCGAGCACCGCCTGGCCGCGGCCGGCCACTGACGCGGCCCGCGAGAAGGAAGGCGGACCGGCCCGTGCGCATCTCCGAAACAGCGGTTCCCGGGGCGTACGTCATCACCCCCCACCAACTCGTCGACGAACGCGGCGTGTTCTTCGAGCACTTCCGAGCCGAACTGCTCGCCGAGACGCTGGGACATCCCTTCGTCCCCCGGCAGATCAACTACTCCGTCTCCCGCCGCAACACCCTGCGCGGCATCCACAGCGTGGCCATCCCGCCGGGACAGGCCAAATACGTCACCTGTGTCCGCGGGGCACTGCGCGACATCGTCGTGGACCTGCGCGTGGGCTCACCGGCATTCGGCAGCTACGAGACCACCGTCCTGGACGCGGAATCGGGACGCGGTCTCTACATTCCGGAAGGCGTGGGGCACGGATTCCTCGCCCTCACCGACGACACCTGCATCTGCTACGTCCTGTCCAGCGAGCATGTGCCCGGCACCCAGATCGACATCAACCCCCTCGACCCCGATCTCGCCCTGCCCTGGGGTTTCGACGAACCACCGGTGATGTCCCAGAAGGACGCGCACGCCCCCGGCGTCGCGGAGGCCGAAGCGGCCGGAGTTCTCGCCAAGTGGCCGGAAGCGACACAAGGCACCCCATCCATCGCCGTAAGGAATTCACTGACATGAAGGCTCTGGTGCTGTCGGGCGGGTCGGGTACGCGCCTGCGCCCCTTCAGTTATTCGATGCCCAAACAACTCATTCCCGTCGCCAACAAACCGGTCCTGGAGCATGTGCTGGAGAGCATCCGCGACCTGGGCGTGACCGACATCGGGATCATCGTCGGAGACCGGGCCTCCGACATCGGCCGGGTCCTCGGTGACGGCACCCGCTTCGGCGCCCGCATCACCTACATCCGCCAGGACGAGCCGCTGGGGCTCGCGCACTGCGTGCGCCTGGCGCGGTCGTTCCTCGGCGAGGACGACTTCGTCATGTAC
This sequence comes from Streptomyces muensis, assembly GCF_021474425.1. Taxonomy (GTDB): domain Bacteria; phylum Actinomycetota; class Actinomycetes; order Streptomycetales; family Streptomycetaceae; genus Streptomyces; species Streptomyces muensis. The sequence goes on along the minus strand of NZ_JAKEIP010000041.1, from coordinate 28,024 downwards.
CTCGGCGACAACATGCTGCCCGAGGGCATCGAGGAGATCGCCGCCGACTTCCACAAGCATGGCCCGGCCGCACAGGTCGTGGTGCGCAAGGTCTCCGACCCGCGGGCGTTCGGCGTCGCCGAACTGGGCCCGGACGGCAGCGTGGTGCGCCTCGTGGAGAAGCCCGAGCGGCCCGCGAGCGACCTCGCCCTGGTCGGCGTGTACTTCTTCACCCCCGCCATCCACGAGGCCGTCGACGCCATCGAGCCCAGCGCGCGCGGCGAACTGGAGATCACCGACGCCATCCAGTGGCTGGTCACCCAGGGCGCCGACGTCCGAGCCGGCGAGTACGCCGGCTACTGGAAGGACACCGGCCGCGCCGAGGACGTACTGGAGTGCAACCGCTGGCTGCTGGCCCGGCTCGCCCCGCGCATCGCCGGGGACGTCGACGCCACCAGCGAGATCGTCGGCCCCGTCGTCGTCGAGGCCGGGGCCCGCGTCGTACGTTCCCGCATCGTGGGTCCGGCGATCATCGGCGCGCACACCGTCGTCGAGGACAGCCACATCGGGCCGGACAGCGCCGTCGGCGAGCACTGCCTGCTGCGCGCCACCCGGCTGGCCGACTCCATCGTCATGGCGGGCGCCACCATCACCCAGGTCCCCGGGCTGGCCGGATCCCTGATCGGGCGGGCCGCCACCGTCGGCCCCAGCGCCCATGTCGACGCCCACCACCGACTGGTCGTCGGCGACCACACCCGCGTGGAGGTGGCCGCATGAGAGTCCTGGTCACCGGCGGTGCCGGCTTCATCGGCTCGCACTACGTACGCACCATGCTCGCGGGCGGCTACGAGGGCTACGAGGACGCTCACGTCACCGTCCTGGACAAGCTCACCTACGCCGGCAACCGCGAGAACATCCCCCTCGGGCACCCGCTGCTCGACCTGGTCGTCGGCGACATCTGCGACCGGGACCTGCTGCTCGAACTGCTGCCCGGGCACGACGCGGTCGTCCACTTCGCCGCCGAGTCCCACGTCGACCGCTCCCTGGCGTCCGCCGACGCCTTCATCCGCACCAACGTCCTGGGCACCCAGGTGCTCCTGGAGGCCTGTCTGAGCTCCGGGGTGCAGCGGGTGGTGCACGTGTCCACCGACGAGGTCTACGGCACGATCGAGCACGGCTCGTGGACCGAGGACCGGCCGCTGCTGCCCAACTCGCCCTACGCCGCGTCCAAGGCGGCCTCCGACCTGATCGCCCGGGCGTTCTGGCGCTCCCACGGCCTGGACCTGTCCATCACCCGCTGCTCCAACAACTACGGCCCGCACCAGCACCCCGAGAAGCTGATCCCGCTGTTCATCACCAACCTCCTGGAGGGCGAACAGGTCCCGGTGTACGGCGACGGCCTCAACATCCGCGAGTGGCTGCACGTCGACGACCACTCCCGCGCCATCCAGCTGGTCCTCACCCGCGGCCGGTCCGGCGAGATCTACAACGTGGGCGGCGGCAACGAGCGCACCAACCTGGCCGTGACCGAGCAGCTGATCGAACTGGTCGGCGTCGACGGCTCCTGGATCCGCTACGTCCCCGACCGCAAGGGACACGACCAGCGCTACTCGCTGGACGAGACCAAGATCCGCGAGGAGCTGGGCTACGCACCCGGCGTCGACTTCGACCAGGGCCTGGCGGACACGGTCGCCTGGTACCGGGACAACGCCCACTGGTGGAAGGCGTCCAAGCACCGGAGCAACGAGCCACCTAGGGGCGAGCGCGAGGAGCGCACCACGGCTGCGCGCTCCGGAGAGGGGACGCGATGACCACCACGACCCTCCTGCGCCCGCGCGTCGACACCACCCTGGCCGCCCGGTTCGCCCGGTCCGCGGCCGCCACCGGCGCCGGCGCCGCCATGCCCACCGGGGCCTTCGCCGCATGGCTCGAACAGCGTGCGGCGGCGCACCGGTTCCGCGTGGACCGCATCCCCTTCGCGGAGCTCGACGGCTGGTCGTTCCGCGACGACTTCGGGACGCTCGGCCACCGCAGCGGCAAGTTCTTCACCGTCGAGGGGATCTCGGTCACCGTCGGCCCCGAGCCGGGCCTGCGCTGGCGGCAGCCCATCATCAACCAGCCGGAGGTCGGGATCCTCGGCATCCTCGCCAAGGAGTTCGACGGGGTACTGCACTTCCTGATGCAGGCCAAGATGGAGCCGGGCAACCCGAACCTGCTCCAGCTCTCGCCCACCGTCCAGGCCACCCGCAGCAACTACACCAAGGTCCACCGGGGCGCGGACGTGAAGTACATCGACCACTTCGTCCGGCCCGGTCGCGGCCGGGTCCTCGCCGATGTGCTGCAGTCCGAACACGGCGCCTGGTTCCTGCGCAAGTCCAACCGGAACATGATCGTCGAGACGGACGAGGACGTGCCCGTCGACGAGGACTTCTGCTGGCTCACCCTGGGACAGATCGGCGAACTCCTGCACCGCGACAACGTGGTGAACATGGACGCCCGCACCGTGCTGGCCTGCGCCCCCACGGAACCCGCCGAGCACGGCGCGCTGAGTTCCGACACCGAGGTCAGGTCCTGGTTCACGGCGGAACGCTCCCGGCACGACGTACGCGTGGACCGCGTACCGCTGACCCAGGTCACCGACTGGATCCGCACACCCACCCGCATCGAGCACGTCGGACAGCGGTACTTCAGCGTGGTCGCCGTCTCGGTACAGGCGGACAACCGGGAGGTGACCAGCTGGACCCAGCCGCTGATCGAACCCTGTGCGCGCGGCGTGGTCGCCTTCGTGACACGCCGGTTCGAAGGCGTCCCGCACGTCCTGGTCCACGCCCGGGTCGAGGGCGGCTTCCTCGACACCGTCGAACTGGCCCCCACCGTCCAGTACATCCCGGCCAACTACGCCCACCGCGGCGCCGGCCGGCGTCCCCCCTTCCTCGACTTCGTACAGTCCGCCGACCCCTCGCGCGTCTCGTACGAGGCCGTGCACTCCGAGGAGGGCGGCCGCTTCCTCAACGCGGAGAGCCGCTACCTGTTCGTGGCGGCGGACCCGGACCAGGCCCCGGACGACCCGCCGCCCGGCTACCGCTGGGTGACGCCCGGACAGCTCAACTCCCTGGTGTGCCACGGGCGTTACGTCAACGTCCAGGCACGGACACTGCTCGCCGCGCTCAACTGCGGGGCTGCGCGGATCTGACGCGGGGCTGCTTGAGGACCTCGGTCACGGCCGAGATGCTGTGGTCGCCGTGGCCCGCCTCGACGGCTCGTCTCAGCAGTTCGTGGAACGGCTTGTGCCACTCCATGTCGAGGCCGGCCTCCCTCGCGAGTTCCTCGTCGTGCGCCGAGCCGGCCACGAACAGGTTCACCGAGGACGCGGGCTCGGTGTAGTCGCCGGCATCGATCTCCTGCGCGAACACCGGCAGCACCGAGTTGATCATCTCGAACCACTTGACGCTGAACCGGACCATGCTGGCGGCCGTCAACCCGCGCGCCTGCAGGGCCGCGGCGCCCTGGAAGAAGCCGACGAGTGCGGGCAGCAGCGTGCCGCCCACCGCCATCTCGTACAGGGCCGCCAGGTCGGGCTCGTCACCGAGGAACACCGTGTCGCCGCCCAGCACCCGGAGCGTCGATGCGAACTCGTCGAAGGCGCCCTTGTCACCGCCGTAGTACAGGAGAGTGTCCTCGGCCCCCACGGCCGAGGGCACGTTCTTGACGGCGCCGGCCAGAAACCGGGCGCCGTGCCCCAGCGCCCAGGTCGCCATGGAGCGGGCCCCGGCGGGGGATCCGCTGTTCAAGGTGACCAGGGTCCGCCCCGTCAGCAGCGGCTCGGCGGGCGCCAGTGCCGCGCGGGTGTCGTCGAACGTGGTCAGGCAGGTGACGACCAGTGAGCCGGCGGCCACCGCGTCCCCGACGGCCTCGGCGTGTACCGCGCCCATGTCCACCAGGGGCGCGGCCTTCGATGCCGTTCGGTTCCACACGGTGGTCGGGTGTCCCGCTTTGACGAACGCTTCGGCGAGCGCCGCACCCATCGAGCCCAGGCCGATGACGGTCACAGCGGTGCGGTTGTCCATGGTTGCTCCCTGAGGTCGGATGGCACGATCGTCGGCGACCGGACCAGGGCACTCCAGCGCTCGTCACCTTGTTTGTCACTTACGCGATTACCTCGCAGTGGACGGCTACTGAGTTCGTCTCCGTAACGTCGTCCGAGTCCCGATTCGAGGAACGAGGGTTGAGACATCACCATGCGCTACACCCATCTGGGCCGGACCGCCCTCAAAGTCAGCGAGATATGCCTGGGCACCCTGAACCTGGGCGTCAGGGCGAGCGACGAGGAGAGCCACGCCATCCTCGACACCGCGCTGGACCATGGCGTGAACTTCCTCGACACCGCCAACCAGTACGGCTGGCAGAAACACAAGGGCTTCACGGAGGAGTTCCTCGGGTCCTGGTTCGCCCGCGGCGGCGGCCGGCGCGAGAAGGTCGTCCTCGGCACCAAGGTCGCCAACCCCATGAGTGACTGGCCCAACGACTCCGGGCTCTCGGCACGCCACATCATCGCCTCCTGCGAGGCGTCGCTACGACGGCTGCGCACCGACTGGATCGACCTGTTCCAGATGCACCACATCGACCGGCACGCCCCCTGGGAGGAGGTGTGGCAGGCGATGGACACCCTCACCCAGCAGGGGAAGGTGCGCTACGTCGGCTCCTCCAACTTCGCCGGATGGCACATCGCCGAGGCCCAGGAGGCCGCCGCACGCCGCCAGTTCCTCGGCATCGTCTCCGAGCAGAGCGTGTACAACCTCGTCACCCGCCACGTCGAACTGGAGGTGATACCGGCCTGTCAACGCTACGGCGTGGCCGTACTGGCGTGGTCACCCCTGCACGGCGGGCTGCTCGCCGGAGCCCTGCGCAAGCTGGCCGACGGCAGCGCGATGAAGAGCGCCCAGGGCCGTGCCGCCGAGGCCCTGGAGGACCACCGCGAGGCGGTCACGGCGTACGAGAAGCTGTGCGCGGACCTCGGGGCGGACCCCGCCGAGGTGGGCCTCGCCTGGGTGATGTCCCGCCCCGGGGTCACGGCACCGGTGATCGGGCCGCGCAGCGTGGAGCAGTTGGAGGGAGCCCTGCGGGCCACCCGGCTGAGCCTGAGCGACGACGTGCTGCGCACCCTCGACGAGCTCTTCCCGCCGGTGGGAAGGGGCGGCCCGGGGCCGGAGGCATGGGCGCGGTAGCGCATGCCGAAGCGCCGCCGCGGACCGGAAGATCCGCGGCGGCGTTTCGCTGCCCGTCACGGGGCGAGTGTGATCGCCTGCTGAGCGGCACGCAGGCCGGACTCGATCGCGCCCTCGATGTAGGCGCCGTGCCAGCCCTGCGCGATGTCCGCGCCGGCGAACAGGATCCGGCCGTGCGGTTCCTCGATCTGCGGAAACAGGTTCAGCAGCTGGTTCGGCCTGCGCAGCCCCCAGCCGCCGCGCGAGTACCGGTCCCTGCCCCAGTCCATCGTCCGATACCGGATGAGCGAACTGCCCGGGAGGAACTGTCGGACGGCCTTCTGGACGGCCGCCGGGTCCTCGGCGTCGAGGGACGGTCCGCCGAAGGCGACCATCAGGCGCCCGTCCGACAACTGCTGCTGCGGCAGCATCATGCTGATCGGGGAGCCCTCCGGCGTCTGGGCGAACAGTGCCTCGGTCCGGCCACGGACATGGATCCACAGCTTGTTCGAGTGCGGGACGCCGATCCCCTGCCTTGCCGCGGTCGCGTGCGCCGGGGGCAGGCCGGGATGGAAGGCGATGTCCTTCCAGACGTTCGTCGGGGTCGCGACGACCACCAGCGGGGCGGTGTACCGCTTCCCGCCCGAGACCTCCACGGTCACGAGTCCTTTCGACTCGGTGATCCTGGTGACCGCCGACTGCAGCCGTACCTCGGTCCCCGCTTCCTTGAGCATGGCCTTGAGCAGCGAGATCATGCCCCCGGCCGGCTTCTGGTTCATCGACAGGGAGCTCTCGTAGGTCCCGCCGGCGAGCTGGAACCACTGCGCCATCCCGGTCAGGGCGCCGATGGAACTCGGCCCGCCGGAGTACAGGGACGTCTCACTGTTCAGCCGTTGGAACTCCTTGGGGGCCAGGGAGAGCTGGCGGAGCCGGTCGGCGAGGGACAGGCCGTCCACCTTCTGGAGCAGGTCCTTGCGGTGGAGCGGCTCGTAGGGACGCTCGAAGTAGTTCTCGGAGCCCCGGTAGAACTCCGACCACAGCGGGCTCAGTGCCCCGACCGCCTCTTCCGGCGTCAGGCTCTCCAGCCCGTTGTCGCCCGGCAACAGCATGCGCTCCGGGCCGATGTCCGGGGTCGTGGCGATGCCGTAGCGGGTGAGTTCCCGTTGCACGAGCTTTTGCTGCTCGCCCACCCAGCCGCCGCCTATCTCCACCTGCTCACCGGAGAAGGTGTCGGTCCATATTCGGCCGCCGGTGCGGTTCCTCGCTTCGAGGATGAGCGGTTTCAGCCCGCGTGCGGCCAGTTCGCGAGCCACCGTCACACCCGCGTAGCCCGCACCGATGATGAGGGCGTCCGCGGACTCGTCCGCCGCCGCGGAGGATGACTTCGCCGCGTGGGCGGACCAGACGCCGCCTGCCGAGGCGGCGACTACGGCAGCTCCGGCTGCCTTGAGGAGAGGCCGCCGAGCGACACGGCGATGACGTGCGGGTTCGGTTTTGCGAGATTTCACGGAGTTTCCTTGGTGGTTGTTCATCCGTCGCTGATCGGGCTCGGGGCACGAGCCCGCCCCGCACAGCCGCCCGAATCGTCGGACGGCTGCGCGGGGCCCGATCAGAGGTATTCGGTGCCGGGATCAGACCCGAGCAGTACCCGCCCCTGGGCCTCCAATGAGCCGATCGGGGCGAGCAGACCATGCAGGGAGAGCGCCGTGACGTCCCGGTGGACGCGCTGCAGCACCGCGCTTCGCGCGATGGACGAGGCCGGGCTCAGCGTGAGCAGCGCGCCGACGGCGTCCTTCGCGGTCTGTGCCACGAAGGCGAGTTGGCCGCGCACCGTGGCCTTTTCCTCCAGCGTCATCCTCTCCCCGTTGTCCGCGCGTCGCTGCACGGTTTCCAGCAGGGCCCGCTGAAGCCCCGCGCAGGACGCGATCTTGTTGGCGGCCACGGCCACCTGCATCTGGATGTGCGGATGCTCCTTCTGCTCGGACCAGTTCGTGTAGGTGATGCCCTTTCCGGGCAGGCGGGCGATGAATTCATCGAGGGCCGCCTGGCCCAGGCCGATGAACACGGATGCCGTCGTGGCCAGGATGTAGCTGAGCAGGCCGTAGTTGCGGCCGGTGAGGTCCGCGTTCCAGCGGTCCGCCGTGGCGGCCTCGTACACCGACGCGTCGACCACGCGGTGCACGGGGACGAAGACGTCCTTCGCGGTCGAGGTGACGCTGCCGGTGCCGGCGCCGCCGAAGACGTCCCAGTCGTCGCCGACGGTCAGGTCACCGGTGGACACCAGAGGGAACAGCTCCTCGACACGCCCGTCCTCGTGCTCGACCAGGGCGGTGCACACGTTCCAGTGGGCGCCCCGGACACCGGTGTTGAACCGCCAGGACCCGTTCAGGATGTATCCACCCTCGGTCGGGACGAGAGAACCGGAAGGGGTGAAGCCGCCGGAGATCCGTACGCTCCCGTCCGAGAAGACCTCCTCCTGGGCGGCGTCGGGGTACAGGGTGGCCATCCAGGCCGTCGTCACCCAGACCATGGAGACCCATCCGGTCGAGCCGCAGGCCCGCGCCGTCTCGGTGAGCAGGGCAGCCTGCTGCTCGGCGGGCAGATCGAGCCCACCGAATCGCTCGGGTACGGCGGCGCGGAACAGGCCGGCGCTTTCCAGCAGCTCGATGTTCGCCTCTGGTATCCAGTTCTCCTCCTCGGCGCGCACGCCGTTGTCCCGGAGGGTCGGAGCGATTTCCCGAATCGCTTCGAGCACCTTCACGAAATCCTTCTCCGTGGCGACCATTCAGCCCTCTCTCTGTTCAACGGTCCGTGGATCAGGGGAAATTGCTTCTGTCTGGTTCGGAGGGACGGTATCGGGCCACCGTCAATGAGCCGGTAATTCCGGCTCAGGGCATCAGTGCCCCGGCTGATGAACCGCCGATGTACCCGTCCGAGGGCATTGGAAAGAACGCTCTACCTGGTAGCCTTGGCCTGTGAAGAAGAAGCCCGTGAGTGTCGAGAAGCGGTCGGAGGATGCCTCCGGGCCCGTCGTCGCCACCCGTGAACGCATCGTCCGGGCGGCCTCGCGGCTGATGCAACGCCAGGGATACGACGGCACGGGGATCAAACAGATCTCCGCCGAGGCCAGCGCGACGCTCGGCTCGGTCTATCACTTCTTTCCGGGTGGGAAACTGGAACTGGCCGTCGAGGCCATCCGGCGCGGCGATATGGAGTTCATCGACGCTTTGCGTGCCGTGTTCGACGAGGAGAAGGACCCGGCCGACGCGATCGTGCTCCTCACCCGCAGGCTCGCCGACGGACTGCGCGGGTCGGACTGGATGGACGGCTGCCCGATCACGACCACCGCGCTGGGCGCCTCAGGCCGCTTTCCCGACATTCAGGCGGCGGCCTCCGAGGCGTTCACGCGCTGGCACCTGCTGGTGTTCGACAGGCTCTGCGAGGCGGGGATCGACGAGGACGACGCCCGTGCGCTCGCCCACACCGTGATCGGCACCCTGGAGGGTGCCGAGCTGACGGCTCAGGTGACCAGGAGCAGTGCGCCGCTGGAGGCCGCGGGCAGGCACCTCGCCCGGTTGATCGCGAGCTTCCGCGGGGCGCCCGTCGAACGGGTCTGACGAGACCCGTCCCCGCACACGCCAAGGGCGCGCGCACACCGGTGGCGTGCGCGCGCCCTCGACGCGGTTCAGGCCGTGGGCTTCTTGAAGGTCTCGATCAGGCTGGTGAAGCTGTCGGCCGCGTATCCGGCGGTGATGCCCCGTCGGAAGATCTCCAGGACGGCGGCGGGCAGTGCGGCGTCGACGCCGGCGTCCTTGGCGGTCTGCACCACATGGTCGACACTGGCCACGCCCATGGCCAGCCGGTCGACATCGCCCGGGTGCTCACCGGCGTCGATGCGGGGGGTGTAGAAGCCGAAGAAGTCGGGCATCGAGCCCACCGTGCCGGAGAGGTACGGCAGCATGTCCTGCGCGCTGATCCCGTGGGCGTCGGCCACCGCGAGCGCGTGCAGGTACGCGAGCGCGGTCGTCCAGAAGACATCCAGCTGCAGCTGGTAGTACAGCGCGGCCAGGCCCGGGTCCTCGCCCCGGTAGTCGGTCTTGGTGAGCACGTCCAGTGTCCCCTTGGCCGCCTCGAAGACGGGCCGGGAGCCGCTGTAGAAGGTGAAGGACTCCGGCTGGCCGATACCGGTGGGAGAGGCCTGCACACCGCCCGTGAGGTACTCGGCGCCGTGGCGGGCCGCCCACTTGGCCGCCTCCCGGGCCTTCTCCGGGGTGTCCGAACTGAGGTTGACGAGTGTCCTGCCCTCCAGCGCCTGCGTGGCGGGTTCCAGGATGGCGTACATCGCGTCGTAGTCGGTCAGGCTGAGGACCACCAACTCGCTGGCCGACAAGGCCTCGGCCGGGGTGGCTGCCAGCACGGCTCCCTTGGTCACAAGGTCGTCCGCCCTGCTCGCGGTCCGGTTCCACACGGTCACCTGGTGGCCGTTGTCGAGGAACGTGCTGGCCATGGCGTGCCCCATCGGGCCCAACCCGATGACGGTGACCGGCTGCTTCTGCATGAAGACCCCTAACTCGCTTCCCCATTGGATCGATCGTTCTAACCAGTGATCAGGCTAGCACGAGAGCTAAAAAGAACGCTCTAGTTACTGAGTTCAGACCGCGACTCGGTACTCGGCCACCAGCCGTTCGAGAACCGGTACGACCTCGGCAGGGCTCGGGGAGGCGAGGAGATCCCGTCGCAGCGCCTGCGAGCCATGCCGGAAGGAGGGCTCTTCCAGAACCCTGGTGACCATCTTGCGGATGTCGTCCACCGAGCACTCCTCGTGCCTCAGCACAAGCCCCACGCCCCGCTCGGTCAGATGCGCCGCGCTGATCGGCCCTTCCATGACCGCGTCGCCGTCCATCGCGACGATCTGCGGAACATCGGCAGCGGCGGCCGCGCACATGGTGCCGTAGCCGCCGTGATGGATCACCGCCGCGCAGGTCGGCAGCAGTTGGGAGAGCGGGAGGTAGTCGATCGTCCGCACGTTGTCGGGCACCTGGACGACACCCTCCAGCTGCGAGGCGTCCAGAGTGGCCACCACGTCGATGTCCATCTCGCCCAGTGCTTCGAGGAGATTGGCGATCAGCGGCGCGCTGTCCTTGCTGAAGGCGCGCATGGACGCGCCGAGAGTGAGGGCCACGCGCGGTCGGCCGGTGTGCTCGTGGAGCCACTCGGGCATGACGCCGGAACCGGTGTACGGGATCCAGCTCATCGGCACGGTGTGACGCTCCGTCGGCAGCCGCATCGCGGCGGGCATCGGATCAACGGTCCACTGACCGTGCAGCAGTTCCTCATCGAACGCCAAGCCGTACCGTTCGGCCATCGCGCGCACCGCCGTCACCACGGGGTCCTCGTCGGACAGCGCCTCACCCAACTCCTCCTTGCGCCGGGCGTAGCGCTCCAGAGACCAGCCCACGTGGTCCAGCCCCCACAGCAGCCGCGCGTGCGCGGCTCCCACGGCTCCGGCCGCCACCGCGGAGGCCGGCATCGTGGGGTCCCAGAGCACCAGATCCGGCTTCCAGCTCCGGCAGAACCGGACCAGCGCGTCCAGGACCGGCTGCGGGCGGTCGGGGCGGGCGTCGGCCGGCTGGAGGTCGAGCAGTGCCGGGGCGACATAGTCGCGGTGGAGACGCCAGATGTGCGTGGCCACCGGATCGTCGACGGGGTCGATCGCCATCGCTTCGGTGATACGCGACCAGGCCCGCCGGGACTCCTCGGAAGCCGGGTTGGCGGCACCGACCGAACGGGGCAGATCGTTCTCGTCGACGAGGGGGGCGGCGGCCAGCCCGGCGGCCGTGGTCGGGCCGGCCAGGGCGGGCCGGGAGGCCACACAGACCTCGTGTCCCGCTGCCTGGAGGGCCCAGGCGAGCGGCACACTCGGAAAGAGGTGTGCCGCCGCGGGCCAGGCGGTGAACAAGACGCGCACAGGTGTCTCCGATTCTTGGCTTCATTCGCGGATGTATGCGGGGCCCTGCACGTCGGCCGTCCATTCCTCGGCCAGCACGGACCAGACCTCCAGGTCCAGGCGTCGGTCCTGGACGGGGAGGTAGCTGCGCATGACACCCTCGTAGGACATACCGAGCCGCTTGGCCACGGCGATGCTGGGATGGTTGTCCGGCGCCACTCGCCACTGCACCCGGGACATGCCGCGCACGCGGACCGCCCAGTCGGTCATCAGGTGCGCGGCGGTGGTCGCAAGGCCCCGGCCCCGCACCTCCGGAGCCAGCCAGACCCCGAGTTCGCACAGCCCGGTCGCCGGCTCGAACAGCGCGAAACAGGTGCCGCCGACAAGCTCGCCGTTGAGGTGGATGCCGTAGATCCGGGCCCCGTCCTTGGCCTGGCTGTCCGCCAGGCCCTGCAGCCAGGACCGGGCGGGCCCGGTGTCCGTGACCTCGTGCACCCACGGCAGCCAGGGATCGAGATCCGCACGCACGCGGTCCATGAACGCGGCGAACTCGGCGGCCTGCCATGGCTCCGTCGGACGTAGTTCGACGCCGTTGCCGAGGTCTGCACCGAGCATGCTTTCTCCTGTCGTGACGAGCCGTCATTCTTCGTCTCTTGTGCCGAGCCAGAGCCCCAGCAACGTATGACGCGCGGTCAACGGCCCGGTCATCGAGCGGTAATCACGAACTGCCCCGGCGCCCGAGGCCGCTCGCCTGCCAGACTCCCCTCATGACCAGTGATCTTCTAACGGGGAAAGTCGTCCTTGTCACCGGCGCGAGCAGTGGCATAGGCGAGGCCGCGGCACGGGTGTTCGCGCAGGAGGGCGCGACAGTGGTGGTCACCGCTCGGCGGGAGGACCGGCTGGCCGCTCTTGTCGGCGCGCTGCGCGACAAGGGGGCGGAGGCGGCCCACGTGGTCGGTGACGTCCGGGTCGCCGAGGACGTGGCGCGGGCGGTGGACTTCGTCGTCGCCGAGTACGGGCGGCTCGACGCGGCGTTCAACAACGCGGGGATCGGCGGCGACCGCACGCCTCTGCATCTGATGACCGACGACGTCTACGACACCGTCATGGACACCAATGTCCGCGGTGTCTTCAACTGTCTGCGCCACGAGATCGCGGCCATGCTCGCGACCGGCGGCGGTTCGATCGTGAACAACAGCAGCGTCGGCGGTCTGGTGGCCATTCCGACCGCCGCCCCCTACATCGCGTCCAAGCACGCGGTCGTCGGGCTGACCCGGGCCGCCGCCGACGAGTACGCCAAGCAGGGGGTCCGGGTGAACGCCATCGCGCCGGGGACCACGCGCAGCGAGATCACCCTCGACTGGTTCGGCCGCAACCCGGGGCTGCAGGACCTGGTCAACTCCCTGACACCACAGGGGCGTACGGCCGAACCGGAGGAGATCGCGCAGGCGGCCGCCTGGCTGCTGAGCGACCGCTGCCCCTTCCTGACCGGCACGGTGATGCCGGTGGACGGCGGCTTCGTCAATCAGTGACAGCGGACCGGGGAACGCGTCCGGCGGCCGTGGACGGCGGTCGCGGCGCGCTCCCCGGTCCGAGGCGTCACCTCGCCGGCCGCGCCACCGCGGTGATGTCCGCGGTGAAGGCCGTCGCGTCGCCCTGGGTGCCCGTGACCCGGACGGCGACCCGCCCCGGGCCCTGCGGGCCGAGGACGCGTGCGTCGATCAGACAGGGCTGGTCGAACTCGACGTAGCGCCGATAGGTGGTGGCGACCGAGACGGGCACACAGACGCTCGGGGCCAGCAGAGCCTGGGCCGCCTGCTGGGCGGCCTCCCACAGCACCAGTCCGGGGACGTGATCGACCGGGTGGTCGAAGAGCAGCACATTGCTCACGTCGTTGCGCAGCTGCCAGCGGTGCGGCGCCCGCGTGGGTGCGAGCACCACGTCCACGGCTTGTCCCCGGCGGACGAGTCCGGGTTCGACGGGGTCGGGCAGTGGCCAGTCGCCCCAGGCGCCGGTGAGCCGGTCGCCGCGCACCCGCCGGTAGGCGGCCGGGGAGATCCAGCCGAACTCGGTGTCGGCGCGGGCCACGGGCTCGTCGTCCGGGGACGTGCGGATCTCCATGTGCATGGCGTGGGCGGCGCGTCTGCCGCTCCTGCCCGGGGCGACGGTGAGGTCGACGAGCAGGGTCGAGGGCTCGGTGTCCGGGACCCGGAAGTCCGGGGAGACGGTGACGTCCAGCCAGTTCAGCAGGGTCTGGTGATCCAGCGGAACCTCGTACTCGGCATGGGCGACGGCCAGTCCGCTCTGTCTGATCGTCTGGGTGAGGACGCGTGGATCGTACGGGTGGCCATGAGGGGCGGCGGGCCAGTCGAGACGCAGGGTGAACCTGTCCTCGTCGGTCCGCTGCCAACTGTCTATGAGAACGGCGTCGTTGTGTTTGAGGTGGGTGTAGGCACCCAGGAGTAACCGCGACGGCGATTCGCCCCGGGGCCGGGACGAACTGCGGGGCGCGACAGGGACTTCGGGCAAGATCTCCCCCTTGGATCCGGCCTGCAAGGCAGCTGCATGAGTTGCGTTGCTAAAGTACCGGCCCCCCGTCCGGTTTTGGAGATCGAGTAAGTGTGAGCTCAAGCACTAGTAAAGGAAAGGTCATGGTGGTGTGAGTGGCCAGACAGGAACGCGCGATCCGTACACGCAGAGCCATCCTCGAGGGCGCCGCCCGGATGTTCAACGAGCTGGGATACGAGGCCAGCACCATCGGCATGCTCATCGAGCGGGTCCAACTCACCCGGGGCGGCCTGTACTTCCACTTCACCTCCAAGGAGCAGCTGGCCCGTGCCGTGCTCGACGAGGCCGTGACCAGGGAAGGAGTCGTGCCGCAGGCCCTGAAGATGCAGGAATGGGTGGACCTGGCGCTGCTGCTGGCCTACCGGGTCCCCAGGGAGCCCGTGCTCAGCGCCTCGATACAGCTGTCGGTCGACCCCAAGGCGCGCTCGCTGTTCGGCACCCGCTGGCCGGACTGGATGGCCGTCTCGACCCAGCTGCTCACCGAGGCCAAGGAACGCGGCGAACTGCACTTCCACATCGAGCCGGCGCAGGTCGCCCGGCTCGTGGTCGGGGCGTGGACCGGTGTCCAACTGGTCACCGTGACACTGCCCGAGGGGAATCTGTCGGAAGAGGTGTCGGCCCTGTTCGCCCTCCTGCTGCCCAGCATCGTGCCGCCCGAGGTGCTGGCCAAGCTGGACACCTCCCCCTACCGGGCCGAACACCTGCTGGCGGCGGCCCGGTCGGCCGACGCGCCACCCGTGCCCGTCGCGCCCTCCTGACGCCGCGACCACGGTCCTGAAGGCGTCCACGGCCCCCGGCGCCGGCGAAGCCCGGTCTTCGCGCAAAGAAACCGGACCGGGTGACGGTTTTGTGTAAGAGTGGACGGGCGGGTGCGCGCGTTACGCCGCACCTCGTCGATCGCATGACCGACGTCAACAGGGGGATCCGTGCGTCTGAGCCTGCTCAAACCCGTCTGCACACACCTGGATTCGTCCTGCGAATCCCAGCTGGAAGAACTCGGTGCTCATCTCTTCGGATCCCTGCAGCGCAGCGGTCAGCGACTCAAGGCCGAGCGCTATGTGCGCGGTTTGCTGACCGCGCCGGGACGCAAGACGCTGCGCAACATCGCCGCCCAGTTCGAGGGCGGCGCGGCGCAGCAGAGCGTCCATCACTTCATCAGCGAGTCGCCCTGGGAGTGGACGCCGGTGCGCCACGCCCTGGCCCGGTACGCGCAGCGGCACCTGGCCCCGGAGGCCTGGGTCGTCCGGTCCACGATGATCCCCAAGGTCGGCTCGCACTCGATCGGTGTGGACCAGCACTTCCTGCCGCACATGGGACAGACCGTCACCGGCCAGCAGGCCATCGGGACGTGGCTGGTCTCCGCCCGGACCGCGGTGCCCGTCGACTGGCGGCTGCGGCTCTCCGGCCGCTGGCTCAGTGGCCCCCTCCGGCAACGGGCCGGCATCCCCGCCGGGGTCACGGCCGACACCCTCGACGAGTGCGTGCGCGAGGCCGTGGACGCCGTCACGGCCATCCCGGGAGTCCAGCGCGGCCCGGTCGTGGTGGACGTGGACGGCGTCGACGCGGTGGCCCTGGCCCGGCACCTCGCCTCCGCCGGCGTCCCCTTCGTCGTACGGGTCGACCCTCAGCAACAGCTGCGCATCGACCGCTCGGAGCTGCCCAAGTACGGCGATCGGGTGCGTACGGCCGCGGAGTTGGCCTCCTCCCTCGTCAGTCTGCGGCAGCAGATCAACTCGGGGGAGCGCCCGACGACAGCCGTGGCGGTACCCGTCACCGCCGCCGCGCCGACCGCCGCGGGAGGCGGTGGCGGAGGCATGACCCTGGTGGGCGAGTGGCCGAAAGCGGTCTCCAGGCCCGGGAAGCTGTGGCTGGTCGGCGGCGGTGTCCAGTCGCTGCCGCTGGTCCTGTGGCTGACCGTGCTGCCGCTCGTCGTCGCGCGCGACTTCAACGCGATTGCCGACAAGGTGGGGATACGGGACTTCGCGGGCCGGTCGTTCCCCGGCTGGCACCGGCACGTCACCCTGGCCTCCGCCGCCCATCTGGCCGTCGCTCTGGACAGCGCCCCGGTGCTCTCCGGCGCCTCCCTCGCGGCTCGAAAGTGACGTGCTCCACATGAACAGACCTACCGTCCGGTAATGTGACACTCTCGGTCCGGCACAGAAGACTCACAGCCCTCCACTGCCTACCGTCGGAGCTGTCTGGATCGACCACCCAGGCACCGACACGAGCGCCTGACGGCGGCGGAAGGAGCGTGTGGCCAGTGCAGTTCCACCTCATCGGCCCTTTCCGGATCACGACCGATGAAGGCGACACGTTCGCTCCGAAGGCGCCAAAGATCTGTCAGATGCTCGCGGTGCTGGCGCTCCAGCCGCGCGAGCCCGTCGCCACGGAGACGCTGGTCCGTGAACTCTGGGGAGAGAACCCGCCGAGCGGCGCTCCGCGCACCCTCCAGACGCACGTCTACCACGCCCGCCGGATGCTCCACGACGCACAAGTGGTCTCCGGCGAGAGGAAGTTGTTGCTCACCCAGGCACCCGGCTATTTCCTCGACATCGCCCGGAGCGAAGTGGACGCCTGTGTCTTCGAGGAACTCGTCCGCAGCGCCCAGCGGGAACTCCACCAGGGCGCACCCGAAAAGGCCGCCGCCCACCTGGACCGGGCCCGCACGCTGTGGCGCGGGCCCATGCTGAGCAATGTGCCCATAGCCGGGGTGCTCACCGGCCGAATAGCCCATATGGAAGAACTCAGAATCCGGGCACTCGAACTCCGCGTGGAAACCGAGTTCCAGCTGGGCCGCTACCGGGAGGTCCTCCCGGAACTGCGCATCCTGGTCAACGACCACCCGCTGCACGAGTGGTTCCACGGCCGTCTCATCTCCGCGCTGCACCGGGCCGGGCGCCGGGCCGAAGCCCTCCAGGCCTACCAGAACCTCTACTCCGTGCTCAGGCGGGAACTGGGCCTGGAGCCCTCGGAGGAGCTCCAGCGGCTGCAGGCCGAGATCCTCAACGCGGGCACGGACGACCACCTCCTGCCGATGCGCCGCCCCAAGAACCCCTCCGCCACCGCCGGGTTCGCCCCGCTGTGGGCCACGGTCGCGGCCAGCTGACGGCGGACCGTCCGCCGGCCCGGCCGGGGCGTCACTCGCAGACGATCTCGTCCCGCGGCGTGTAGTGCGTACGGAACGGCTCGCGCTTGACCTCTCGGCCGTCGGCGACGAAGACCCGTTGCACGGTGACGTCGAAGCCCTCCAGCGGAGTTTGCGGTACGCACTGTTCGTCCGAGTTCACCTTCTTCTCCGGCTCCTTCACGTTCGTGCGCGGCCCCGTGACCGACCCGATCTCGTCGTACTTCTTGGTGCCGAGGAAGGTGATGGTGACGGAGGTATCGGTGGACTGGGCCTGGATGTAGATCGCGTTCCCGGAGTCGTTGGCGAAGCGCAGGTCCAGGCTGCCCCAGGCGACCGTCGCCTCGCGGCCCTCGGGGTAGCGCTCGATGTAGAACGAGTGGGCGCCGTACTCCAGGGGCTTGACCCCGGCGAAGAACATCGCGTTGAACACGGTCGTGGCCACGGCGGAGACACCGCCACCGGGTGCCTTGGTGAACTCGTCGTTGAGGATCATGATGCCGTCGACGAAGCCGTTGGCCTCGGTGCGTTCGCCCACGGTGCGGTTGAAGCTCCAGGTCTTGCCGGGCATGACGACGGAGCCGTTGATGAGCTCCACCGCCCGGCCGATGTTCCGTGTGCGGTACGGCGCCGCCTCGAAGTTGACCGTGAAGGACGACATCTTCTCCCGCAGGCCCAGCCGCGCGGCGTTCTCGGCGGTCACCTGCGGCTGGATCACGCGCGCGTCCACCTCGCCGGTGCGGGCGGTGCCCGACCTGGTCAGCAGCGGCAGCACGGCCTCGCCGAGCGCCTCGTCGGTGATCCGTACGCCGGACCTGGCGTCGTCGGCCGCCACGACCCGGTCGCCGGCCAGGCGCAGCGTGGCGTTGCGGGGCTCGGCGGGCAGGCCGAACAGGTTGCGGGCCACCACGGGGGAGGCGCGCAGGCCCTCGGCGTCGAGCTTCGGGGTCAGCCTGCCCTTGTCGTCCGGGCGCATCGTCAGGTACTCGCCGAGGTCGTCCGGGGAGATCGTGAACCGGCGGTCGGCCGCCGCGAGCCTGATCGGTGCCGACATCGCCGGCTCCGCGAAGTCGCGCACCGCCCGCCGTACCTCCGCCGCCGTGACCTCGGGTTTCGTCTCCCGGGCCGGCAGGGCCGTGACTTCGCCCGCGTCGCCGCGCAGGAAGGACTCCCGCAGCGGGGCGACGGCGGCGGCCGTGTCCAGCGCGTAGCCGTTGTGCGGGGCGACCTGGCGGACCTCGCCGTCCGCGAAGCCGACGGCGCCGTCGCGGACCTTCTGGTCGAGCGACTTCGCCACCTTCTTCAGTGCTGCCTGGGCCTTGTCCTCGTCGACCTGTGCGACGGGCTGGACGGGGCCGCCGGAACGGAACAGCCCGCCGATCACGGTGAACGGATCGGCGGCGTGGGTCCGTGACGCTCGGTCGACGGTCTCGGCGAAGTCGAAGGTGATGCCGGCCTGCCGCGGATCGACCGTGCCCTCGCGGTCACCGACGGTCACCGCGAGGTCCCGCGCACCGGCCGACCCCAGCCGCGCCTCCAGCTTGCGGACGGCCTCCGCACGGCTCAGCCCGCCGATGTCCACCCCGCGCACGGTCGTACCGGCGTCTATGTCCCCGCCCGCCAGCAACAGCCCGGCCAGATACAGCCCCCCGACACCGACGGTCAGGGCGCCGCCGGCCAGGACTACGGGCGGAATCGAGGCGATACGGGATGCGGAGGGGTTTCGCGGAACGGAGGGTACGCGCAGGCGCATGGGTCTCCCAGGATCGACAGGACGAGCGCCGACGACACGGCGCTGTGCGCGAGGCAAGCACATCCAGCTAGCCATATCCGGACGAAAACGCCTATGTCGCAGACCACGTCCACCCCAGATCACGCACACGCCGCAGCCGTGCCCGTCCCGGGGGACCGGGTTGGGGGCGGGGAGTGGCCTTGCTCACTCTGCCCTCGTCCCGGTGCTGGGTGGGGTGCGGCAACCGTCCGGTGGGGGCTGAGGTCTCGTCGCCGGGTGCGGGGCCAGGCTGTGCCCACCCGTTCCGCCCTGCGGAACGACTGCCCACAGCCTGGCCTCTGCGGAACGACTGCCCACAGCCTGGCGGGCCAGGCGCGGGAGGGTCGGCCGTCCTTCACGCCCCCGACCGCACCTCCCCCTTCTTCTCCTCGGGCTCCCCGGGCGCCCCCTCCGCCGCCAGTGCCCGGTTGCGGCGGACGGAGGCCAGGAAGGACGCGGCGATCAGTACGACGCCGATCAGGCCGGTGATGATCTCGCTGATCTGGTGCTGGATGGTGATGAGGAGGATGGCGGCGAGGGCGCCGATGGCGTAGTGGGCGCCGTGCTCCAGGTAGACGTAGTCGTCGAGGGTGCCCTGGCGGACCAGGTACACGGTCAGGGAACGGACGTACATCGCGCCGATGCCGAGGCCGAGGGCCATCCAGAAGATGTGGTTGGTGATGGCGAAGGCGCCGATCACGCCGTCGAAGGAGAAGGAGGCGTCCAGGACCTCCAGGTAGAGGAACATGAAGAAGGCGGCCTTGCCGGCGAGGGCGACCGGTGAGATCGGCCTGCCTTCCGCCCTGGCCTTCTCCTCGGCCTCTTCCTCCTGTTCCTCCTCCTCTTCGATCTTTTCCTCGAAGTGGGCCGAGAGGCCGCCCACGACGAGATACGTGATCAGGCCCGCCACCCCGGACAGCAGCACCGTGGCCGCCTTGTCCGCGTGCCCGGTGCTGACATGGGCGTGGGTGGCGAAGGTCATCGCCGTCGTCAGGAGGGCGACGAGGGCGACGCACACCGACAGCATGTCGATCCTGCCGAGCTTGGCGAGCGGGCGTTCCAGCCAGGTCAGCCACTTGATCTCACGGTCCTCGAGGATGAAGTCGAGGAAGATCATCAGCAGGAACATGCCGCCGAAGGCCGCGATGGCCGGGTGGGCGTCGGTGACCAGGTCCTGGTAGCGGTCGGGATCGTCGAGGGCGAGCTGGACCGCCTCCACGGGCCCCACCTTGGCGCTGATCGCGACGATCACCACCGGGAAGACCAGCCGCATCCCGAACACCGCGATCAGAATGCCGACCGTGAGGAAGATCCGCTGCCAGAAGGCGTTCATCTTCTTCAGGATCCCGGCGTTGACGACCGCGTTGTCGAAGGAGAGGGAGATCTCCAGGATCGACAGGATCAGCACGATCCCGAAGGCCTCCCAGCCCCACTGCCACGCGGCGAAGGCGAGGCCGACCACCGTGACGCCGAACGACCAGCCGAAGGTTCGCAGCATCATCGTCACCTCACCCCGCCGCCTTCACGGCGAGGACCGGACAGTCCACCCCCAGCAGGATCTGCTGGGCCGCGGACCCCATGATCAGTTTCCCGACGGCACTGCGCCTGCGCAGACCGATCACCACCAGGGACGCGTCCGTCTGCTCCACCAGCTCGATGATCTCCGCGGCGGCGTCCCGGGCGCCGAGGACCTGACGGATGTCGAAGTCGACGCCCAGCGCCGCGAGGTCCTCGCGCACATGGGTCAGATCGGGCTCCTGGGCGAAGCGCGGATCCACCAGGGCGTCCCCCCTGGTGGTGTTCACCACCAGCAGTTTCTCACCGCGGCGGCGGGCCTCGTCGATCCCCGCCCGCAGGGCCGCCTCGCCCTCGGGGGAGGGGACGTAGCCGACCAGGATGGTCATCTCTGCACTCCAGACGTCTCAGGCGGCGGCGTTTCGCGCACGCAGGGGACTTACCACGAAACGGCGAACCAGCGGCCACAACAGGACCAGCGCGATCACCGCGTAGACCGAGTACGACACCGGACCGCCCACCAAACCCGACAACTCGCCACCGGACAACTGAAGGGAACGCCGGCCCTGCAGCTCCGCACGCGGGCCCAGGATCACCCCGACGATCAGCGGCAGCACCGGCAGCCCGAACCGTCGCATGGCGAAGCCCAGGAGACCCAGGGTCAGCAGGAGGAACAGGTCGAGCGGCTGGGCGTTGACGGCGTAGGCGCCCATCGACGCGAAGAACAGGATGCCCGCGTAGAGGTACGGACGCGGGATCTGCAGCAGCTTCGCCCATGCCGGGGCCAGCGGGAGGTTCAGCAGCAGCAGGAGCAGGTTGCCGATGAAGAGGCTCGCGATCAGGACCCAGACCAGGCTCGCCTCGCGTTCGAAGAGCAGCGGGCCGGGCTGGATGCCGTACGACTGGAAGGCCGCCAGCATCACGGCCGCCGTGGCGTTGGTCGGGAGGCCGATCGCCAGCATCGGGACCAGGGTGCCCGCCGCCGACGCGTTGTTCGCCGCCTCCGGGCCCGCCACGCCCTCGATCGCGCCCTTCCCGAACTCCTCCGGGTGCTTGGTGAGCCGCTTCTCCGTGGCGTACGACAGGAAGGTCGGGATCTCCGCGCCGCCGGCCGGCAGCGCCCCGAAGGGGAAGCCGAACGCCGTGCCGCGCAGCCACGGCTTCCAGGACCGCTTCCAGTCCTTCCCACCCATCCACGGGCGGCCCACCGGGATCACCTCGGCCGGCTTGCGCCGCAGATGCGCGGCCACCCACAGCGCCTCGCCGACCGCGAAGATGCCGACCGCGACCACGACGACGTCGATGCCGTCGGCCAGCTGCGGTACGCCGAGCGTCAGCCGCTGCTGGCCGGACACCGAGTCGATGCCGACCAGGCCGATCGTCAGGCCCAGCAGCAGGGATATGAAGCCCCGGACGCGGGACGAGCCCAGTACCGACGTCACGGCTATGAAGGCCAGCAGCATCAGCGCGAAGTAGTCCGGGGCGCCCAGGCTGACCGCGAATTCCACCACGAACGGGGTGATCAGGACCAGCAGCAGGGTGCCGATGGTGCCGGCCACGAAGGAGCCGATCGCCGCCGTGGCCAGGGCCTGGGCCGCGCGGCCCGCCTTCGCCATCTTGTTGCCCTCGATCGCCGTCACCACGGACGAGGACTCGCCGGGGGTGTTGAGCAGGATCGAGGTCGTCGAGCCGCCGTACATGCCGCCGTAGAAGATGCCGGCGAACATGATGAACGCCTGCACCGGCTCCATGCCGTACGTCACGGGCAGCAGCAGGGCCACCGTCATCGCCGGGCCGATGCCCGGCAGGACGCCCACCGCGGTGCCGATGACGACACCGACCAGGGCGAGCAGCAGGTTCAGCGGATCCATCACGTCCGCGAAGCCCTGCATCAGGTTGTTCAGGTTCTCCGTCACGGGCCAGGCCTCACAGGATTCCTTGCAGGACACCGGCGGGGAGGTTCACGCCGAGGCCGATCGCGAACGCGTAGAACGTCGTGAGCGAGAGCGTCACCGCGATCAGCAGGTTGCGGAAGTAGTGGCGGTTGCCGAGCGCGAACGCCGTGCCCCAGAAGAGCAGCGCCCCGCTGATCACCCAGCCGAGCCGCTCGATGAGCAGCGCGTTCGCCACGAACACGGCGATCAGCAGCAGCACGGTGCGCCAGTCGCTGCCGCTCGTCAGGTCGACGTCCTCGCCGCCCTCCGGCTCACCGCGGCCGCCCCGCGCCACGTCCACCGCGTACAGCGCCGCGAGCAGCAGGAGCAGGCCGCCCAGGATCAGCGGGACCGCGCGCGGGCCGACCGGGTCGGTGCCGCTGGTGATGTGCGGGATGCCGAGGGCGTCCACGATCACGGCGCCGCCCAGCAGGGCGAGGAACACGCACACGCCGTACTGTGCGCGGTCCCCGCCCTCCCGCGGCGGAGGGGAGTCCTCCACGGTCGTTTCGTCCTTCACCTCGGAGCTCATGCGAGCCCGAGCTCGGCCAGCAGGTCGGCGACCGCCTTGTCCTGCTCGGTCAGGAAGGTGCCGAACTCGTCGCCGGTGGCGAAGGCGTCGACCCAGCCGTTCTTCTTCAGCTGCGCCTGCCACTCCTCGGAGTCGTGCATCGTCGTCAGCGCGTCGATCCAGGTCTTCTTCTGCTCGGCGCTGATGCCCGGAGGGGCCACGATGCCGCGCCAGTTGGTGAAGACCAGGTCGATGTCCTGGTCCTTGAGGGTCGGGGTGTCCTTCAGCGCGTCGATCGGCTTCTCGCTGGTGACCGCGAGCACGCGCACCTGGCCGGCCTCGATCTGGTCGAGGAACTCGCTGAACCCGCTGGCGCCGAACGCGATCTTGTCGCCGAGGATGGCCGGAAGCAGCTCGCCGCCGCCGTCGTAGGAGACGAAGTTGACGTCCTTCGGCTTGATGCCGACGGCCTTCGCCAGCTGCATCGGCAGCAGATGGTCGGGACCGCCCGCCGTCGAACCCCCGCCCACGGCGAACTTCTTCGGGTTCTCCTTCCAGGCGGTGACGAGGTCGTCCATCGTCTTGTACGGCGAGTTCTTCGGCACGACGATCGCGCCGGCCTCCTCGATCAGCTTGGCGATCGGCGTGGTGTCCGTCAGGGTCGCCTCGGACTTGGAGGTGTACGAGGCGCCGACGACACCCAGGCCCATCTGCATGGCCATCTTGCCGTTGCCCTTCTCGTTCACCAGGCGCTGAAGGCCCACGGTGCCGCTGGCGCCGGGCAGGTTGAACACCTGGACGCCGGAGGCGACCTTGGTGTCCTGCATGACCTGGGTGACGGTGCGGGCGGTGAGGTCGTAACCGCTGCCCGGGGTGTTCGGGACCATGAGGCGCAGTCCCGTCACGGGCTTGCCGTCCCCGCCCCCGCTGCCCTCCTCCTTGTCGGCGGTGGCGCCACAGGCGCTGACCGCGACCATCGACACGGCGGCAAGAGCTCCGACAACTGCGGCTCGTCGAGTTCTCATGGCTCATCTCTTTCGCTCGGCCCGTTCCGGCGCCATGATTGTGCGATTCCTGAGACACCCCGTCTCGGTTCTGTGACCATTGAAGGTTGAGTTCATAGTGGTCATAACGGCACGGCAAAAATGGAGCGAACGGCACAGACGGAGCCAGACGCTCGCCGGTGAGCTGCTCGTATGGCAGCTCGCCATTGTCGTGATCGTGCTGGCCGCCGTGGCCGCGGTGTCGCTCGCGCAGTCCAAGGCGACCTTCGACCGGGTCGAGGGACGCCGGGTGACCGCGCTCGCCGAGGAACTGGCGAGCAACCCCCTCGTCCGCACCCAGCTCGTCCGGCCCGCCCCCGCCGAGATGCTCGCCCCGCTCCTCCAGTCCACGCTCACCCGGGCCGGCGTCACCTCCGCCACGGTCTCCGACGCCGACGGGAAGATCGTCGCCTCGACCAACCCCACCCTCGTCGGCACCCGGATGCCGTCCGAAGGACCGCGGGTCACCGAGGGCCGCGGCTGGTCCGGCGAGCTGCCGGTGAACGGCGTCACCGAGCTGGTGGCACAGGCGCCCGTACTCGGCGCCGCGAACGCCAACGCCGGGGACCACCTCGGCACCGTGATGATCGGACGGGCCTCGCCGTCGGTCTGGCAGCGACTGGTGGGCGCCTCGTCCTATCTGCTCGTCTACCTCGGCGTCGCCAGCGTCCTCGGGATCGCCGGCTCCTGGCTGCTGGCCCGGCGGATCAAACGCCAGACCTTCGGCATGGAGCCGCGCGAGATCGCCGGGCTCGCCGAACACCGCGAGGCGATGCTCTTCGGGATCGCCGAGGGCGTCGTGGCTCTCGACCCGCAGCAGCGCCTCACCCTCGTCAACGCCGTCGGCCGCGGACTGCTGGACCTGCCCGATACCTGCGTCGGGATGAACCTGGCCGACCTGGGCATCGAGGGACGGCTGTACGACGTCCTGGCCGGGACCGCGCGCGAGGGCGAGCCCGGCGATCTCGCGCGCCGCGACGAGGTCGTCATACGCCGTGGCCGGGTCCTGGTGATGAACCGGATGGACGTCACCAAGGACGGCCGCCGCCTCGGCTCCGTCACGACCCTGCGGGACCGCACCGAACTCGCCCAGATGGAACGGGAGTTGGGCTCCTTCCGCAGCACCACCGAGCTGCTGCGCGCCCAGGCCCACGAGTTCTCCAACCAGCTGCACACCATCTCCGGGCTCATCCAGATCGGCGAGCACGACGAGGTCGTACGGTATGTCCGGGCCCTGCGCAAACACCGCGAGTCGCTCGACCTGAACCTCACCAGCCGGGTCCGCGACCGGGCCGTCGCCGCACTGCTCATGGCCAAGTCGGCGCTGGCCGCCGAGCGCAAGGTACAGCTGAGGATCTCCGAGCGCACCGCCCTGGACCAGCTGGAGCCGACCGACTCCGCGGACGTGGCGACCGTCCTCGGCAACCTCGTCGACAACGCGGTCGACGCGGCCGCGAGCGGCCCCAGAGCGGAGGACGGCGACTCCGAGGCGACCGAGGCATGGGTGGAGGTCGAGCTGCGCCAGGACGCCTCCAGCGTGGAGATCGTCGTACGGGACTCGGGGCCGGGCGTGGCGCCCGAGCTGGCGCAGGAGGTGTTCCTGCACGGGTTCACCACCAAGGCCGCGCAGGGCGGCGACCGGGGGATCGGACTGGCCCTGACCCGGCTGGTGTGCAAACGCCGGGGCGGCGAGGTGTCGGTGGCCAACACGCCGGCCGGCGCCATGTTCACCGCCCGGATGTCCGTCGGCCGTCCGGCCGGCCGAGTGACGGAGGGGGTCAGATGACGGAGAGAGCCCGATGATCGATGTGCTGATCGTGGAGGACGACTTCATGGTGGCGCGGATCCACCGCGGATTCGTCAACGACGTCGACGGGTTCCGGGTGATCGGCACGGCGAACTGCGGGGAGCAGGCGCTCACCGCCGTCGCCGAGCTGCAGCCCGACCTCGTGCTGCTCGACCTCTATCTCCCCGACATGTTCGGCCTGGAGATCATCCCCCGGCTGCGCACCGCCGGGCACGACTGCGACGTCATGGTGATCAGCGCGGCACGCGAGTCCGACGCGGTGCGCGGGGCCGTACGCCAGGGGGTCGTCGACTATCTGCTCAAGCCGTTCGACGCCGAGGACCTGCGGGCGCGCCTGGAGCGGTACGCGGCGCGGCGCAGCAACCTGTACGCGGCGGTCGTCAGCGGGCAGTCCGACGTGGACCGGGCGCTGGCGCGGGGCGCGGCGCCGTCCGCCCCGGCGGCCGCCCTGCCCAAGGGGATGAGCGTGGAGACCGCCGAGCTGATCGAACGCGAGCTGCGGGCGGCCGACGGCAGCCTCTCCGCCGCGGAGTGCGCGGCGCGGCTCGGGGTGTCACGGGTGAGTGCCCGGCGCTATCTGGAGCACTTCAGCGTCACGGGGCGGGCGGAGGTGTCCCTGCGGTACGGGCAGGCGGGCCGCCCGGAGCGGCGCTACAGCTGGGTGGACAGACACTGAGCCGGCAGGGCGCTACGGCCTCTCCCACGCCCTGCTGCCGCCCTGGTCCACCGGGCCGGCCAGCTCCACGATGTCGTCGGAGGCGATGTCGTGCAGCCTGATGGCGAGATCCTCCAGGGCGCGGCTGGCGGCGAGTTCGTCGCCGATCTCCGGGATGGGCCGGTCGATCGGATTACGGTGGGCCACGCCCCGGCCGGTGACGGCGGACGCGTCCTGAGAAGCGTCCTCGGTGGTCAGCACGGCCTCGGCGCGGGTGTCGTCGCCGTCCTCGGTGATGTGGATCCGGACGGTCCAGTCCTTCTGCTTGTCTGCCATCGAGATCACTCCCGTACGGATTGAGGGGCCGGCCCCCTCACAGATCGAGCGTGCGCCTGTTGCCGGGCGGGGTCCAGCGCAGGTCGGCGGCCCGCTCTCAGGGACGGTCTCAGGGGCGGTCTCATCCGGCGGAAGCAGCCGCGCGCCCATCCGCTCCTCCTACGGAGGCATGACAAGTGCCTCCGTGGGCACGATGTGCCGAAAGGTTGCGGAGAGAAGGCTGGTCGCAACGGACCCGAGATACGAGGAGGGCGCCATGAACCGCCAGACCCACGTTCGCGTTCGTGTCACCCGCCGGCCCGCCGCTCCCCGCGACACCAGGGGCGAGATCGACCGGCGCACGCCCTCGGGGCGGATTCTGCCGTACTAGACCATCGGGGCCCGGACCGGAACCGAGCGCGGATGCCGGCGCGGCTCAGTCGATCGGGTCCGGCTCCGGGTCCTGATCGAGGGCCGGGTCCGGGGCCGAGGCCAGCTCCATGGGCTCGATCTTGCCCTCCAGCATGGTGCCGAGGCCCTGTACGGCGCAGACGTCGGGGCGCTCGGCGATGTGCACGGGCATGCTGGTGGCCCGCCGCAGCATCTCGTCGAAGCCGGGCAGCAGCGCGCTGCCGCCGACCATCATGATCCCGCGGTCGGCGAGGTCGGCGACCAGATCGGGCGGGCAGTCGCGCAGCACCTTGCCGATGCTGTCGAGCACGGCGGTGAGCGGGGTCTGGATGGCGTGCCGTACGGCGGCCGTGTCCACCTGCACGGAACGGGCGAGGCCGGTGCAGATGTCGCGGCCGTGGATCTCGGTCGAGGCCGGGCCGTGCGGGGTCAGCCCGTTGCCGGACAGGGCGAGCTGGAGCGGGCGTACGTTCTGGCTGGGCAGCATCAGCTCGTGCTGGTGCCGCAGATGCTGCACGATCGCGTGGTCCACGGCCTCGCCCCCGACGCGGATGCGTTCGGCGGTGACGATGGCGCCGAGGGAGAGCACGGCGACCTCGGTCGCGGCGGCCCCGCACACCATGATCATGCTGGCCTCGGGCTGCTCCACGGGCAGCCCGCACCCGACCGCGGCCGCGATCAGCGTGTCGACGAGTTCGACGCGCCGGGCGCCCAGGCCGACGAGGGTCTCGATGGCGGCGCGCTGGGCGAGCGGGTCGGCGTCGTGCGGCGTGCAGACGGCGCCCCGCAGGAACGGCTTGCGGCGCAGGGCGCGGCGCATCTTGTCGCCGAGCAGGTGCCGCAGCATGCGCTGGGCCATCTCGATGTCGACGACGGTGCCGCCGGACACGGGCCGTACGACACGGATGTAGTCCGGGGTACGGCCGGTCATCCGCTCCGCGAACTCGCCTACCGCGATGAGAGCGCCGGTCCGGGTGTTGACGGCCGCGGCGGAGGGCTGGTCGACGACGAGCCCGGCGCCCCTCACATAGACGCGGGTCCTGGCCGCCCCCAGGTCGACGGCGAAGTGGCAGCGGCGGAGCTGCTCCAGCGTGGCGGTCATGGGGGGTCCTCCCGAAAACGCAGACCATGGGTCCGCCGGGTGGGTGGCGGGCCTCGCTTGGGGTGTGTGGGGTCGATGTGTGCGGGGCCGCCGTGCGACGGGCCTCCTTGACATCGATCGTGCGGTCCGCCTGGAGGG
>NZ_JAKEIP010000040.1 GCF_021474425.1 Streptomyces muensis | reverse complement strand
GGACAGGCGGGAGCGGAAGCTCCGGTGAGGGCGGGAGCACCGGTGGAGGCGGGAGCACCAGTGGGGGCGGGGCGCAGGCGAGTCCGTCGGTGTCAGCCTCGGTGGCGGACAAGGCGCTCGCCGCATTCGTGCGTGGCAGGTGGGGAGTCAGGACGGAGATGCCTGACGAGTCCTCGTTCTCCTGTACGGCGACCATCGATGACGGCACCTGGACCCTGGACTTCGGCGACGGCAAGACCACGAGGGGAACCTGGGCCCTGCAGGGCGGGCGGTTGGCACTGCAGGTTCCCGAGGACCTGGGCGGCGGTGGTCCCGGCGACATGGAGGAAGCCGCAGCCGAGAACGTGCCCGCTTCCGTCGGCGACTCCCTCTCGCTGTTCCTGCCCTGGCAGCCGCCCGGCTTCCCCGGCGTCAGCGACGACCAGCGGCTCGACGTGAACTACTCCGGCAAGAACGGTGTCCTGCGGATCCGGCACATGGAATCGAGCGGAATGACCATTCATACCTGCACCCGACTGTGAACACCGGTCGGGCCAGCCACGCACGCAGGGCAAGGGCGTTGTGCCGGTGCCGAGTTGACAGTGTGATCAGCGAGGCGCCCGCATCCCGCTGACGGAGATCACCGACCTGACACCCACCGAACACCGCGTCTGGGAGGCATTCTCACAGGGGAAAGGCGTCGACTTCCGTGAGGACACCGATGTAGATGTCACTGGCGGTGCGTCGTGGGGAGCCGAGCGCACCGTACGCGCCACGGTGCTGCGTATTTACGGACGGCTGGACCTCAGGTACGGCACGGTCGAGCACCCGGTGCGGCTGCGGTCCTGTCACTTCGAACAGTTTCCGCAGCTGTACGGGGGCAGATCCGTGCCCTGGTCCTGAGCGGCTCGGGGCTGCCCAGGCTCAGTGCGGCGACCCTCCGAGTCGACGGCGTGCTGCGGATCAGCGGCTGCCGTATCGCGGGGCCCGTCCGGCTGCGGGGCGCGAAGGTCGCCGGCGGGTTCTTCCTCGACAAGGCGCGCCTGGGCACCCGTTGCGGCGGACGGTCCCGAAACGGCGGACTCGGCAGCCCACGAGGCGGATACAGAACCGATCCTCCAGCTCAACCATACGGAGATCGGGACCGATGTATGGGCCGTCGGCCTCGTCACCCACAGGCGGGTCCGGCTGGACGGGGCCACCGTCGGCGGACGGGTGAACCTGGAAGACGCCGTACCGTCCGCGCCCGGCGGCATCGCCCTGCACGCCGACGCCCCGGAACCAGGTCACCCGAGGTCGACGTCTGCGCACTCAGTCCCCGACGCCCGGCGAGGCCCGTATGACGAGACGAGCAAGACCCCGACCCAGGCTGCGGTTACGGCAGTTGCCTCCCAGGCCGCCGCTCCGGCACCAGGGGGAGACAGACCGGAATAGTCAGGAGGAGCCGACAGGCCGCGCCGCTCGCAGGACTCGGGCGGCGGCACGCTTGCACGCCTGGTACGGCACCGCGGACATCGGCCGGCATACGGCTGTTCTTGCCGCCGTCGTCGCAGCCGCAAGCCTCGCGGTGTCGGCCTGGGGCACGTACAAGACCGCGCAGGTGGCCGATGACCAGCTCGCTCAGTCCCGGGCCAGCGAGAAGGCAGCGACACGCCATCAGGTCTCTCAGGTCACGTTATGGCCGCAGACGATCGGCGGGCAGAGAACGTACGTCATCGCGAACCGGTCTTTGGACGCCGCCTACCTGTATCTGCACGTCGAAAGTGGTCCAGTCGGCAATGAGGCGGCCCACCTGGTCAGGCTCGGTGCAGCTCCGCCTTGTACCAGGATGGAGCTGAGCGTGCGTACCGCGCATCTCTCGGTCCGCGACCCGGATCGGGAACGGCCCTCGACAACGTCCTTCCGCCTCCTGGGGCTGATCGTCAGGGATGCCAGCGGGAAGGTCTGGGAACGGGAGGACACGGGTGGCCTGTCGCTCCTGCGGAAGGTCCCCGAAGTCGCCCGCACAGAACAGCATCACGTCCCGTTCGACGAGCTGACCCTGGATTCCCTGGACCAGTGTCACAGCGGCACCTCGTGAATGCCGCTGCTGTGACCTCCAGCGACAGATGGCCAGAGACGGCGGGAAGTCCCCTGGTGAGCAGCGGGTGCTCAAGCAGTTGGTCTTCTCCCCTGCGCCCGGGCGTCAGCATCGGCTCCGCGTTCACCGCGGCGGCCGAACCGGCGCCGTGCTCTCCCTGCACGTGGCCGAATCGTTGAAGCACGCGGTCGATTCTGGTCGCCGTGGGAGATCCCGACGCGACGACGTCATACCGAGAAATCGCACGCGCACTGGGCCTGGACGTCCCTTCGGACGACGACGACCTACGTGGCGTCCTTGACCGCAGGAACGTGAAGTGGCCTCACTTGGGAGCCAGTTTGGGGCCCTGTTTGGTGTTCTTGAGGGGTGGTTTGGGGAGTGAGATTTGGATCCCCTCGGGAGGTCGGGCACGGGTGAGAAATCGGCTGGAAGGGCGAGCTCTCCTCGTGCTTGCATGGGCTGCATGGTGTCTGCCGACCGTTTGCTGGCCTTCGGGGCCATGTCGTTCCTGCTGATCGTGATTCCCGGCCCCAGCGTGCTGTTCGTGATTGGACGGGCGCTGGCGCAGGGGCGCCGTGCCGCGCTGACCACGGTCGTGGGGAACACGATCGGCGCCTATGTACTCATCGTGGCCGTGGCGTTCGGGGTCGGGTCATTGGTGGAACGCTCGGTTCTGGTCTTCACGGTGCTCAAGCTGGCTGGTGCCGCCTACTTGGTGTATCTCGGCGTCAAGGCATGGCGCGGGCGTGGTTCGCTGCACGCCACTGTCACAGGTGCGGGCGCTGCGCAGGGCGGTCGGCGCACGTTTTGGGAGGGTTTCGCGGTTGGCGTGACCAACCCCAAGACCATCGTGTTCTTCGCTGCCGTGCTGCCGCAGTTCGTTGATCGCGGGCAGGGCCATGTCGCGGTGCAGATGCTGGTGCTCGGCCTGGTCTTCAACATCATTGCCATTGCTTCCGACATGGTGTGGGGGCTCGTCGCGGCCACCGCTCGGGACTGGTTCGCCCGCTCACCGCAGCGGCTGTCCCTGGTCGGCGGGATCGGAGGGCTGACCATGATCGGCCTGGGTGTCACCGTCGCTACGACTGGCCGTAAGGACTGACCCCACGCTCGCCCGATCACGGACGCGGTCGTGGCTCGAGAGCTGCTGTTGCGCCAGGGATTAGCGTGATGCGGCCCTGATGCCGCGCCGGCATGGGCCGTCGGCGTCGTCCCGTACGAGAGTGGCGAGGCAGTCGCCCACGCTCACGTCGCGGTCCTGGCGCGAGCTCTGGCCGGTTCTGCGATCTCGTCGTCGACGCGGGCGCGTGCGCGGGCGCCATGTGTCTTCGCCACCCCCCGGTGGGGACAGCTGTTACCAGGAAAGTGGTGTACGGGACGGGCGGCGTCAGGGTATGGAGCTTCGCGTGCTGTACGGGCGCGCCTGTCCGATCCTGCGCGGACATCGCCGCGGCCTCTTGCCGTGCCCTCGGAAGGGGCATACTGCGGCGTATGGCGACTTACGACCGCATCGGGGCGGCCTACGCCGGCACTCGGCGTCCGGACGCCCGGATCGCCGCGAGGATCCATCGGGCTCTGGGCGATGCCACTGCCGTGGTCAATGTGGGGGCCGGCAGCGGCTCCTACGAGCCGCCGGGGACCGTGTGGGCCGTGGAACCCAGCGCGGTGATGATCGCCCAGCGTCCGGCCGGTTCCGCTCCCGCGCTGCAGGCGTCCGCGGAGTCGATCCCGCTGCCCGACGACTCGGCCGATGCGGTGATGGCCCTGCTGACCGTGCACCACTGGAGCGATCTGGAGGCCGGGATCGGGGAGTTGCGCCGTATCGCGCGGGAACGGATCGTCATCCTCACCTTCGACCCCGACGTCAATCACCGGTTCTGGCTGCTGGAGGAGTACCTGCCGCAGGCAGCCGTGTTCGACAGCACCCGAGCGGTCGCGGTCGACCGACTGGTCACACTCCTGGGAGGAGCCCGCGTCGAAACCGTCCCCGTCCCGCACGACTGCACCGATGGATTCCTCGCCGCGTACTGGCGCCGGCCCGAGGCGTACCTCGATCCGCAGGTGCGGGCCGGTATCTCGTTGTTCGCCCAGATCAGCGATGACGTCCTCCGCCCTGGCCTGGCCCGGCTGGAGGACGACCTGTCCTGCGGCAGGTGGCACGACCGCCACGCCGACCTGCTCGGCCGCGAAGCGCTCGATGCCGGGTACCGGCTCGTTGTCGCCGAACTGGAGAAGCAGCAGGGGCAAGTGAGCCGCTGACCGGCTGCGTAGCTGAGCCTTCATGTGGAGCCGGTCGGAGCGGTCCGCTGCAGTTGACGGCCAATACTGGTACCGGTTCCTGGCGGCCGCACGGGGTGCTGGCGTGCGTGCCAAGGGCGCTTAGGAACAAGCCTGCCGCGTCGGTGGGTTGGTGGTGGTCGAGGGTCGTGATCGTCCGAGAACGCCGCGCAGGGCCGGGTGGCGGGGCGGGGCAGTGAAGCCGACGTAGGCCAGACCGGGCGATCCGGACGATGGCTGCGAGAGGGCCGACAGGTCCCGCTCGGCGGCCGTGAGCCAGGCGTGGGACCGTCAGCCGGTCAAGCTGAGGTTGAGTGCGGCGGCCGCCAGCACGTCCAGGAGGCCGACGTCGTCCGTGTCGAGCGCGGCAAGGGCCAGCAGGCCGACAGGTACAGGCGAGGTGGGTAGGTCCTGCACGGCGTCGGCGAGACCATGAGGGACGGGCAGGGCAGGGCAGGCCAGGTCGTGAACCGCCTGGAGCCGGTCGACCACCACGCGGGCAGTGCCATGCCATGGACGTCAGGGACAGTCGAGGCGATCACCGCGGCGTCCACGGCATCCTCGGCACCCCGGCATCTGTGGCGGCGAGGAGCAGCCAACGCCTCGGCGAACGGGGCAGGACGCCGCGGCACCGGTCTCGGCCCCATCATGGACACAGGCAGGCACAGGCACGCACGCCGCAGCGGACGCCCCCACAGGCCCGACGCGGAATGCGGCCACAGACGGCATCCACACACGAGCGCGGACCGAATCCAACCCCACAACTGCCGCATCAGGCACCCACGCCGGAACCCACAACCACCCGCCGCCAACCCCTCCTGCCAGATCCCCCAGCCTGCACAGAACTCGCCGCCCGGGACAGGCACACCAGAGCCTGCACCACACCGAGAGACTGGCGAGATCGTCCACCACCCGCAGCCACCCGACCTCCGCTCCGAGCAGCCCGCGTGCTCCCGCCGGCCAACCTCACGGAACTCGGCCGAACAACCGGACCCCAGCCGCAGGCCGGACCTGGGAGAACCGGAGAACCGGAGAACCGAAGAGCTGGAGAGCTGGAGAGCTGGGTAATCTCACTCCTCGCACGATCATCCGATCATGCGTTTTCCGCAGGGGGGCCTCAAATGTCCGCACCGAAATTCTCACTGAGCCGCAGAACGGCCCTCACCGCCCTCGCGGGAGTCGCGACGGGCAGCGCCCTGCCGGCCGTCGCAGCACCGACCGCGGAGGCCGCCGCCCCCGCCCTCCCTCAGACACTGACCGCGGCGGCGGCAACGGCGGCCTCGGAGACTGTCGCGCAGCCGCCCGGCTTCCGCGTCCCGGTACTGATCGACCCGGCCGACCCCTGGCACTACGCCCCTCACCCGGCCGGCGCCCTGACCACCCGTACGATCACCGGCGGGCTGGAGGTCTCGGACGACACGGGCGTGATCGCGACGCTGACCACGGGGGCGCGGACGGTGACGCTGAGCGGGGCGCGGCGCTGGTTCACCGAGCAGAAGAAGGCGGTCCGCGACGCCTTCGACCGGACCCCGCCCACCGGCGGCTGGGGCATGTCGCCCGGCGGTGGGACGTGGTCCCACCACAACGGCACCGACACGGACTACTTCATCGACAGCGGCCGGGCCGCCATCACGCTCGCCGCCGGCAAGAGCCGCTACAGCCTGCTTCCCGACCGCGGCATCGGCGACGTGTACGCCGCCGCGCGGTTCTCCTTCGACAAGCTGCCCGCCGGAGCGCCCGTCTCCCTCGGCCTCGTCCTCACCGCCAAGGACGTCAACAACCACTACCGGGCACGGCTGATCGTCACCCCCGCCGGCGAGGTACAGCTGGTCCTCGAAAAGGAACTCGCCGACACAACGACCACCCTGAGCACGGCCGTCACGGTCGGCACCGGCTTCAAGCCGTTCGACCACTGGTGGGTGCGGGCCGAGAAAACCGACGACATCCTGCGCGCCCGGGCCTGGCGGCATTTCACTACAGGTGTGGACGACGAGCCCACGGACCTGTGGCACCACAGCGTGCGCGACCCGGAGAAGGCCCCGGATGCCGTCCTGCGCTCGGGCACGGTCGGGGTCCGCGGCCTCGCCTCAACCGGTGCCACCGTGCTGCCGCAGGCACGCGTGTACGACTTCCGCATCGACACGGCGACCTGGGCCGACCCGCCCGTCATCACCCACAGCACCTGGGTACGGCTCCTCCCGGAGCCCTTCGACGGCACGTGGACCGCCGCCCTGGAACAGCGGATCCGCGCGTGGGCGGGCGACACCTCGCCCGACGCCCTCACGTACTCCTCGATGTACCGGCCGTTCGCACCGCCCGTCACCGACCCCGCACGCCAAAACAGACAGGTACTCGGCGAATCCGGCTACAGCGAACTGCTGGACACCGGACTGCGTGAGGTGGGCGCCGACTTCCACGAGTACATGGGGCTCCCATGGACGTTCCCCAGCGGCGAGAGCGCCCAGACCCCGGATCCGAAATGGGTCAGGCACCTCGACTGCTCAGGCTTCGTCCGCATGGTCTACGGCTATCACCTCGGCGTCCCCATGAGTCTCGACCCCGACCCCGCACATCCCGGCTTCCTGCCCCGCACATCACAGCAGCAGGCCGCCGCCGGCCCCGGCATCATCGTCGCCCGGACCACCGACACGCCGCCCCCGCTCGACGCCCTGCGCATCGGCGACCTCCTCTTCTGGAACGACCCCGACGACGGCGCCGTATCCCACACCGGCATCTACATGGGTCGCGACCAACACGGCAAACACCGCTTCGTCTCCAGCCGTAAAACACCCAATGGACCGACCATCGCCGACATCGGCGGAAAATCAATCATCGACGGCACCGCCAGCGACCTCTACACCGACCAACTACGCGTCATCCGCCGCCTCTGAACCAACCCAGCCGAACCCGTCACCGATCCCAACGGACGCACAGGCCGGAAACGGACAGGGCTCATTGGCGTCCCACTTTGCCCGCCCGAGCAGGTGCTGCAGCCCGTCCGGGGTGGTTTCCCGGATGCGCTCGGCCATGGTCCAGCAGTTCTTGCGCGGCAGGTCCGAGAGCAGTCCAAGGACCAAGTCCTGCACCCGGCGCCGGGGGTCAACCCGCGCGAAGCGGCCCGCTGCTGCCGGGAGACGAGGCGTCCGGGCTCCGGGCGATGCAGGTCGTCGCTCCGGCGGGCGTCGACATCAGCGGTCTGGGCATCGAAGTGGCGGTGGGTGCCACGGAAGGACTGCCCTTTGAAGGGGTGCTGCGGTTCGCGTTCCCGCGTCCAGGCTTCACCTCTTGCACGTGGCTGACCATCGTGTCCCGGGACGACCTTGTCGAGCGGGCAGGCGTGCTGTCCTCCGTGAAGCTCACGGAGATTGAGGACGCCCTCCGTGTTGCTGGACAGCCGCAGGAGTTTACCGGGACGGCAGCCGCGAAGCTCAGCGAGATGAAGGATGCCCTCCGCCTCGGTGGACTGGAGTAAGCGGGCAAGGGACGGACGCCGCCGACGGTGTGGGCGATCTCGTCCAGATGATCAACGCTGGCCATCTCCGCGGCGTCCCACTCCAGCAAGATCACGATCCACGGCTGACGCATTCGCGAACGCTTCGCCCGGACCGGCGTCAGGCAGCAGACTCACCTTCACGTCCTTCGTCTCGATCAGTGCACCTTGGTCGGAGTACATGATCAGACGAAGGCCGCCCCAGCGTCCGGCGAACGCCATCCGTACGATCAAGTTCGACGGCTCGTTCGACTGTGACGACGAGGGGCGTAATGCCGGAGATCGTTCAATGGCTCATGGACTGGCGTGCCGCACAAGAGCACGAACTCCGCTCTCGCGGGATCAGCCCCACGGTGAATCAGCCAGCCCCTGGGGCAGCAACCAGAGGGCGTCCGAAGGCGACGGCCGTGAGCCTCACTCTGGAGTCGGACGAGCGCCTGGGGAAGCTGTTCGTATGGGAATCGGGAAGCGCTTCACTGCTCTTCATCGACTCCAAGATCGAGTACACCTGGCAAGACCAGCAGGTGGTCACCTCGGAGGACGACCTGCCCCGGATCCTGGCTCCGCTCCTGAAGCTTGTCGAAGGATCGTCAATTATGTGAATTGAGCCGGAGCCGCTTCTTCCTGAACCAGCGGCGGAACTTCCCAACCTCTTTCTCACGCCCGAGTTCCTCGAGTAAATCCGCCAGCAGGCCCAGTACGAGGTCAAGTTGGGGAACCAAGGAGGGCGGCGTATCAATGCCGGTCGTATAGCTCCGCAGCCGCCTCAGTCGCGGTGGGGGCCTCGCGGCGGTGTCCTGCCTCGGCCAGGCAGACCTCGAGGTTGGACAGTGAGCTGAGAAGATGTAGGTTCCCGCGATCCGTGTCATCTGCCGCACCTCTGACCTCGACGGTTCTCGGGCTTCGCGCCGTGTCATCCTTCTGGCTCGCCCAGCCAAGAACGCCGACGCGGTTGCCCAAGATGTGGTTCACCGGACGGTCAGAAGCTCCAGCTGTAGAGGCCGCCGCCCGTGTTCACCGCAGACGCCGCAAGCCGGGACACTCCCCGCAGGACCGCCAGCAGATCATCGTCGGTCATTTCGTCCCCGTGGGCAGACCTGAGCCTCGCGGTCCAGCGATCTGCCAGCTCCTCCAGGTCTGTGGAAGTGGCGTCGGCCAACGCCCGGATCAACCGCGGCGGCAGAGCGAACACCTCGACGCCATCGTTCAAGGGGGAAATGCCCCACTCCGGCCACGACCATCCAAGGAGCTGCTCGATCGGCGGAATCTCGGCAGAGAGCTCCTCGAAGTACATGTCCCACTCAGCGATGGCACTGTCCGGCTCAATGAAATGGCAGGTCACAGACTCAAACGCCTGACCAGGTCCCCGCCGGCGCGTCGCAGCGGCACTCTCATCGTCCGGAGCGAGGAAGATCACTATGTCGTGGGCCATCTCAGCATGGTGGCAGCCTGCCGAGCTGAGTGCCGATAACGGGTATCGCGACCAGTGACCGTGCTGCTCTCTCAGGGGTGGGCCAGGCCACGTTCGAGCGAGCTGCCCAGGACCCCGACGCTCTGGCGGAGCGCTGGGACGTGCGAAATGAGATCGAAGCGTTGCGCAGGTTGCCGCAGCCGAGTTCCAAGTTCCCGATCACAATGCGGCCCTGAGCTGGCGAAAGGGTCGCCCGCCGGTCAGCTTCCCTCCGCTCTCTGAAGCGGGGTATGGCTGGCGGCCTGATGCCTTCCGGTCCGGGCGTGCTGCAGCTTGTGGGTGAAGCGGTGCATGTGGGGGTCGAGCAGCTCGTCCGGCTCCTCGAGCACCTCCTCGTCGGTCAGCCACCGGATCGCGTTGAACTCGTCCTGGTCGTAGGAGGTGATGGTGTCAGCGTCGGCTGTGAGGAGATACCAGAGCGAGACGTCGGTGTGTGCGCCCTGCCCCCGTGTTTCTGTGACGGTGAGGAAAAGGGGGAGCTCGCCGGTGATCGGCGATGCCGTGGCGTGGATACCCAGCTCCTCACGACATTCACGGACCACCGCGGCCCATGGGTCCTCACCCGGCTCGACGTGTCCGCCGGCCGGCAGCCACAGGCCCGCCTTGCGGTGCGCGACGAGCAAGAGCTGACCGCGCGTGTCGTCGAGGACGACGAAGTAACTCACCAAGTGCATCGCGGGAACATCAGGCTTGTGCACCCGGTAGACCGGGGCTCCGCCGGCGATCCACTGCGCGGCGGTCTTCAGGTGAACGCGCTCCAGACTGTCCCAGGGTTCAATGCCGCCAACCAGCTCCAGAAGGAGGGCACGCGACTGATCGTCGTTGTCGGTGAGCGGGTGGCCAGTTGAAGTCATCCGCGCATCCTGCCAGGAGGCACTGACAGGCGATGTCGATGTTGGATCCGTACCGTGGGTTCATCGAAGGCGCGTGCACGCGCTGCTCCCACTGACCCTGCGAGCGCAGGCCTCGTCCCCGGCAGCTGCAAGACACCGTTGGCGGGCTCCTGTGTCAACGGAGGTTGGTGATCACTAGTGCCGCATCAAGGAACGTTGGCTCTGGTTGTCGCCCGGCCCCGTCGGCTCGATCGGGCCGACGCAGCAGATGGGCGGCGCCCATCCGGCTCCGGCGAGGACCTCTTCGGCGTCGATGACTCGTTACGGATCCATGCATGCCTGCCTGTGTCATGCTCCCAGGTCCTCCGTCACGGGCAGGCACTCGGCGAGCAGGTCGACCACGTCGCGCCAGGCTCGCTGCGCGTGCTGTGGGTGGTAGCCGACACCGGGGACCACGGGGTGGTCGACCGGCGGGTGGTGGAAGGCGTGCAAGGCGCCGCCGTAAATCGCGAGGCGCCAGTCGACGCCCGCGGCCTGCATCTCAGCGGTGAACGCGTTGCGTTGCGCGGGCGGCATGATCGGGTCTTCCGATCCGACCCCGGCCCACACCGGGCAGCGGATGCGCGCTGCCTCGCCCGGTCGGCCCGTGGTGGTTGCGTTGACTGTCCCGATCGCGCGCAGGTTGACGCCGTCGCGCCCGAGTTCCAGCGCGATGGCGCCCCCGGTGCCGTAGCCGATGGCGGCGATCCGGTCGGGGTCGGTCCGAGGCTCGGTGCGCAACTCGTCGAGTGCCGCGTGGCCGATGCGCCGCATCCGGTCGGGATCAGCGAGCAGTGGCATGCAACGGGCCAGCATCTCCTCGGGGTCACCCAAATAGCGCCCGCCATGAAGGTCGAAGGCCAGCGCTACATATCCCAGCTCGGCGAGAGCATCGGCCCGGCGGCGCTCGACGTCGCTGAGCCCCATGCCCTCTGGTCCGATCAGCACTGCGGGCCGGCGGTCGACACCGGCCGGGAGCGCGAGATGCCCGATCATCGTCAAACCGTCGGCCGGGTACTCGACCGTACGCGTCGTAATCGTCGTCATGAGGCCGGACTGTAGTGATCGTCGAGCCAGGTCCGGCCGGTGTTCTGCCGCTGGCAGAACAGCGTAGGTGTCCCTCTGGAACGCGGAACGGGCCCGGCGTCCCGGGCGTCCCGCAGAGCGATCACCCTCGCCCGCACCCGGCGGGCCTGGTGCCAGTGCCTGGAACGACACACCGCCGAACAGAACCGGGCCCGCGGGTCGGCGTCCGACCGAAGCCGTTCACCACGGGCCGGGCAATACCGGGCAGCCACCCGGCCGACCCTCACCGAGACGCCTGGCCGTAGCCTGCGCTGCGGTTCTCCGCAGCGCCCCGATCCCTCTACCGGCCAAGGGCCGGCTCAACCTGGCGTGATGCGGCCCCGCCAGCTTCCGGTTTCACTTCCCCGGTGCTCGATGTAGTCCTTGAAGCGTCGCATGTCACCCTTGACGCGCCGGTCGATGGTCCCCAGCACATCGGCGGCCTTCTCCGCGGCGCCGCTGGCCTCGACGTCCATGACGAGTTCCACCCGGGTGTGGGTGTCGTCCATTCGCTGGAATCGGACCGTGCCCTTCTGTCGGGTGTCACCGCTGGTGGTGCGCCACGTGATCCGCTCGTCAGGGAGCTGGTCGACGATCTCGGTGTCGAACTCACGCCGTACCCCACCGATCTTGGTGGTCCAGTGATTGTGGCGGTCGTCGAGCTGCCTGACCTCCTCGACGCCTTCCATGAAGTTCGGGAACTCCTCGAACTGCGTCCACTGGTTGTAGGCGGTGCCGAGGGGTACCTCGACCTCCACTGCTTCCTTGACCGTGCTCATCTCGTTGCCTCCTTTCAGCGCCGCGAGCACCCACGAGCCCGCTCCCTACAGCGCCGCAGGTCACCGACGTCCCTGCTGGGCGCCACCTGGTCGGCGAGGTGCGCGGTCCGTCGGCGAAGCGCCGGCCTCCCCCGCCGCGCCCTGCCGGAACACCGCTTCTTCCCGGGCCCGATTAGCAAACGGGAACCCGACGCGCACCGGAAAAGGAGGCTCTTCCCGCCCGGTTGTTGTGCGGGCGCGCTCTGCGTGTTTCGTCGCCGTCCGCTTTGTGGTGCGCGACCATACGGACAACGCCGACACCTCACGATCATCGGCATTGCGTGCGGAATCATCAGACCAGAAAGAAGGACGTACGTGTCCGGCAGCGAAAGCGAAAACCCAGCAATCGCGTCCCCGACCCCGACGGCGACTCGGCCCAGGACGAACCGGGACTGGTGGCCGAATCAGCTGGATCTTCAGATTCTCCACCAGCACTCGTCCCGTTCCAATCCGATGGACGAGGACTTCGACTATGCGAGCGAGTTCGCGACCCTCGATCTCGACGCGCTGAAGCAGGATGTCTTCGACGTGATGACGGCGTCGCAGGATTGGTGGCCTGCCGACTACGGGCACTATGGGCCGCTCTTCATCAGGATGAGCTGGCACGCCGCGGGGACGTACCGCATCGCCGACGGTCGGGGCGGTGGCGGCAGCGGTGCTCAGCGCTTTGCCCCGCTCAACAGCTGGCCGGACAACGCGAGCCTCGACAAGGCGCGCCGGCTGCTCTGGCCGGTGAAGCAGAAGTACGGGCAGAAGATCTCCTGGGCCGATCTGCTGGTCTTCGCCGGCAACTGTGCCATGGAATCGATGGGGTTCAAGACGTTCGGGTTCGGCTTCGGGCGAGAGGACATCTGGGAGCCGGAGGAGATTTTCTGGGGGCCCGAGGACACCTGGCTCGGGGATGAGCGTTACAGCGGCGACCGGGAACTGGCCACTCCGTTCGGTGCCGTGCAGATGGGGCTGATCTACGTGAATCCGGAGGGGCCCAATGGAAATCCGGATCCGTTGGCCGCCGCCCGGGACATTCGCGAGACGTTCGGGCGTATGGCGATGAACGACGAGGAGACGGTCGCGCTCATCGTCGGCGGTCACACCTTCGGCAAGTGTCATGGCGCCGTCGACCCCGAGTACATCGGTCCGGAGCCCGAGGCCTGTCCCATCGAGCAGCAGGGTCTCGGCTGGCGGAACACGTACGGCAGCGGCAAGGGCGGCGACACGCTCACCAGTGGGCTCGAAGGGGCGTGGACCCCCGAACCGACCAGGTGGGACAACGGGTATCTGGACACGCTGTTCGGGTACGAGTGGGAGCTGACGACTAGCCCTGCCGGTGCCAAGCAGTGGACGCCTACGGATCCTTCGGCCAGGGACACGGTGCCCGACGCTCATGATCCGGCGAAGAGGCACGCTCCGATGATGCTGACGACGGACCTCGCACTGAAGCTGGATCCGGTGTACGGGCCGATCTCGAAGAGCTTCCACGAGAACCCGGACCGGCTCGCCGACGCGTTCGCCAGGGCGTGGTACAAGCTGTTGCACCGTGACATGGGGCCCCTGACCCGCTATCTCGGCCCGTGGGTGGCCGAGCCGCAGCTGTGGCAGGACCCCGTCCCGGCCGTCGATCATGAACTCGTCACGGACGCGGACGTCGCCGCGCTCAAGGACAGGATCCTCGCCTCGGGGCTGTCCGTCTCCCAGCTGGTCACCACCGCGTGGGCGGCGGCAGCGAGCTTCCGCGGCACCGACAAGCGCGGCGGGGCCAACGGGGCACGGATCCGGCTCGCGCCGCAGCGGGACTGGGAGGTCAACCGCCTGCCCGAGGTGGCCGAGGTGCTGGAGAAGCTGGAGCAGATCCAGCAGGACTTCAACCGCTCCCAGGCCGGCGGAACGAAGGTCTCGCTCGCCGATCTGATCGTCCTGGGCGGGTCCGCGGCCGTCGAGCGGGCCGCGAAGAACGCCGGCCACGACATCACGGTGCCGTTCGCCCCGGGGCGCACGGACGCCTCGCAGGAGCAGACCGACGTGGAGTCGTTCGCCGTACTCGAACCCAGGGCGGACGGGTTCCGCAACTACCTCCGGGCGGGCGAGAAGCTGTCGCCGGAGACCCTGCTGCTGGACCGCGCCAACCTGTTGACGCTGACCGCTCCCGAGATGACCGCGCTGGTCGGCGGCATGCGGGTCCTGGACACCGGCTTCAAGCGGTCCCCGCACGGCGTCTTCACGGACCGGCCGGAGACGTTGACGAACGACTTCTTCGTCAACCTCCTCGACATGGGCATGGAGTGGAAGGCGTCGACCTCGGACGAGAACGTGTTCGATGGCCGGGACCGCGCCACGGGCGAACTCAAGTGGACCGCCACCGCCGTCGACCTCATCTTCGGCTCGAACTCCCAGCTCCGGGCCGTCTCGGAGGTCTACGCCGCCCAGGACGGGGGCGCCAAGTTCGTACGTGACTTCGTGACCGCGTGGACCAAGGTGATGAACCTCGATCGGTTCGACCTGTCCTGAAGCAGCTCCGGCGGCGGGCACGCGTGCTTCATCCATAGCACGCGTGCCCGGCGCCTGGGCGTGACTCCCGGGCATCCGTTGTCCGTTCTGTCCAGTGGGGGTCGGATTGAGGGTGGCTCTGCCACACTGACCGCAAGGGGACGGCCACGGGGGGTTGTATGACGAGCGTTGTTCTGGTGCATGGCACAGGTGTCCGTGAAGACGGCTATGCCTCGCTCTTCGATCTGGTCTCGGGGAACCTGGCGAAGCTGAACCGCGATCTGAAGCTGGTGCGTTGCTTCTGGGGGGATGCGCACGGCGCTCGTCTCCACCGCGACGGCGCGTCTATGCCGCCCCGGGCCGGGGAGGACGAGGCGCGGGCACCGGATCCGGGCCGGCCTGCCGAGGACGTACGTCTGGCGTCCTGGGCGTTGCTGGACGCCGACCCGTTCGCGGAACTGCTCCTGCTGGCCGAGGAGGACGCGCGCCGCGGCGCGAAGTACGTGCCCCTGGACGTGACACCGGCGGAGGACCTGTGTCCCCGCCTGGACAAGTTGCGCGACGACGCCGCCGTCAGGGCGACAGCCGACACGCACGGGCTGTTGATCGAGGAACTCGCAGGCGCGGCCGACGAGGTGTCCGGCATCCTGGCGACGACCTTGCGGGAGTCGACGGCACCGCTGTCGACGGTGCGTCAGGTCGCGGCGCGTGCCGTGATCGCGGCGGCGCTCGCCTCGGCGGATCGGCGATGGGACTCCGCGGGAGCGAGCCTCGACGGGAACGCGCTCGACGCCCTGCTCGAGGTGGTGCTGAGGGCGCTGGGCGAGCCGGGTGCGGCGCTCGGCATCGTCTCCGATGTGACGCGGCCGGTGTGGCTGCCGTTCTGGCGCAGTGCGGAGTGGACGGCTTCCTGGCGGGTGCGCCGGCGCCGGTCCGACCTCAGCCGTCAGGCCGCGCCGCCCATCGGTGACATCCTGCGCTATCAGGCCCGGGGTGAGGGGCTGCGCCGGCACATCGCCGAGGTGCTGCGGGAGACGCCCCCGCCGGTGGTCGTCCTCGCTCACAGCCTCGGCGGC
Source organism: Streptomyces muensis (assembly GCF_021474425.1). Classification (GTDB taxonomy): domain Bacteria; phylum Actinomycetota; class Actinomycetes; order Streptomycetales; family Streptomycetaceae; genus Streptomyces; species Streptomyces muensis. Next base: position 31,815 of record NZ_JAKEIP010000040.1, on the reverse strand, counting down.
GTCGCGTGTGTCGACCTGCTGGCCACCGAGGACCACCGCGACCGGGTCGAGGCCGTGGTGACGGTGGGATCGCAGGCTCCGTTCCTGTACGAGCTGGACGCGCTGAGCTCCTTGTCCTTCGGTGATCCGCTGCCGTCGTTCTTCCCGGAGCGCTGGCTCAACGTGTACGACCCTCGCGACCCGCTCGCCTACGTGGGCGCCGGGGTGTTCGGCGCCGACCGGGTCAGGGACGTCGCGTTCAACACGCGCCGCCCGCTGCTGCGCGCGCACTCCGCCTACTGGGATCACGCGCCGTTCTACCAATGGCTCGACAAAGAGCTCTTCGATGCCCCACGTGATTGATCCACGGCGTACGCACGCACTGGTCGTCGCCGTCGAGGAGTACGAGGACAGTGAGTGGAACGTCTCGGGCCCCTATGCGGACGCCTGCGCGTTCATCTCCTGGCTGGTCGACACGTGCGACGTGCCCGACACGAATGTCACGCTCTTCGCCTCCCCGCTCGACTCCAGTCTGCCCGGGCCGGAGGACGCCCCTCTTCTCCCGGCGGGTGTGCGGTCTCAGGATGCCTCTTCCGCTGTCGTGTCACGTCATCTGCAGGAGGGCTTGCGGCACCTGGAGGCCGACCTTCTGTGGGTGTTCTGGTCCGGTCACGGCCTGATCGACAGCAGCGGCAGTCATGTGCTGGTGCTGTCCGACAGTTCGGTGGACACGAAGCGGGTGGTGGATGTGGACGCGCTGCAGCTCGCTCTTCAGTCCACCCGGGTGGGAGTGCGCGAGGGCAGGGGGGTGCCGAAGGTGGCCGTCGCCGTCAACGCCTGCCAGAACCAGCCGCGCGAGGACTGGATCAGCAAGGTCGAGGTGGGTGTCCGGCACAGCTATGTCACCGAGCGCGGTCTGTTCGTCATGCACGCGTGCAGCACGGGCCAGCGGGCACGCGTGGCACCACGGGACGGGCAGAGACGGGGTGCGGCCGCCAGTCTCTTCCCTCGCGCTCTTCTGCGGTTCCTCGACGACGGCACCCGCGACGTCCTGCCGGACCTCCACCGGGTCAGCGACCGCGTCGACGCCGAGTTCGAGGTACTGCGAGAGCAGCAGCTGACCTGGCAGAAGCCGAGTCTGTTACGGCGTAACTGGGACGGGCGGACCGTGGCCACCGGCGAGTTCCTCGTGCCGCCCACGGTGGAGGAGCAGCGTCTGGCGGCGCTCCTGGACGCGGCGCTGCCCGACGGGGCGGCGCGTGAGGCGTGTGCCGCGCGGCTCAAGGAGCGCGTGCCCGTCGTGGTGCCGGTGAGCGTGGGTGCGCGGGAGCCGACGGCGCAGCAGATCGTCACAGCGGCGGCCCGGACGCCGCACGGGGTGCCGACCCTGCTCGACCTGCTGGCCGTCCTGCCGGAGGCCCGGGTCGACGACGAGGCCCTGCGCACGGTCCGGGAGGCGGGGCGGGACCTGCGTCCCAACGAGTTCCTGACGAGCGAGGAGCACTCCCGCCTCGTCGGTCTGTTGTCCGCCCCGGGGCTGCCGGACGTCCGTGCCACCGCGCTGTACGACAGGAGGCTGCGCCATCATGTCGCTGCGGCCGTGGACACGGATGCGCTGGTGCGTTCGTTGGAGGCCGCCGGGTGCCGCAAGGACACCGGGGCCATTCCCCCGCTGTTGCGCTTCACCTCGCTGCTGGCCGCCGAGGCGGAGGCACGTGCGAACCACGTCGCGGGTCTTGCGGAGTGGGGCACGCGGGTGGCTCGGCGGACCGGGCACGGCATGGCCCTGGCCGCCCGGCTCGCGACGGTGCGGCGTGAGGCGGTGCGCCGGCGCGGCAGCAAGGCCTGGCTGCTGGTGCGTCTCGACGTCGACGATCCGGAGGCCCGGACCGGATGCGCGCGCTATGTCCACTCGGCCTGGCTGATCGATCCTGTCAGCGGACCCCCGCAGGCCCTGCCGTGCCCGTCCGGGGCGGAGTTCTCCACCTGGCGCCACACGCAGCTGGCCCTGGCGGAGCTGATCGAGCCGTTGATCGACATGCGGCACGAGGGCGCGCGAGGGCAGATCGACCTCGGTGTGGAGTTCTTCCTGCCGCACAACCAGCTGGAGCTCCAGGTCGAGCGCGTCCCCGTGTGCCATCGGGAGGTGGACGGCGTCCCGCTGGGCCAGATCGCGACGGTCGTCGTCCGCTGCTCCGGACGGCGCACGCCCTGGCGCCATCGATGGGACGCGTGCCACCGGGACGGCGCTCCCGGCGACCACCACTGGCTGCGGCAGGACGCGAACGATCTGGTGGCGCTCAAGGCGGCCCTCGACAAGCAGCCGCACATCGGGTGCGTCGAACTCACCGGCACCTGGCTGGAGTTCACTCCGGCGCTCGCCTACTGCGCCGAGGCAGGAGTGCCCGTCATGACATGGCATCGCCGTATCGACGGCCGGCGGCGCGAGGACGACCTCGCCGATCTGCGGACGATCGTTCATCCGGGCCATCTGCCGGAGGAGGTCCGGCAGTTGCGCGGCGAGGCGGACGAGGCGAGCGCGCACAGCCGGAAAGATCTGGTTCTCCTGTGGGACGATCCGGGCCGTCTGCCCCCACGGATCCGCCCCCGCGTTCCCGGAAGGATCCCTCGCTCGTGACCAGTTCCGATTCCCCGCAGGGGCTGTTCGGTGACCCTCATGACACGCTCCCGGTGCGGCTGCCTCCCGGCCCGCCCTGGCGGCGGTTCGGGCCCCAGCGGCCGAAGCGCCCGGCCTATGTGATCAGGCCCGAGGACACCGATGTCGTCAACGCGGCCCTCCAGCTACGGCGGCCGCTGCTGGTCACCGGCTTTCCCGGAGTCGGCAAGTCGTCCCTGGCGTACGCGCTCGCGGACGACCTCGGCCTCGGCGACGTACTGCACTGGCCCGTCAACTCGCGCTCGGTCCTCACGGAGGCGCTCTACCGTTACGACGCCGTGGCCCGTCTCCGGGACGCCACCGCGCCCGAGCACTCGGGTCGTCGTCTCCCGGTGGAGAAGTACGTGGTCCTGGGCCCGCTCGGCACCGCCTTGGCGTCGGCGGCCGGCAGCCCCCGTGTCCTGCTGATCGACGAACTGGACAAAGGGGACATCGATCTGCCCAACGATCTTCTGACCGTGTTCGAGGACGGCGCCTTCGAGATCCCGGAACTGAGCCGACAGGCTCTGGAGACCGGTGACCGCACGGCGCGGGTCTCGCTCACCCGCCCCGCTCCCTACCAGGCCCCGGACACCGGCGACGAACCCTCAAAGGCCTCGTCGGATGCCGCCGGGTCCTCGGCCACCGTGGTCGACGGATGGGTGTACTGCCAGGAATTCCCGGTCGTCGTCATCACCAGCAACGGCGAGCGGGACTTCCCTCCGGCGTTCCTGCGGCGCTGTGTGCGCCTGGACCTGCGGGATCCGGAACCCGATCATCTCAAGGACGTGGTCAAAGCCCAGTTCGGGGAGGACTTCAGCGGCGCCGACGAGGACACGCTGGCCGCCGTGGAGGAGATGATCGACAAGTTCGGGGAGGCGGGACGCCACGGGAGGCTGGCCACAGACCAGTTGCTCAACGCCATTCATCTGCGGCTGAGCACTGTCCACCTCGATCCGCGCGTCCTCGACGTCGTGCTCCGGCCGCTCGACAACACGGACGCGCCGTGATCGCTGCGCTTCGCGCGGTCCTCGCCTCCGCCGGCTACGACCCGACGCCGGAGGAACTGGCCGACATCCTGTGGCTGGCGGTGCAGCCACGGCGTGGCGCGCTCCAGCGGCCGCTCGGCGACGGGCCCTTGCCGGTGGGAGGTTCCGGCTCGCCGGGGTTCGGCCGTGACGGCGACGGCGGGCAGGCCACCGGGCCGGAGCAGGCCGACAGCCGTGTCCTCTACGCCTCGGTGGACTGGTCGGGGACGGCGGGCGTGGCCGTCTCCCCGACGCGTATCCCCACACCGAGGGCGCTCGCCGACGCCCGCGGCATGGCCAGGGCGCTGCGGCCGCTGCGCTCCACGGTCCGCTCACGCACCCATTTCCACCTCGACATCGCAGCGACGGTGGCGGCACTCGCCGACGGCTTCCGCGACATCATCCTCACCCCGACGCGCGAGCCGTTGCTCGACCTGACCTTCATCGTCGACGACGGCATCTCCATGGCCGTATGGCATGACGTGGCCAAGGAACTGCACCAGGAGTTTCACCGGCTCAAGGCGTTCCGTCGCACGCGGCTCCTGGGCATGAACACCGACGATCCCGAGCAGATCCGTTTCACTGCCGAGCCGTTCCGGCACAACGCTCCCACGGCTCAGCCCGCCGCTGGCGACCGCGGTCTCGTGCTCGTCCTCACCGACGGGGTGGGGCCGACCTGGCAGAGCGGCATGGCGCAGGAACACGCGCTGCGCTGGGCGGCGAAGGGGCCTGCCGCGATCTTCCATGTGCTGCCCGAGGACATGTGGCCGGGCACGGCTCTGCCCACCGTGCGGCTGATGGCCTCGGCCCCGCGCCCCGCCGTTCCCAATCACCACATCCGGCTGCGCCACCCCCGACTGCCACGGGGCATCCTGCCCCTGCCCTCACCGCCGATCCCGGTGATCGACATCATGCGTGGCTCATCGGCCCGGGCTTGGGCGCAGTTGGTCGGGGCGCCGGCGGGTGAGCACGCCCTCCACTTCTACGACCCTGAGCAGCTGCGCTCACGGCCGGCGGTGGAGCCGGGCGACGAGGCGGCCGTGGTGTCCGAGGAGGACGCGCTCGAGGAGTTCCTCGCCCTGGCGTCGGACGACGCACGTCTCCTGGCCGCTCATCTGGCGTGCGCGGGAAGCTCGTTGACGGTTCCACTGATGCGGCTGGTGCAACGCGCCGCGGTGCCGAAGTCCGGTCCCGAGCATCTGGCCGAGGTGTTTCTGGCGGGCATGCTGACGCCGCACGAACCCGTGACGGCGGACGAGGCCGACCCGCTCCCCCATGAGGCGATGCCGTGGGACCGGCGCTCCTTCACGTTCCCTCCCGCCGTCGCGGAATCGTTGCGGGAACTGGTGCGGCGCTCCGACGAACGCGCCACGCAGCACTATGTGACCGAATACCTCGCGCGGCAGCACAGAGAGGTCCAGGCGGGCGCGGCTCTCATCTCGGACCGGCACGGAGCGCTGCGTGCACGCACCGACCTGCCGCTGGGCAGCGCCGCCCCGGCCGGGCCCACGGCCCGAGGACCCGCCGAGATGGGCCGCCAGGCCTCCCTCAGCTCGCTGACGCGGCAGTTGGACGCGTTCATGGACCGTATCCACGGCCCCCGTCTGGACTGGGTCGACGACGCGGTCGCCGCCGGCTCCGGGTCCGCCGACGCCCAGCGGGCGGCGGACCTGCTCAGCCAGGTGGCGGCACAGGAGAGGGTCGTCGACCGTTCGGGCGACTCCGCCGAGCTGCAACGCCTCCTTGAGTCCCTGGCCCGGGAACTGGGGCGGCCGGAGCTGGCCATCACCTACCGGCGGGCGATCTCGGCCTTGGGCCGGGCCATGCCGGAACCATCCCTCTCGAGCCATGGAGTCAGCTCGTACGAGGAGTCGGGAGAGTCCGCTCCGTACTTCTTCCTGAGTTACGCCCACATACCCCGGGACGACTCGGACGATTCCGATCCCAACCTGTGGGTCACCCGGCTCTTCAGCGATCTGTGCGAGCACATCAGGAGCATGACCGTGGTGCCCTGGGGCTCAGCGGGGTTCATGGACCGGTCGGTGCGGGCGGGGGCGGTCTGGACCAGCGAGCTCTCCGACGCCATTGCCACCTGCCGGGTGTTCGTACCGCTCTACTCCCCTCGCTACTTCGTCAGCCCCTGGTGCGGCAAGGAGTGGACCGCGTTCACAAGGCGCCAGGCGCGCCATCCGGGCGACGGAGCCCGCGGCTTGCCGAGCGGGATCGTCCCGGCGCTGTGGTCCCCGGTGCCGGACAGCCAACTCCCCCTACCCGTCAGGGATGTGCAGTTCATGCACCCAGAACTGGGGGAGCGATACCGCACCTTCGGCCTGTACGGCCTGGCGAAGCTCCGCTCGTTCCGCAACGATTACCAGAAGGCCGTGCTCCATCTGGCCCGGCGCATCGTGGAGGTCGGCGAGGGGGTCGTCGTGGAACGGGGAGAGCGGGTCGATCTCTCCGCGCTGCCGGACGCGTTCGCACCGCCGCCGGCACCCGGGGCGCCCGCCGAGTCCGACTCGCACTCGTCACCGGAGTCCGGACCCGGGGCACCCCGCTTCCGCCTCGTCAGGCCCGAGCGGCCCCCTCAGGACGAGTGACCACTCATGTCACCCCAACAGGGCGGCGGCCTTCGAGCGAACGACGTCCCAGGCGGCGGAAGAGAGGTCGATGAGCTCCGTGCCTCGTAGCGCGTGCAGGGTCTGCTCGGCGTCGGCGGCGCAGGTGGCGCTTGCGCTGAGCACGTCGTAGCCGTCGCGGACGGCGACTCGAAGGCGGCGGTGACCGGCGTCGTCGGCGTGTACCGCGGCGGCGACGACCAGGGGCGGCGGTCCGCCGGCCTCGCCGTCCAGCTTGCTGAACGAGCTGGCGACCGGCTCGCGCCAGCGGAGGCTGAGCAGGACGGGGCGCTTGGCCGTCAGCTCACCCAGGTCGGTCTCGCGGACGCCGTCGGGCTCCAGGACCCTCGCCCTGGCGTCCAGCACGATGGCCGCGGGCAGCAGGCAGCGAAGGGTGCTGCCGACGATGTTGCCGCCCACCGTCGCGCTCCGCCGTACGGCGCCGGTGCCCACCTGGGCGGCGGCCAGGCGCAGGGCGTCCGGGACGCGGTCGTCCATTCGGTGCAGCACCACGGCGCCGCCCACGGCGTCCCGCTCCAGGACATTGGCCTCGGGCAACTCCCGCAGTGACATGGCGACCTTGGGGAAACCGTCCCGCTGCCAAGTGGCCCAGAGGAGCGTGGCCCCGCCGATCGGCACGGCCCCCTCGGCCAGACACTCCTGCGCATCGGACACAGACGTGGGCAGACGCAACAGCACGCTCACCACCCTGCCTTCCCTCAAGAGTCGGTTGGAGGCGACAGGCGGCGCATTTCGGCCACCCGCTCCGCGGTAAGACAATCCCTCCGCCGGGGGGCGCGTACAGGGCTCACACAAGCACGCGGGCGTCGCGTTCGGGCCGCCGCGGCGCACCTCCGGTTGATAGGCAAGCGTTCACTTGCCTATGCTGTGGACGTGGCCGATGACCTCTTCAAAGCCCTGGCCGACTCCACCCGCCGGACCATCCTCGACGAGCTCACACAGAAATCCGGGCAGACACTGTTCGAGATCTGTTCACGGCTGAGCATGAAGCATCGGCTCGGTATCTCACGCCAGGCGATCTCCCAGCACCTGGCCGTGCTGGAGGCCGCCGGGCTGGTCGAGACCAGGCGGGAAGGCCGCTACAAGTTCCACGATCTGAACACGGCGCCGCTGCGGCAGATCACCGATCGGTGGCTCGCACCCGACACGTCCGACCAGGAGGAGAGCACCCCATGAAAATCCATCTGACCAGCGTCTTCGTCGATGACCAGGCCAAGGCCCTGCACTTCTACACCGAGATCCTCGGCTTCGTGAAGAAGCACGACGTACCCGTGGGTGAGAAGGACCGGTGGCTGACCGTCGTCTCGCCCGAGGAGCCGGGCGGCACCGAGCTCCTCCTGGAGCCCCTCGGCCACCCGGCCGCCAGGACCTACCGCGACGCGCTCACCGAGGACGGCATCCCGCTCGCCCAGTTCGCCGTCGACGACGTGAACGCGGAGTACGAGCGCCTGCGCGGCCTCGGCGTCCGCTTCACCCAGGAGCCCCTGGAGATGGGCCCCGTGACCACCGCCGTCCTCGACGACACCTGCGGCAACCTGATCCAGATCGCGACACAGCCGCAGTAGGGGGCGGGGACGGCCCCAGGCGCGAGGGCAGCAGGGGCAGGGGCGACCAGGACAGAAGGTGCCCTTGTGCCCTTGACCCAGGTCCGGCTCACACCACGTCGGCGGACCGGCTCCGCAGCGCCTGGTACACCGACCACGCCACGGCCACCAGCGGTACGGCCACCACGGCACCGATCGCCCCCGCCGCGACCGCGCCACCGACGACCGCCAGCGCGACCACGACCGGGTGCAGCCGTACGGCCCAGCTCATCACGATGGGGTGCAGGAGGTGGCCTTCGATCTGTCCGATGACCACGACCAGGGCGACGACCAGCAGAGCGATCAGAGGTCCCTTCGTGGCCAGCGCGACGACGGCCGCGACGGCCAGGGCGATCGGCGAACCGATCAACGGGATGAAGGCGGCGACGAACTCCAGCAGCGCGAGCGGCACTGCCAGTGGCACGCCGAGTGCGAACAGTGCGATGCCCACGAGGACCGCGTTGGTGCCCGCCACCAGCAGGATGCCGTGCGTGTACCCCGTGAAGGTCCGCCAGGCGGCCGCGCCGCCGACCGTGCAGCGCTGCCGCGCGGCGGCGGGGAGCTGGTCGCACAGCCACTGCCACTGCCGGTCGCCGGAGTGCGTGAAGAAGACCGCGCAGAACAGCGCCAGGGCCAGCACGGTCAGCACCTCCACCAGCCGACTCACGCCGCTGAGTGCCGTACTGATGAGAGTGGAGCGGTGGCTCGACAGGAGTTTGCCGATCCGGGACTGGAGATCGTCGAAGGCGTCCGGCGGCAGCCGGAAGGGAGGCTCCTCCAGCCGACGCTCGATCCGGTCGATGCCCGCCACGAACTCGTTCTCCAGCCCCCTGCGCTGGTCCGCCACGATCTCGCCCACCAGGGCCAGTCCGCCGAGGACCAGGACGATGCCGCCGATGAGCGCGGTGGCGACCGCGAGCGGCCGGGGCATCACACGCGTCAGGAGCCCGGCCACGGGACGGAGCACAGCCGTGATGACTAGTCCGAGGAACACGGCGACGGCGATCCGGTGAAACTGCCCGAGCACGGAGAAGACCACTCGGACGACGACGCCGACGGCGATGATCCGCCATGCGTAGGCGGCGGCGGTCCGCAGGGCGTCCGGCACTCGCGCCTCCCCGCCGCTCGGACGTCCGAACGGCGGAGCGGGCGGATCAGGGGGCGTGGACATCTCATGCCGGTACCACCCGCCGGGCGTCCGGCCACGCGGTCGGCGCGCAATTCGCCCGAAGGCCGGTACCGGCCGGGGCCGACCCCACCGTGGGCCGCTCGGCCCGGATCAGCGATCATGGCCGAATGCCTGACTCTCCCACCGTTCGCCGGGTCCTCGGCGACCGCCCCTTCGCCGAGGTCGGAACGCCGTCGGCCGTCGCCGTCAGCGAGGAACGAGGGATGGCCGTCGTGGCCGGCGGCCTGGGGGGCCTGAGCTGGTCGGGGTGCGGCGTCGCCGGGTACGGGTGGAAGCCGTACCGGGTGGGCGTCTACGGCACGGACGATCTGCGCTGCCGTCTGCTCGTGGAGTCGCGATTGCCCGTCCATTCCGTCGCCGTCCATCCGACGCTTCCGCTCGTGGCCGTCGGCACGGGCGCGTACGACGGGGAGTACACCTTCGAAGGCGAACTGCTGCTGATCGACCTGGAGTCGGGGCGCTCGCGCTCGATGATGCGCCGGTCTCGTGAGGTCCTGCGGGTGCAGTGGGAGAGTGCGCGGGCGTTGCGGCTCATGGTCGCGGCGACGGATGACGACGACCCCGACGAACTGGACTCGCACGCGTACGACGTCATCGTCGAACGGCCCGACTGGGCTGCCGCGCCCAGGGGTTCGGTGCAGCAGAAGGAACTGGCCGGGACGTGGGTCGAGTTCGACCGGTCCGCGCTGTCCGACGAGGCAGCGCGCCGGACCGTCGAGCGGCTGGCCGGCGAGTCCGGCGGGGAAACCCGCCGGCAGGTGTGGGACGTCCACGGTCTGCCGGACGGTCGTGTGCTGGCGTGTCTGCACGGGGTGCTCGCGGAAGCGTGGCTGCCGGACGGGCGTATGGACTGGCGCGTCGCGGACGAGGTGGGCGGGCGTCAGCTGGTCGTCCGGGACCGCGACGCCTGGGTCAACGTGGCGCGACAGCGGGAGACCTGGAGGGGCCGGGAGCAGGGCGCCGAGCCGCCGTTCGTCACCCGGATCTCCCTCGCGGACGGCAGGACGCTCAGCACGGTGGCCGTCGGCCACTCCGTCACGATCGCCACCCGCCAGGACGGCTGGCTCGCGCTCCGCTCGACGGCCCCCAACAGGCAGTACGAGCCTCAGCCGCAGCCGGTCGCCCTGATACCGCCCGCCGAGGACACCCCGCGGGCGACCACGAGCCTGGGAGAGTTCAGTCCCTACAACCACCCCTTCCCCGTTCGGCACAGCAGTCGGCTGCTCTTCCTCGACGGCAAGGAGCGCGTGCCGTCACAGGACAAGTGGGTCGTCGCCATCGATCCCGACGGCGAACCCGTGTCCGAGCGGCTGTTCCCGCTCGACTGGCAGTCGCCGCCCAGGCATCTCCAGGGCGGCCCCGGCATCGAGCTCGGTCCTCCGGAGTGCCGCGAGTTGGTGCACACGGGCACCGCGCAGGCGGGCCTCGGCGAGACGGCGTTCGTCGTACGACGCAGCCTCACGGACGGAGCGGTCCGCTGGGTGTTCACCGCGAAGTACCCCGCCACTGCCGTGGACGGCGACGAGGACACCGTGTACGTCGCCTTCAACACCGGCGAACTGGTCGCCCTGGACGCCTCGGACGGAACCGTCCACTGGCGGCGACACCTGAAAGTCGGCGGCCAGAGCGTCGTAGCGCTCTCCCTCGAACTCAGCGATCCGGGCCGGCTGCTGGTCGGCACCGTGGACGGGCGGATTCTCGACTGCTCGGTGGGGACGGCGGCGCGGCGGGAATCGTCGTAGCCGGGGCGGCGGTGCCGCCTGCGTCCGGGGTCACGGCACGGTGCTGCGGATGCTGATCAGGTCGGTGACGGCCCGGAGGCCGCCGTCGGCGAGGGCGGCTCGTTGGCGTTCCGCGCCGGTCCCGTGGCGCAGGAGGCGGTCGGTCAAGGCCGTCACCTGCCGGGTGTCGTCGGATGCGTCGAGCGCGGGGGCGATGTGGTTCAGGAGCTCGTGGAGCACGTCGGCGGCGCGCCGGGACGCCCCGCCGGGGTCGACCAGGGTGGCGGCGAGACCGTGGCGGGCGGCGTGCCACATGGCGGCCCGCAACAGTTCTGGGTCGTGGTCGGGCACGGGGGCCTCCGCGGCCGTTTCCTTCAGGGCGGTCCGCACCAGGGCCCGGACGACCCCGGCGAGCATGACCGCCTCGTCCGCGCTCAGCTGGACGTCCGCGCACCGCACCTCCACTGTGGGGTAGCGGTCCGACAGACGGGCCTGCCAGTACACCTGCCCCATGTCGGCGATGAGGCCGGCGTCCAGCAGTCGCCGTATGCGCCGGTCGTAGTCCGTGGCGTCCTGGAAGGGCGGCGGCATGCCGCTGACCGGCCAGCGGCCGAAGATCACCGTGCGCCAGCTCGCGAAGCCGGTGTCCTGGCCGTCCCACAGCGGGGAGTTCGCCGACATGGCGGTCAGGGCCGGCAGCCATGCCCGGATCCGGTTCAGGACCTGTACGCCCTGCTCGCGGCCGGGTACGGCGACGTGCACGTGCATGCCGTTGACCAGCTGCTCCGCCACCAGCTGGGGCGCCTGCACAACCATGGCCCGATAGCGTGCCTCGTCGGTGACGGCCACGGGACGACCGCGGCGCAGGGGCCAGGCCCCGCAGGCCGCGATCCGGCAGCCGTGCTCCTCGGCGGCCATCGCGACGGCCTGCCGGAGACGCAGCAGATGGCCTCCGGCCTCCTCCAGCGTCTCGCAGACCGGGGTCGCCACCTCGACCTGCGCCTGGAGCAGCTCGTGCTGCACCTCCCGGTCCGCCGCGAGGCGGCCGAGCCCGGCAGCGCCCAGCACCTCCTCCCCCAGGGGTACCGGCAGGCCCGTGGCCGGGTCGAGCAGCAGGTACTCCTCTTCCACGCCGATCGTCGTCATCGACCGCCCTTTGTTCCGCGCCTCCGCGCGTCCTCCGCCGTCTCCGCCCGTCCTCTGCCGTCTCCGCCCGTCCTCGCCGGAACGATCCCGACTCCGAGTGCCGCGGCCGCGGGAAGACAAACCATGCGACAGTCGCCCCTGGGTGGTCACCCGGTCACGGCAGGATGGAGTCGACGTAGCCGCCGTCCACGCGCAGCGCCCCGCCGGTGGTGGCCGAGGCCTGGTCGGAGCTGAGGTAGACCACCATGTGGGCGATCTCCTCCGGTTCGATCAGCCGTTGCAGCAGGCTCTGGGGGCGGTGCTCACGCATGAAGGCGCGCTGGGCCTGGTCCCAGGGCAGGTCGCGGTCCACCAGTTCGTAGACGAAGTCCTCGACTCCGCCCGTGTGGGTGGGCCCGGCGATGACGGAGTTCACCGTCACTCCGGTGCCGGCCGCCTGCTTGGCGAAGCCCCGGCTGACCGCGAGCAGCGCCGTCTTGGACATGCCGTAGTGGATCATCTCGGCCGGGGTGACGAGCGCCGAGTCGCTGGCGATGTACTGCACGCGACCCCAGCCGCGTTCGGTCATGCCGGGCAGGAACTGCCGGGTCAGTCGTACGGCGGACAGCACGTTGACCTCGAAGTAGCGCCGCCACTCGTCGTCGCTGATCTCCAGGGGGTCGGCGGCGCCGAAGACGCCGAGGTTGTTGACGAGGACGTCCACGTCGGGCAGCGTCTCGGCCACCGTGTCCGCGCCCTCCCGCGTGGTCACGTCCGCCGGGACCGGCACCCAGGCCGCTCCGGGCACCGCCTGGGCCAGCTCGGCGACGCTGCGCTCCACCCGCTCCGGGTTGCGGCCGTTGACACCCACCCGGGCCCCGGCACGGGCCAGCCCGGCGGCTATCGCCGCGCCGATGCCCTGGGTGGATCCGGTGACGAGGGCGGTGCGGCCCCTGAGATCGATGTGCATGCCTGGCAGCCCTTCTCGCGTGCGGGTTGGCGCGGGTCCGGCTCCGGGTACCCGGAGGAGATCAATTGCACACGCGCATTACACGCCCACGCGGCACGGATCGGACCCGCGCGCCTTCCCGCTCCGCTCGGATCAGCCGCCGCGCGTGAAGACGTCGTCCCTGGTGGACCCGCCGGCGCAGAGCTTCTTCTCGTCGGCCGTCATCTTGCGGGACTTGACCACGACAGCGTTGTGCTTGCCGTCCGTGCCGTTCGGGGCGGGGCCGGTGATCACGTCGGGGACGAACCAGTAGTAGTGGCCCCACTTGGGGTCGTCGTAGTGGGTCTGCCAGGTGCCGGATATCCGCTGCATGACCTGGGCACGGGAGATCCAGCCCACTTCGCCGGGCCGCACGGTCACGGTGAAGGTGCTGGTCTCGGTGTGCGAGCTCTGCCAGGTGTAGTTGTACGTCGCGGTCACACTGGCGGTGATGATGCCCTCGATGCCTCCGCCGACGGTGACCGAGCCGCCCACCGAGTGGGAGGAGCCCACGGTGTCGGCCCATGCCATCGACTGGGAGGCCGGTGAGGCCGTGCAGTTGTAGAGCAGTTCGGAGACCTGACGGGGCTCCCCGAGGTAGGCCTCGCCGATCTCCGGGGTGTTGAAGCTGCACTTGCCCTGCCCGGAGGCGCAGTCGGCCATGATCTGCTCCGCGGTGGGCTGCTCGTCGGCCACCGCGGGCACGGCGGCCACCGCGATCGTCCCGAGTGCGGTGGCCGTCAACGCCAGCGTGCGGCCGCCGTACCGCAGTGCGCGGCTCATCGTCATCGTTGTTGCCTCTCACGTACGTGGGGGGTGCGGCGACTGTGCGCTGACCGCTGTTACGGATGGGGTCACAGTCACCTTGTGATGCTCACGAGGCTCACGTAATCGGCGTCGGAGCTACACCAAGAGCTCGCAAAGTTGTATTTGATTTTCAAAAATGATGCACGGTCAATTTCCTTGCCGGTAAGGCGATTTCGGGATGAGGGCGCCCTGAGCGGCGCGGCGCGCGAAAACTCGGTGCCCCGTCCGCTTCCGCTGGAGCAGAATCGGCCTCATGGCGGACATGGGAGCGTTCCGGGACGCGGTCACCAGTTGGGCGGCGGGAAGTCCCGGCGGGCCGGCCGGCGCATTGGCCGGCGAGCTGGCCGCGCGCGTGGGGGTACGGACCGCGGTGCTGCTGGAAGGACCGAGCGACCTCGCGGCCGTGGAGGCACTGGCCGCCCGCCATGGCCGGGACCTTTCCGCCGAGGGAATCTGCGCCCTGCCGATGGGCGGAGCCATGAGCGTCGGCCGCTACGCCGGCCTCCTCGGGCCGACCGGGTTGGGGCTGCGCCTGGCCGGCCTGTGCGACGAGCGCGAGCAGCCGTTCTACGACCGCGGTCTCGAACGTGCCCGGGCGCCGCGTCACGGGGTCTTCGTGTGTGTGTCGGACCTGGAGGACGAACTCATCCGCGCGCTGGGCGTGCCCCGGGTCGAGAGGATCGTGCAGGCGGAGGGCGACCTCCAGGCCTGGCGGATCTTCGAACGCCAACCGGCACAGCAGGGCCGGCCCCCGCAGCAGCAGATGCGGCGCTTCCTCGGCACGAAGCGGGGCCGCAAGATCCGCTACGGCCGTCTCCTCGTCGAGGCCCTCGAACCGGAGCAGGTGCCCGCTCCCCTCGACCGACTGCTCGCGAGCCTGTGACGCCACCGCGGGACGCCCCTGACTCGATCCTTGCAGGCAGGCGCCGCGCACAGCCACGGAGACTGCGAGTTGCGGTCGTTGACCAGGAGCGATACTTTTCGCGGTCGGCTTGATCCGGAGAGGGGGACGATGTCGGACAGGAACGTGAAGGTGGGGGACGTTCGGTCCAGGCTGCGCGCCGCGGGCTACACGCTTCTCCAGTCGGAGCCGCGCCTCGAGAAGCTGCCGAACTTCCGGCCCGATGTGCTCGCTTGGGCGTCCAACGCCGACGGCGACCTGGTGCCCTGGGCCGTCGTCGAGGTCAAGAACCGGCTCAAGCAGCCGGAGTTCGCCCTTCCGGCACTGGCGCGAAGCCGGGATCTCATGGGCACGGTCGAGCACTACGCCGTCATCGACGGCGAGTGGTTCAAGGCCGACCGCGGCGTCCGCTCCCTGGAGCCCGTCGACGGTCCCACGCCGCCCGCGTACGGTTCGCAGGGCCGGCTCACCGACGAGGGGCTCGCGACGTCCCTGCTGGTGCAGCGCCTCTGGTTCGAGGCCAACCGTCTGCGTGACGCCGGGGTGCGCGTCGGCGACGGGTTTCCGTCGGGAACCATCCTGGCGGAGACGGCGCGGCCCGGTATCGAGTTGCCGGAGGGTGCCTTCCTCCCCGTGCGGCCGGACGTGCTGTGGCGTGCCAAGCGGGAGGCGCTGATCGAGTTCGCCTCACGCGGCAGCTCCGGCTCCAGTTCCCACCCCGCGGTCGCCTCCGCCGTCGCGGCCCTGGTGGAGAAGCGTCTGACCGGGACGGTCCTGGACCCCTTCTGCGGGACCGGCTCGTTCCTGTGGGCCACCCTCGACCGCGCCGCGGATCGAGGCGTCCAGGCCCGGTTCGTCGGCTACGAGATCAATCCGCGGCTCGCCGACCTCGCGGCCGGAATCGGTCACGGCGCCCCGTCGCCCGTGGAGATCGACAAGGCGGACGCCTTCCGCGCGGACTTCCCGGCAGCCGACGTCATCGTCACCGCTCCCCCGCTCCATGTCCGGTCGGAGGACCGCCATGCGCTCCTGAACGGGTCCACCACCACCGACGGTGAGGTCGCGGCGGTGGACAGGGTCCTGCGGGCGTTGAAGGCCGGCGGGCGTGCCGTGTTCCATCTGGCGAGCGGGTTCACCTCGGCGGAGCGCCACGCGTCGTACCGGACGTTTCTGGCCCGTGAGTTCCGCGTGGCCGCCCTGATCGGACTGCCGCGGGGCGCCCTGTCCGGTACGGGAGTGCGGTCCGTGCTCGTGGTGATCGACAGGGCGGAACCGTCGGAGACATTCGTGGCCCAGCTCGGCGAGGACTGGGAGACCCAGTTGGAGCCGGAGGGCGCCGCCCTGAGTGCGGCACTGGAGTTCATCGACCCCGCGGCGACTCCGCGCGTACCGGGGCGGCCATGAGCACGTCTCTGGTGGTCGACCTGCGACGGGACGGGCTCGGCTGGGACCCGGTCCGGCTGGCCGCCTCCGCGTTCGAGTGGCCGACGCGAGCGCCGCTGGCCTCCGTGCGCGAGCTTGCCGATACTCCGCGGCCCAGCACGGTGACGAGGGCCGGTTCACCCGTCATCACACCCGCCAACCTGGCGGCGTCGACGGGCGCGATCCGGCGGCGCAGCACGAAGTACCAGGGCAGTGCGTTCGTCGTCGGCCGGCACGGGCTGCGACCTGGTGACGTCCTGGTCCCGCCCTCGGTGTCCGGACCGGCCCTTCTCATCGACGAACGGCTGAACGGCGCCCTGTTCTCGTCCCGCTTCACGGCACTGCGTCCGGCCGCGTCGTCCGACGCCCTCTGGATCTGGGGGGTACTGAACAGCCGGACCGGGCACGCCCGTCGGGCCCTTCTGGCGGCCGGTTCGCCCACGGGCGCCGTGAAGGCGTCGGATCTGCTCGACATGGAACTGCCGGTGCCGCCGTTGTCGGACACCCGGCGTCTGGATGAGGTCCTGACCCGGATCGAGGAGCGCACGCACCGCGCGGAGGCCTCCGCGGAGTCGACGTGGTGGCGCACGGCGGACCTGCGCCTGAGGAACGACTGGGCGATCCTGCTCGCGACCCCCAGGCCCGAACTGCTGGAGGACGGCGAGCCCCTGGGTTCCTTCGTCCGGGAGCTGGCGCGGTCCCGGTCGACCCGCGCCACCGAAGTCCCGGAGCCACTGCCCGACACCCTGCCGGTGGTGAACGTGAGCGCCCTCGCCGGGAAGCCGATCCGACGCTGGGTCGATCCGGCGGCTGCCGGAACGGCCGTCATCGCTCCCGGAGACCTCCTCGTCGCGGGTCTGGGCGACTACGCCTACGCGACGGTCGCTCAGCACCCGGGTGTGGCGGATCCCCATGTCTTCGTCCTGCGCCTGCTCGACCCCACACAGGGACCGGCTCTGGCCCACTACCTCAACGGCCGCGAAGGCCAGGCGACCCGGCGGATCCTGCTGCGGGGTGTGACCGTGCCGTCGCTGCGGCGCTCGGACGTCGAGCGCTTCCCCGTTCCTCGCGAGGCCCTCGACTTCGACGGTGACATCGAACCGGCCGTGCCCCTGGCCGATCAGCTGGAACAGGTTCTATGGACGAACTGAGCTGCACCCTCTCGCCGCTCGTGTTCGCCGAGCTGTACCGGCTGCTGGCGGCGGACCTGACACGCCAGGAGGTCCTGGAAGACCGCCTCGCCGAGATCGGCTACGACCATGCCTGGCTCGGTACCGCGGCCGACGCCTACGACGCGTACTGGGAGGCACAGCTCAAGTGGACCGACGCCACCGGCGTCGGCGACCTCGTGGTGCCGAGCGCCGAGCACGCCCGGTTGGCCACCTGGATCCTGGCCGGCCTGCGCATCACGGGCGACGACCGGGAGCTGGGTTCCGCGCTGGCGACGAACGTGCTCCAGCGGGCCCTCACCGAAGTGCCCGGCCTCAAGACGCCCCTGCCCCCGAGCCTCAGCCCCGTCATCGTCGGCTGGACCCTCGGCCAGATCATCGGTGTGCCGCCGTACGAGTGGCCTGTCGCTCCGGCGGAGCTGCCCGACGACGTGAACCTGAGGTCGGCGTTCCTGGGGCTGGTGCACCATGTCCTCGTCCTCGAAGGCATGGCGCAGCCGTGGCCCGAGATGATGCAGACGTCCATGTACTGGCGCGGGTACGGGATAGCCGAGGCACTCAAGCCGGACGCCCATGAGGGCAGCCCGGCGATACTGCGGTTGCTCCAGGAGTCACGTCCGCTGCTCTCGCAGCATCTCAGCACCCAACTCAACCGGCACTTCAGCGGGTTCGGCCAGCGTCGTAACGCGCTGTCCCATGTCACGGACGACGCTCGCCGGGAACGTTTCGTGGATGTCGTCGCCAGTACTCGGGGCTGGGAGGACCTCCGTATGACGGTGCTCGGCATGACGCAGTTCGTCTGCCAGGAGATCTCCCGGTCGCTGTACGACGCCGAAGAACCACCGCCCGCGCTGCGCAACGACCCGTGGACGTATCTCAAGCGGGAGATCTCCACGGAGTGGCTGGCCTAGCCACCCCCACACCAATGGCGGTGGTGCGCACCGGCAAGGCATCTCGACTAGCCGACCCGAACCTGGCACCGTAAACCGCTATGAAGATGACCAAAACGGGACAATCGGCGTTTTCGGTGCGCTGGAGGCTCGTGCTGGCCAGCACCACCATGCTCTTCGTCGAGCTGGCGCTGATCAGATGGGCCGGCGCCAACGTCGTCCACCTCAGCTACTTCTCGAACTTCATCCTGCTGGGGTCGTTCCTGGGCATCGGCATCGGGTTCCTGATCCCGGCCGGGCGCGGACAGTGGCTCAAACGCTGGACACCGATTCCGCTGGCGCTGCTCGTCATCTTCGTACGGGCGTACCCGGTGCAGGTGCGTCAGAGCAGCAGCGAGGTCATCTACTTCACCGCCGTGAAGACCACCGGCCTGCCGCAGTGGGTGACGCTGCCGGCCATCTTCCTGCTGACCGCGGTGATCATGGCCGGGATCGGCAAGATCACCGCCGACCTCTTCCGTCAGCTCCCCTCCCTCGACGCCTACCGCTACGACCTGCTCGGCAGCATCACCGGTTCGGTGTCGTTCGCCGTACTGTCCTGGCTGCGGGCCCCGTCGGTCGTGTGGGGCGTGCTGGCCGCCGTGGCCCTGCTGGTCCTGGGCGGGCGCCGCAACACGCTGCTGTACGGCGTCCCCCTCACCGCGATGGTCGCCGCGCTGTTCCTGGAGTCGACGGCGGCCGGCGTGTCCTGGTCGCCGTACTACAAGATCGAGCTCAAGGCGTCGCCGACCGCCACCCGGACGTACTACATCTCCGCCAACGGTGTCCCGCACCAGAGCACCGCACCGCTGCCGGTGCTGCTGCGGGAGAACTCGCCCTATCGGCAGGCCTATGAGCAGACGCCCCGCAACCCGCACAAGCGCGTGCTGGTCATCGGGGCCGGCAACGGCAATGACGTCGCGGTGGCGCTGGCGCACGGCGCGGAGCACGTGGACGCGGTCGAGATCGATCCCCGCCTTCAGGAGATCGGCGCGCAGTTGCATCCCGCCAGGCCGTACGACGACCCCAGGGTGCATGTCCACATCGACGACGGGCGGGCCTTCCTGGAGCGGACGAACGCCAAGTACGACCTGATCATCCTGGCGCTGCCGGACTCCCTGACGCTGGTGTCGGGCGCGAGCAATCTGCGGCTGGAGAGCTATCTGTTCACGCGGGAGGCGTTCGAGGCCGCCCGGGATCATCTGACGCCGGACGGCGCGTTCGCCATGTACAACTACTACCGCAAGGCCTGGCTGGTCGACCGCTTCGCCGGCGACCTCGACGACCTCTACGGCCACGCCCCCTGTATGACGACGTTCAAGCGGAACGCGGCCGTACTGGTGGCCGGGATGACCCCCGCCGACCAGTCCTGCCAGCAGATCTGGCAGCCCAGCGGACCGGTCCCGGCGGCCGCGACCGACGACCACCCCTTCCCGTATCTGCTGCACCGGGGCATCCCCACGCTCTATGTGGGCGCCCTGGGCGCGATCCTGCTGGTGACGCTGCTGGCGGTGCGCCTGACCGGGGTCCGTATCCGCGACACCGTCCGCTACACCGACATGTTCCTGCTGGGCGCGGCCTTCATGCTGCTCGAAACGAAGAACGTGATCGGGTTCGCCCTGTACTTCGGTACGACCTGGCTGGTCAACGCCCTGGTCTTCTTCGGTGTGCTGCTCTCCGTCCTCGCCGCCGTCGAGGTCCGGCGCAGGCTGCGGCGGGTCAACCAACTGCTGCTGCAGCTGCTGCTCTTCGGCTCGCTCGCGGTGGCCTGGCTCGTCCCGACGCAGGCCGTGCTCTCGCTGCCGCCCGTCGGCCGGCTCGCGGCCGCCATCGCCCTGGCCTTCGCCCCCATCTTCTGCGCCAACCTCATCTTCTCCGACCGCCTCGCCCTGGCCCCCGACCCGACGTCCGCGTTCGGCGCGAACCTGCTGGGCGCGCTGACCGGAGGTGCGCTGGAGTACCTGGCGCTGCTGACGGGCTATCAGGCACTGCTGCTGGTCGTCGCCTTGCTGTACCTGGGGGCGTGCGTCGCCATGCGCTTCGCGGGGCGCGGGTCGGACGGGCAGACCACGCCGATGCCGGACGAGACGGTGGCCGTCAAGAGCTGACCACGACAGACGGCGGCTGCTCTGCCGAGCGGTGGTACGGCCGTACAACCCCTCCTCCGTGTCGTGTGTCTCCACCGGTGACGGGCGCTCGTCCGAGCGTCCGTCCCAACTCGTTCCAACGGGGGAACACATGAGCTTGGCCAGCACTCGTACACGCCGCGGCACGGCCGCGCTTCTCACCGCCCTGACGGCGGCAGCTCTCGGTGCCGCGAGCGCCGGGGCCTCCAGCGCCGATGCCGCAGGGCCGCAGACACGGCAGATCGCCTCGTCCCAGCTCGGCAGCGACTACAAGGTCACACTGACCGCGCTGCGGTCGACGCAGGACGAGTACGCCGCCTCGGTGCGGCTGCAGGTCTACACGCAGTCGAACGGCGCCTGGAAGGAGTCGGACCGGGTGACCGTGGGCGAGGTGGACGGCTGGTTCTGGTACCCGCTCACCGGCACGGGGGCCGTCTGCGAGTTCTCGACCGCGAGCACCGAACCGGCGCCCCTGACGGTGAGTCTGCTGCTCACCCCGTCCCTCGGCTGCTCCGACCCGACGCACCTGGTCATCAAGGAGGGCCGGGTGTACGCGGGCTGAGCGGCACGCGCCGTATCGCGGACGCGGATACGTGACGTATCCGCGTCCGGATCAAGTGCGGCGGTACACCAGCCGTCGCAGCACCGTCTCCATCGGCCCTTGTCGCCCGGCGCGTTCCAGCGCGTACGCGCCGGCGACCGTCACCAGCCAGACGCCGACCGCGAACAACACCATGGTGACGCTGCTCAGGTGCTCGCCGAGGCCGAGGCCCCAGGCCGCGAGCAGTGGGGCGAACATCAGCGAGTGGGCCAGGTAGCAGGACAGCGACCGCTTGCCCACCGCCGCGACCGCCATGACGGTCCGGCTTCCCCGGCGATCCTGCTTTCCGAGGCGTCGGCGGGTCCACCAGTGGGCGAAGAGGGCGACGGCTGCGACGTAGCCGATCCCGGCGGCGTTCCCGGTGACGTCGCGCAGGATGGTGAGCGCCCCCTCCTCGCTCTGTGCGTCGTCCGGCACGTCCAGCGCGCCGACGTGGGCGAGCGCGGCGGGCAGCGCGCCCAGCCAGCCGATCGCGATTCCGCCGACGGCGGTGCGGCGCAGCAGGCGCAGATGCCGCCCGGGCTCCTCCAGGACGCGTCGGCGTGCCGCCCAGAAGCCGAGGAGGAACACCAGGTAGCCGCCGCCGACGAGGGCGAGCGGGGCGGCGACGAAGGTGATGAACAGGCCGGTCGTCAGGCGGGTGCCGAGCGCCGCGAGGAAGCCCTCCTCTCCCGAGGCGTACGCCACGAAGCCCGGCTCCGCCGCCGTGTCCCCCAGGGAGCCCAACTCGCCCCGCAGCAAGGCCGCGACGACGGGCAACGCCGAGATCAGCAGCAGTTGTACGGCCGCGACGCCGATCCACCACTTCAGCGCACGCTCGCTCCGCCTGACGAAGAGCAAGCCCAGGACGAGGCTCAGGACGCCGTAGTAGCCGACGATGTCACCGGCCATCAGCAGCGTGGCGTGCGACAGCCCGATGACGATCAGCCACAGGCTGCGGCGGCGCAGGATGCCGACGGCGGCGCGGCCGGTCGCTCCGGCCTCGGTCTGGCGCAGGTAGAGCTGCATCATGCCGTAGCCGAAGAGGAACGCGAAGAGCGGGTACACCCGCAGATCCAACACGGTGATCATGGTGAACTGTGCCGCCCGGTCCGCCCAGGAACCGTCGACCGGCTGCCACCCGGAGGGGCCGTGGCGAGCCGCGTAGAGGTGGAAGGCGGTGTTGGACACGACGATCAGCAAGAGCATGAGGCCCCGCGCCAGGTCGGGTGCGAGTGCTCGCTCCCCACTGCGCACGGCCCCGCGTGGCGGCCGGGCCTTCCCGGCGCTGTCGAGGGCTCCAGTGCTGCCCGGGTGTCCTGTGCTGTCGGGGGTCTCGGCGTCAGTCGTCGTCACACCGTCACGCTAGGAAAGCGTCGGGTCCCGGGACATCCGCCTTCGGTCTCGGCGTGGCCGACCAAAGTATGGCGCCCACACGCCAAAGATGGCCGGGGAACATTCGTCCAAGACAGGAGGCCCTGGCGTCGGCGACCGTGGAGGCATGCGCAGCTACGACGTGGGGCCCGCACGCACGGATCTCGATGCCGCGAGCGGCTGGGAAGTCGCCCACCCGGTCGGCGGTACGTTGCTGGACGGCGTCCGGATGGCCGGGTTCCGTGACCGGCTCGCCGCGGGTCTGGACCTGCAGGTACTCCCTCAGCCCGCTGTGATCGTCGTCATCGGACTCGGGGACGAGCCGCTCGGCGTGGACAGCGCCACGGGGCGTCGGCCGCTGAACAGCCTGGTCGCCGGAGTGTCGCCCGGTCGGGCCCGTATTCGTGGCCCGCGTGTCGAGTGCGTCGAGGTTCGTCTGTCGCCGCCTGCCGCCTACCGGGTGCTCGGGGTATCCCCACGCGAGCTGGAAGGGTCCGTCATCGGGCTCGCGGATCTGTGGGGATGCCAGGAGCGACGTCTGCGCGAGCGGCTGGGCGAGGCCGGGACCTGGCAGGAACGCCTCGCGCTGACCGACGAGTTCCTCGTCGGGCGGGCCGCTGACGCGCCGTCGATGACGGCCGAGGTCGCCGCGGTCTGGGAGACCATCGTCGCCCGCCGGGGCCGGGTCCGCGTCGAGGACCTCGCCGCTTCCTGTGGCTGGAGCCGTAAGCGACTGTGGTCCCGGTTCACGGACCAGGTCGGCCTCACCCCCAAGCGCGCCGCCATGCTGGTCCGCTTCGACCATGCCGCGCAGGCGCTGAGCTCAGGTCACAGCGCCGCCGACGTGGCACTCGCCTGTGGCTACACCGACCAGTCCCACCTCCACCGCGACGTGTTCACGCACGCGGGATGCACGCCGGGCGCCCTCGCCGGCAGCTCCACGACGGCCGCCTGACGCACGTCCGCACGTACCGAAACGGGACCCCACCGAAGGAAGGGAAGACATCCGTGGCGAACACCGATGCCCCGGCAGTGAGCACAGCCGACCGTGACCAGATCGTCCGGCTCGTCTTCGGCACCATGGCCGCGCAGACCCTGCGCGCGACCGTGAGGTTGAGGGTGGTCGAGCACATCGGCGACACACCGCGCACCGCCGCCGATGTCGCCGCCGAGGCCGGAACCGAGGAGCAGCCCATGTCCCGGCTGCTCCGCGCCCTGACCAGCCTCGGCCTGCTGAACGAGCACACCCCCGGCACCTACTCGGTGACCGGTACGGGCACACTCCTCCACCGGCACCACCCCGCTTCCCTCACCTCATTCGTGCGGGTGTTCACCGAACCGGCCGTCGTGCGCGCCTGGGAGCACCTGGACGACAGCATCCGCACCGGCCGGCCCGCCTTCGACACCGTCTTCGGCACCGACTTCTTCACCCACCTCGGCCAAAGCCCGGAACTCTCAGGCCAGTTCAACGCCGCCATGAGCCAGGCCGTGTCCGAGACCGCGGCGGCTCTGCCCCACGCCTACGACTTCGGCCGGTTCACCTCCGTCACCGATGTCGGCGGCGGCGACGCGACCCTGCTGGCAGGCGTACTCGCCGCGCATCCGCACCTCACCGGCGTGCTCTTCGACACCGCCGAGGGCCTGGCCCAGGCACCTGCCACTCTGGAGCGGCACGGGCTGAAGGAACGCTGCTCCCTGGTCGCCGGGGACTTCTTCACCTCCGTGCCCGAGGGGTCCGACCTCTACCTGATGAAGAGCGTCCTGCACGACTGGACAGACGACCAGGCAGTCACCATCCTCGGCCACTGCCGCGACGCCCTGCCGCCCGACGGCCGCCTCCTCATCGTGGAACCGCTGCTCCCCGAGGCCGCCGACACCCACACCGGGGCCAGCCTCACCGATGGCGCGATCACCTACCTGAGCGACCTCAACATGCTCGTCAACCTCGGCGGCCGGGAACGGACCCGCAAGGACTTCGAGGACCTGTGCCGTCGGGCCGGCCTCACCCTCACGTCGAGCACACCGCTCGCCGACGCCGAGCCCTTCTGGCTCCTTGAAGCGAGGCTTGAGTCCGGAACCTGACGACGTCCTACGTCAGAGCGGTCGGTCGGGCGATGGCGGGGCCAGTCCAGCTGCATCGATCTTGATCTATCCTCGGTCCTTCACGACCGGGACAGAGGGCGATCAGACATGGCGTATCGGGTTGGCGACGAAGTGATCGTCTCTTGCGAGCCGGCGAGCGCTCGGGTCGTCTCGGTGAATGCGACCCATGTCCGTCTCCAATGGCCTTGGGGAGAGATCGACAACTCCGGGCGGGTTCGCTGGGACGGGACGTTCCACCTCCCTTGGGCTGACTCAAGCGGTGAGTGGACCCCCTATCACTTTGAGCCGGCACCCGCTGCCCTTCGTGCAGGAGACGTCTGCACGGTGTCGATCCCTCCCACTCGCCTCTGCGTGGGGCACTACGAGGAGTACGACCCTCCCCGTGACTTCGGCTGGGTTCCCACCCCCGCCGTCGGAATCTACGTCGTGCCGCCGGAGAGCTTCGACATGGAGGACGTGGACGAGACCGCGGGGTGCATGCTCTACCTCGGCGGAGCGGAACCACATCAGGTCGAACTCGTCCAGGACTGAGTCGCCAACCTCACGTCATCTCATCCACAAGCCTTGGCCATTGCTCCACCGACTCCACGATCACCATCTACCAGGCTTACTCCACAGAGATCGGCCTCCCCGCAGCCCGTGACGGCCGGTTCCCCGCGGCCTGGAAGCATGATCGGTCATCAATGTGTGTTCACAGACGACTCCCCAGCGACTGATGATGCCAGGGGCGACGAGTAGCCCCGGAACTCCTCATCCACGCCCGCC
Source organism: Streptomyces muensis (assembly GCF_021474425.1). Classification (GTDB taxonomy): domain Bacteria; phylum Actinomycetota; class Actinomycetes; order Streptomycetales; family Streptomycetaceae; genus Streptomyces; species Streptomyces muensis. Next base: position 6,734 of record NZ_JAKEIP010000040.1, on the reverse strand, counting down.
TCTATACCGACTGGCTCCTTGGCCACTACCCGGTGTCGTGAGCCAGAACCGCGGGCATTGATAGCCCGGCAACCACACGGTGGGCGAGGAGCAGCGCATGCGACGTCAGTCTCAAGCCCGCACTGGTGCGGGAGTCGCAGGTTTGTTGGCTGTCATAGCTGTGCTCCTGGGACCGGTGACGAACTACGCCAGCGACTCCGTACCTTCGTGGGCCGGCCATGCGTGGGTGATCTGGCCGACCTTCGCTGCGCTGGCCCTGCTGAGCATTGGTTTGACGTGGTTCAGCACGCGCCAGGACGGCGAGTCGTCATCGCCCTCGACGTTGACCCCGGTCCGTCCACTCGCCGCGGTGAGTCCAGCCTCTCTTCGCCCCCCGCACATCGAGGCGGAGCTGATGCACGGTCGACAGGCGGAACTGGACCGCCTCACCCACATGCTCCGCACACCGAACGGACGCTTCGCCGTGATCTGCGCAGGTGGCGGCATGGGGAAGACCACGGTGGCCGCGATGCTGTGCGCCAAAGCGGCTGAAGCCGGGTACGACGCCTACTGGGTACGGTGGCAGGGCCTTGAGTCCTTGCAAGCACAACTCACACAGGTCGCCCTCGACTGTGGCCTTCCCCCTGCACTCCTGGAGCGGGCCCGGGCCGGCCATGACAGCCTTCCAGACGTCTTTTGGCTGCATTTGGCCCGCACCCGCAAGTGGCTGTTGGTCATCGACAACATCGACGATCCCAGCCCGATCGTTCCGGCGACAGAACAACTGAGTGACTACCGCGGTTGGGTCCGACCCTACGGCGCCGGCCTCCTGCTCCTGACGAGCCGAGATACGAGCCAGGACGTCTGGGGATCCGCAGCCGAACTGCTGAGGCTTCGGCCACTGACCACAACAGCAGGCGGACAGGTTCTCCTCGACCTGGCCCCACAGTCGGGGACGTTGTCCGAGGCCGAGTCGCTCGCCGTTCGCCTCGGAGGTCTGCCCCTTGCGCTGCGAGCAGCCGGGCGCTACCTGACCGAGACGACCAGCCGGTACCGTACTTTCACCGCATACCAGCAGGCGCTGGAGCAGGATCTGTCTCCCTTGCTCGGCCCGGAACAGCCCGATGCGACCGACCCAGAGGTGGCCCGGGACGTGGTTCGCCATACCTGGGAGATCTCGCTCGACCAACTCGCCGGGGACCGGAGGCCGCTGGCCCGCCCCGTTCTGCGGCTGCTGTCTCTTTTCGCCGATGCGCCGATTCCCAGGGATCTCGTCTTGGGTGGTTTTGTCCAGGCGGTCATCGGCGAAACCGTCACCGAAGGGGCCCTCGACGACGCCCTATCAGGTCTCCGCCGTTATGACCTTCTACAGGCCACGGAGACTGCCCACGGCGGTGATGCCTCTTTCCCATGCCTCGTCCTGCACCCGCTGGTGCGCGAAGTGAACGTGTACATCCTGTCCACGACGACGGCAGACGTTCCTGGATGGCGTCGGAAGGTTGCGCTGCATCTGATTTCCTGGACCCGGGAATTGTCGGAAGTCTCGCAGTCGTCATGGGACCGCGCCCGGCTTATCGCACCTCACTTCGCTCTCGTCGCCGAACTCGGCGCAGACGGCTCCATTCCACTGCCGAATGCCCTGGACGCACTGGAGAATCTCGCCGCGCTCCTTAGTGACGCGGGCGCCCATCCACTCCAGTTGACCTTACGACGGAGCGCGCACGACATAGCCAGGCAGATTCTGGGCGCCGACCACCCGGACACTCTGGAGTGTCTCAGCAAGTACGCTCGCGCGCTACGCGCCACGGGAGACTACAGTGCGGCCATCGACCGACACAGAGAAGTGCTGGCCGTGCGGACCCGTGTACTCGGTCCGCGTCACCTCGACACGGTCTCCAGCGGTCATCACCTCGCAAGGGCACTGCGGTACATGGGTCGTCATGCCGAGAGCGTCGACCTGGCCATGGGCACCACCAGCGCCTTGACCAACGCGCTCGGCCCGGACCATCCCGAAACGCTGGCCAGCCGAGACGTCCTTGCGCTGGCCCTGGACAGCTTAGGAAATCACCGGGAAGCGGCCGAGATCCATACCGCGGTGGCGGAGATCCGTACGAGGGTGCTGGGGCCCACTCACCCTCGTACTATTTCCAGCCTCAACCACCTGGCCGATTCCCTGAACCGCCTTGGCGAACACACGCGAGCTGCTCGTCTCGCGCGCGAGACGGTTCGGACGGCCCACCACGCGCTCGGCCCCGATCACCCCCGCACGCTGAACGGCCGCCACGCACTCGCCACGGCCTTGCACGGGCTCGGTGAGTTCGCGGAAGCGGCTCGAATCCACCGAGACGTACTGCAGGCGAGGACGCGGATCCTGGACGCCGAACATCCGGAAGCCATTGAAAGCCGCGATGCGCTCGAACGCTCATTGGCCGCGCTGCGAGGTGCGAGGCGATGACGGTCAGCGACACCACGGCAGATGCTGTCCGCAGAGGTCGGCCGAGAACACACATGCTCTGACTGTGAAGCGACGTATGGAACCGTAGACTTGCCCTCGAAAATGGCGTGGGATGTGGGGGAAGGAGTCCCATGACACCTTCGATGTGTTGTCGCCACTGCGGAAGCACCAACGGCTATCGGCGGACCAACAGCGAGCAGTGGTGGTGTAACAGCTGCGACCACGGAACTCGCATCCCCCCTTGGGTGTTCCATGTACTCGACACCGGCAAGGAGTCTGGTCCGGCCCCAGCAGAGGATCCAGCTCGCACGCCTGAGATCACCGCGTGTCCTAAGAACGGCCGCCACGTCCTGCCCGACGGCGCGCAGGGGATGATCACTGGAGATGAGAACGGCATCGCCGAGGCACTCGCCGCCGCTTACGCGGTCTGCGAGCCGTGCAAGGTCAACCTGGAAAGACGGATCGCGTCCGACGACGGCACCTTGACCGTGTTGATGACCGCAGTCTGGCTGTGCTCCTACGCCCAGGTACGCGCTTCTCAGGGCCTTCCGCCGGCTGACGCCGCTGACGAGCTTTTCCCCCGGTCGTACTAAGGGAACTGGATGCCAAGACTCGCCGTCTCCTCCGTAGGTTGGCACTGCAACCAGTCGAAGCCCCGGGCGGACGACTCGCTGCCCAGCCTGAACCTCATGAGCTGGCTGACCTGATCATCAATGTCGCGGGCGACGAGGAGCGCGCCGCGCTGTGGCGAGACGCCCTCGACGGTGCAGTCTCCATCGTAATGATGGAAGCCGCCCACCTCTGACCAGGCAGGCTGGGCACACGGAAAGGTCCGTGAGCGTGGCCTGACGTGACCCATCAAGCGACGATGACAGACTTCTGTGCGTCGCCAGCGGCCAAAGCCGCAGGGGGTGAGCGCGTGAATGCGGCGATCCGCCCGCGCTCGGGATGCAGCCGCGGGGGACCCCGAGCGCGACATGCGTCTGCGGCCCCTTGACCACCGTTCCCTGCAGCTCGGGCTCTCCGCCGAAGCCGCGCATCGCTACGCGGACGAGTGGACGGTCTCCATCACCGACGTGACGCCTCTCGCGCACGAGATACACCGGCATGTGCGGGCCGGCGACCTGGACGTCGCCCAGGGCCTGCTCCCCCGGGAATCCCCCTATCCCACGCCTGCCGGGCTTTTGGATCACCTGAGCCCATGAGCGGTGTCATCCCTTGAGAGGTCCTGAGACGTCCTCCAAGGCCATGGCCCCACAGGTACATGACCCCAGACGTAATCGACCGCGCTCCTCTCCCCCGGCAGGATCAAGCACACAACGACGTCGAACCCGATACCGACATCTACGGGAATCCCGGAATCCGCCCGCAGCCGCGAGGAGAGCGCCATGTCCGTCAAGTCCACGCCGTCAACGGCCAGTTCAGTGTCGGCCGACTCGGGGTCCGTCGCCGAGGTCACCCGTTCCGTGGTGCGGGAGTTCGTCGCCGCCCGGCTGGCCGGCGACACCGAGCGGCTCGTTTCGCTCTTCGCCGACGAGGTCGACTGGCTGCTCGCCGAGAACCCCGGGGTTCCGTGGATCCGGCCACGGTCCACCGCCGCCGAATGCGCCGCCCAGTTCACGGAGTTGACGGAGCACACCGTCCCCGAGGACGCGCGAGCCTCCGTCGACACCTTTCTCGTCGACGGCACCGATGCCGTGCTGATGGGGCACTTGTCTGGGACCGTACGGGCCACGGGGAAGAGCTTCGAAGGGCCGTTCGCGCTGCGCCTCACCGTCGAGGACGGCCGGATCACGCGGCACCACCTGTACGAGAACAGCCTGTCGATCGCGCAGGCCTGCGCCCCGTGAGGGCGTGAGCCCCTCTGGAGGACCGGAGCCCTTGGAGAGCGCGGAGCCCCTCAGCCTGGCGGGCCCTCGTTCATCGCTCGCAGGTCCGCCCGCAGGGTGACGAGCCAGTTCTCCACGTCCGTCAGGGCCGGCAGCAACGGTGGGACCGGAACGTCCGGGGAGGGGGCGTCGGAGGCGGAGGCAGTCGTGTACGGGGCGTGCAGCGGCGGCATCCGGATGCCGCTCGGCGGGAAGGCGGCCGCGCGGGTGGCGGCGGTTGCCGTGGACTCGGCCGCCTCGCGTGCCCAGCGTGCCACGGCGTCGGGCACCTCGCGGTCGAGGTCGCGTGCCGCGATGCGGGGCAGCCAGTTGGCGCCGACCAGGGTGTGAATCGCGAAGTTGAGGGCGGCCGGCCAGTCGGGGGCGTCGTCGTGGTGGGTGGCGGGTTCACTGCGGTACTGGGCGTATGCCGCTTCGGCGAGCCGTAGTCGGTGCCGGGTCTCCCAACGGGTGCGTTCGCCATCCTCTGGGGATTGCGTGTGCGCCGATGAGGCCTGGTGCGGTGCGGTGGCGGGCAGTGTGGCGGCCACCGTGGCCGGGATGAGGGGCGCGGCTTCCTCGAGCAGTGCGCTCATGCCGCGCCGGACCTCGCCCGCCGCTCCGGCCGGCCAGGCCAGGACCCCGCAGAGCAGTCCGATGCAGGAGCCGGTGAGGACGTCCACGACGCGGACCTCGCCGATCTGCCAGGTGACGGGCGCGAGCTGGGCGAAGGCGGTGGAGACGACGAGGGTGAACAGCCCTTGGGCCCAGGCGATGCCGGCGATCGGTCCGACGGTGAAGGCCAGCAGCATGACGGGCGCCAGCAGCGCGGCGTAGACGTCGGTCGCCTCGCCCGCCCAGAGGATCAGTGCTCCCGCTGTCAGCGCTCCCGCGAACGTGCCGATCACCGCCAGCCGCACCGCGGAGAGGGTGGCTCCGGCCGTGGTGCGTCCGAGTGTCAGCACGGCGAGCAGCACCCAGAAGCCGTGGGAGAGGTCCAGCGAACCGGCGACGAGACGCGCCACGCCCAGCCCGAGCGCGGTGCGCACGGCGTTCTGGAACACGACCGAGCGCAGTGTCAGGTTGCCGGTGAGCCGTCGCAGCCACAGGTGGATCGCGGACGGCTCGGCGTACCAGAGTTGTTCGCTCGGCAGGCCGCGGACGCTGCGTCTGCCGCCGATCGCGATCGACAGTGCGGCCCGCGCGGTCACGGCCGAGGCCGCCTCGGCGAGGACGGCCGACTGCCGGCGCAGGGTGGGGGACGACGGCGGGTCGCGGGCGAGCGTGGCGCTTGCTCGGGCGGTGAGGAACTGCTCGACCATCTCCTCCAGCGCCTCGGGACCCGCGACCGGGCGCCGGCCGCGCAGGTTCTCCGCCATGGCGAGGCACTCCGCCGTGATCGCGGCCAGCAGCGGCGCCGACACGGGGTCCGCGACGGCCTGCGTGGGCGCATCCCTGGGGGCGTCCGCTGAGTGCTCGGCGGCGCGGGCCAGCTGGTCGAGGAGGCGCCGGGTCGCACCGCCCGTGTGGGCCAGGGCGCGGTCGGTGCGTCCGGCTCCGGTCGGGCGTACGGCGGGCGGCAGCCGCGACAGCCGCAGGGCCTGGCCGGCGTCCCGCAGCTCTCGGGCGCGACCGGGTTCGGCCACCCCGCCGTGCACCGAGGCGCGCGTCGCGCGGGCCGCCAGTTCCAGTGCCGAGGCGAGCCGCTCGGGGTAGGGGACCTCCGCGGGCGCGGGCAGCACGAGCAGTTCGCAGAGGGTCAACAGGGTGCCCCCGACGAGCAGGCCGGCCAGGCGTTCGGGGAGGGTGTCGGGTGCGTACGGCGGGAAGCAGGCCAGGATGTAGAACAGCTGGAGCCCGGGGGCGGCGCCGGCCGGAGCCGGGCCGCAGGCCGCGCCGAAGGTCATCACGAAACCCACCAGGACCATCCCCGCGACCGCCGGTGCGGTGGCCACGGCGAGGGCGGTGCCGAGCGCGGTCAGCGCCATGGCGACCGGCAGGGCACGCAGGACGACGCGTGCGCGGTCCCGGCCCGAGCCGGGCAGGGGGGAGAGGATGCCGAGCGCGATGGGGGTGAAGAGGGCGTACAGCGCCACTGCGGGCTCGTCCAGGGCGTACACGGCCGGGTAGAAGCCGACGCCGGCCGCGACGGTGATCCGTACCGCTCGGCGCGCGGCCTGCACATGGTCGGGTGACGAGGGCCACCGCGGCATGGCGCTCCTTCCCGCGGCCCCGCCCCGGGGAGCATCCCACCGCCGTCCTTCCATTGTCCGCGGCCACACGCCGACGGCAGCTCCGCGAGCCATGGGGGCGGACGCCTGACCGGACCGTACGGTGACAGAGAGCGCGGCCCGGCTCCTCTCGCACACCCGCGTCCCTCGCCTCCCCCGTATCCCCTCGCTCCCCGCGACCCTTCACCTCCCGTATCCCTC